>CAKUWD010000244.1 GCA_934699065.1 uncultured Treponema sp.
CCCTAAAACCCCCGGGATTTCAGTTAATTGTAAAAGCTTAGAATTCTAGAAACGACAACAGAGGCACATGACTCCGTTGCGGAAATTTTCACGGACTAGTTTTTCGAAATAAGCCTTCATTTCTGTGCCTCCTCTTTTAGATTTGATTTAGTGTTTTATTCCCACTTGTTTAGTAGGTAATTAATTTATACACCTAATAACCTACTATGTCAATAGGTTTTATAAAAAAATTCAAAAAAATTTTATAAAAAATTAATGAGGAGAGGGGATATTAAGATTTTCAGAAATTAATCGTTCTTTTTGTAAAGCATACTTGGCCTTCCGCCAGTATCATAATTTACATCTTCAGAAATTGTTTTTGTCTTTACGAGATAGTTCATATACGTGCGGACAGTAACTATTGAAATTCCAAGAGTTTCAGAAATCATGTCTGTACTGCTCCAGCCGCTGTTTGAATCAAAATATGAAATGATTCTTGAAAGAGTTCTCCTCTGAATTCCTTTTGGAAGTGAAGCCTGAACATCTTCAGAAGAATCTGCAGAATCAGAAGCTGTAGCCTGCAAAGCTGTATTACCATGCAATATCAGATTATCAATGCTGGACTGATCCATAACAGTATTCTGATTCAATATCTCTTTTTTCGCTTTAAATTTTTCGAGGGATGCATAAAATCTTTCATAAGTAAAAGGCTTGATCAGATAATCATGAACGCCAAGGTGAACTGTCTGTTCAATTGTTGCTGTATCATTTGCAGCAGTTACCATAATGACTTCGGAATTAATTTTTTTAGATCTGATTTTTTTCAGGGTTTCTGTTCCATTCAAAACAGGCATAAACACATCAAGAAGAATCAAATCAACTGTATTGGAATCAAGAAAATCAAGAGCTTCCTGTCCATTTCTACACATTCCGGCAACTTCAAAACCTTCAGATTTTTTAACAAACTGACTGTTTATCATTGCAACCATGGGGTCATCTTCAACAATTAAAACCTTATAATTCATGATTTTTTTATTATACCATAGATTTTTATTTATTCAATGTAACCATAAAACAGGTGCCTCTGCCTGCTTCTGTTTCAAAAGAAATCTGACCACCCATACTCTGAATCAGTTGTTGAGTATGATAAAGTCCGATTCCTCTTCCTTTTCCTTTTGTAGAAAATCCCTGCTCAAAAATTTTATCTTTTATATCTTCGGGAATTCCGTTTCCTGTATCTTTTACAGTTATTAAAAGACTTCCAGGCTTTGTATAAACTCCAAGGGTTAATTCATTTACCGATTCATATTTTTTTACAGATTTATTCATTTCATCCAGAGCATTATCAATAAGATTTCCTGTGATTGTTACAAGGGCTTCTGAAGGAACATCAATATCATTTGCTTTATAACACAAGCCATCCTGAAGAATAAAACGAACATCACATTCAGATGCACGGGCAATTTTACCAACTATCAAAGCTGCAAAAGATGGATTTTCAATGTTGTTCATTACCTTGCTGATCGTTTCTTTTTGAATCATGGAAATGTTTTGAATGTATGAGACGGCCTTGTCATATTCTCCAATCTGAATAAGTCCAAGGATTACATGCAGTTTGTTTGTAAAATCATGATTATTTGCCCTCATGGAATCTACAAGAATTTTTGTTCCTTCAAAATCTTCTGTAAAGGAAATAAACTCTTTTTTTATTCGTTTTGAAAGAACGCCTGCAGCAATAAGTTCAACAATGATTGCAAAAAGTGTTACAGAAAGGAAGAGCATTACGGTTGTTAAAGTAACCTGGGCCATTGATGATTTCAAACGGATGGTCATTATAAAACCCTGATAGTTTCCGTCTTCATCATAAACAGCAGAATAGGTTCGTCTTTGCGGTCCTGATGGTCCTTTATCATCTTCTGTGTAATAGCCGTTTTTGTGGGTTTCAAAATCTGGAATTGTTCCGTCATACTTTGTATTAATAAGACTGTGATGCGTGTGATAAATTCTAATTCCGCTGGTATCAACTATAGAAACAATATCAACACCTGAAAGCTTTTCAACAATTTCATCAATATAAATACACAATTCAACCTGTGAATAATCTTTCGTAAATCCATATAAACGGGTAATCAGTTCCGAAGTGTTTTGAAGATTTTCACTGAATTCTTTTTCATTAGCATGAATACTGATAACCATTCCGCCAATGCTCATAAAAATTGTAACAAGCAGAATAAGAATTAATTGTGTATGCTGTATTTCTTTACGGATTGAATTTAAATTTCCGAAATTTTTCTTCATAGGGGTTGTTAAAGTATATAATATTTTAATACAAATTGTCGACTTTTTTAAGTAAAGAAAATTTTTCATTTTTTTATAGCTGCTTATCAAAATAAATTTTTTTTTAACTTTAATAACTTTTTCTTTTCTTTCAAAAAATTGTGAAGATTTTTTTAAGTGCTACAATACAGCCATAAAACAAAAAGAGGTATAAACATGAATCTTTCACATCTATTTGAAGCTTTGATGCTGGTTTGCTTTGGTTTTTCCTGGCCGTTAAATGTCAGAAAAGCTTATAAAGCCAGAAGTGCAAAGGGAATGAGCTTGAGCTTCATAATTTTAATTATTACAGGTTATGTTGCAGGAATCACTGCAAAAATAATGAATGGACAGTTTAATTATGTTCTTGCAGTTTATTTTCTGAATCTTGGAATTGTAATGGTAAATATGCTTGTTTATTTTAGAAACAAAAGCCTGGATTTGAAAGCAAAAAATACAAATGAAAAAAATGTGATTGATAAAAAGATTTCAATCAATGAAATAAGGAATAATGTAGCAAAGGAGGAAACTATGTATAACTACACAAATTCTTTGGATGAACTCATTAACAGAGAAGTTAAGGGCCTTGAAAAGAAAAACGGAGTTATTCTTATGGGTGGTGGAATTGATAAAGCAATTCCTGTTACTCAGCTTGCCGGGGAATATAACTTCAATTTTGAACTTTACAACAAGAGTAAGTCTGAACTTACACTTGCAGCTGCCAAAGAATATTTTGAAAGCACAGTTGCTCCTCTTGCACCAGAAGGAATCATTCTTCACCTCGGTGAAAATGACGAAAATCTTATCAAAACAAATCCTTCTGCCTTTGATTCTTACTACATTATGCTTATTGAAACAATTAAATCAAATCACAAAAATTGCAGGGTCGCTCTGGTTTCTGTAGACAATCCTGATAATAACAAAAACATCAGTCTTATGAATGCTCACATTAAAGCTATTGCAGAATCAGAAAAAGTACCATTCATTAATCTTGAGAATGCAAAGCTCTGGCATCCTGAATCAACAAAGGCAGCTTGTAACTTTGCTCACAGTATGGGCTTGAAAGTTAGAAAGCCATTGAGTGATGTTGCTGAAATACTTTATAGTTATGCATTCCATAACCTTGTAAAACCGGCTTCTAAGGTACTTGCAGGCTAAAAAAAATCTTGAAAAAATTGTAAAAGAATAAAAATCTTATTGACAATTTATTTCAAGAAGAGTATAAATAAAATATCAAACGACAAAGAGGTCGCAGAAATGGTATTTCTGCGACCTTTTTTGTTTTAAACATTCCGGCTGCCGTTGGCATGTTCGGAGAAACTAACAATCGGCAAAGACGCTGCGTTTTCATTTTGACCTACACAGAATGAAAGTGCAGCGTTTTTTTTGATATAGAGGAGATTATAACTATGGATGAAGTAACACCAATTTTTGGCGAGAACGTTTTTAATGAAACTGTAATGAAAGCCCGGCTGCCAAAAGAAACATATAAGCAGCTGATGAAGACTATTGAAGGCGGCGAAAAGCTGGACTCTTCGGTTGCTACTGTTGTTGCGAATGCGATGAAGGATTGGGCAATTGAAAAGGGCACTACTCATTTTACCCAC
>CAKUWD010000245.1 GCA_934699065.1 uncultured Treponema sp.
AACACTGGTGATATTCTGCGAGAAACTTTCGATGCCCTTTGCAATTTCCTGCAGGGCTACGAAAATCTGCTCGCTGGCACCAGTCAGCTGTTCAACATTAGTCAAAATCTGATTAGAGCTGTCTGCAGTAGATTTTGAAGACTGCATGATGCTTTCAAATTCTTTTTCCAGAGATTTAGCACTTTCACAGCCGTTATCAATCTGAGCGGTTCCTTTTTCACTATCCTTAATAAGAGTATCAGAAGCCTTTTGAATATCAGTTATAATTTCCCTGATTTCCTTAATACTATCAATAATATTGTCAGAAAGGCGGCGGATTTCTGTAGCAACTACATGGAAATTTTTTCCTGCCTCTCCTGAGTTTGACGCTTCGAGTTCGGCATTAAAGGCAATGATTTTTGTTTTATCTGCAACATTATTAATAATGCTTACAATATCCCAGATTCCGTTAATCTTTGAGTTAAGCTCCTTAATTCCGTCAATCGTGAGCATATTGGTATTTTTGATATTCATAAGCTCATTGACATTATTCTGCAAAGCCTGATTACCCGAAATTACAGCATCGCGGGATTGTTCTGCAAGGGAAGTTACTTCCTTAATTTTTTCACCGATATTGTTTGCAAGCTCTGTTGAGTCGTGCATTGTAGAAACAATTTCTTTAACGGCAGCGCTCTGGTTCTGGCTGTTTGCAGCAGATACTCTTGTTGCCTCTGCAAGGTTTGTAGATTCAGCAAGCAGATTATTGCTTACTGTTTTCTGAGTTTTCTGAATACGCTTTGTAATTACTTTAAATACAATGAAGAATTCTACCAGACTTGTAAACCATCCGATTAAGCAGTAAGTAATAAAGCTTTCAAAGTGTGAACCAGGCATTTTTGAATTAACGATTATTCCGTATGGAACTGTCATCATATTAATGATTGATGCATCAACAGAAGCCCACATTGCAACATTCTGAACCCGGAAAAGATTTTCACTCATTGTCATTCCGACTTGTCTCATCTCGCCAGCCATATGGATTCGTTTTACAAGAACATAGTTTATGGTATAACACATAAAGCCGGTTGCGAGAGACTGCATTTCTATCAGTGTAAAGGTATAAGGATTAAATGGCTGGCCGCTTTTTTTTGCTTCAAGAAGGGCAGTAGAACCTGCACCAATCAGAAAGCCGATAATATGAGCTATAATAATTATGATGTCATAATTGCGGTAAATTTTGTTTAATCTTGCAATATCTTTTTTAGTAATTGAATCCTTGTTCTTTTTACCTTTTTCAATGATTTCATCAAAGTTGTTAAGAAGAGGCCACTGAAATAAAGAACAGATTGCAATAAGTCCCAGAGTAATTAAAACTGTTGGAATACAACCTGTGATAATTTTTCCAGGATTTTCATAAATAAATCCATAGTGATAGATTCTAAGAAAAAATACTCCTATGTAAGTTGAAGCAAAAATTGTACAAAAATATTTCTTAAAAGTTTTCATGTCTTCCTCCTAATATGAAACTTTGTCAGATATTTACTTAGTCATAAAGGCAATTGCGCCATCCCAGTTTTCCGGCGGATTTTTTATAAAGTCTTCGCAGCGGTCCAGCATAAGCTTTGCGGCCTTATCATTTTCCACTGCTTCAAGTGCTTTTACAAAATAATCTTTTGCTAGATTCCAGATTCCCTGCTTGTAAAGCTCCATGCCTTTTATGTAGGCATTTTTGTATTCAGCAGGGAATTCGTCCGGACTGCGGTCTACGGCATAAATCGGTACTGCTTTTTTCTTTCCCTTAACACGAACATCATCAAGATGGCGGAAGCAGAAAGAATCTTCTCCTGCATCGGCTCTAACACTTTCACTTACCAGAATCTGGCTGCCATAAGTTTTTGTAAGGCCTTCCAGTCGCGAGGCGAGGTTTACGTTATCACCAATTACAGAATAGTCAGTTTTATCTTTAGAACCGATTGAACCTACAATTACTTCGCCATAGTGAATACCAATTCCGATATTGAAAACCATACCGTCCGGCATTACAAGGTCTCCCATCTCTACGCTCGGCAGTGCATCGCGCATTTCGTAAGCAGCCAAAACCGCACGACGACAGTTATCTTCATAACTTACTGGGGTTCCGAATTCTGCCATAATCGCATCGCCGATAAACTTATCGATTGTACCGCCATGCTTTTTTATTATTTCTACCATCGTTGAAAAATATCTGTTCAAAAAGGCAACCAGTACATCGGCTCTGTTTTTTTCACTGATGTTTGTAAAAGAACGGATATCGCTGAAAAGAATTGCAACAGAACGGGTTTCACCAACGCCGACCTTTTGATCGGTATCATCAGCCTGCATAACAAGACTGTCGATAATCTGTTCCGGAACAAAACGGCTGAAGGCTCTTCGAATACGTTTTTCAAAAAAGATTTTCTTTTCTACAATCAAAGCTTTATCAAAAACTTCTACGGCATTATTTATACAAAAATCAAAGTAGTTTAATTTTTCGCTTATGATATTTCCCTGGGCAACAATATGAACTGTAGCAAGAAAAGAAGAGCTGGTTTTTAAGGCCCTGTTTTCATAGCTTGAAAGCTGAATACCGCTGCTGAAAAATCTTTCAAGGTTATTATCAGATTCAATCAGTTTTGCACAGTTCTTTGCACTGATACCACCAGACATATTTTTATCAAAGTCTTTTTCACAGACATTAAGAAAATCAGAAATATCTTTTTGAGGAATATCTTTTGCACATAAATAGTAACCATGAGGTCCGTCATTTTCCAGGATGTACATAGCAGCAAGAGGAACTTCACATACCTGGGCTATTAAAAGCAGATAAGACTTAATCATTTCTTCGAGGTTATCTATCTGAGAGATAAGATCTGCTATCTTAGAAATCATTATTGAATTATAGGACTTCTGGCTTAAAAGATTTGTAGCAGTTGAAAAGAGCAGGGCATTATCTAGCTTTTTAATTTTTCCGGCTTTTGATTTTTCAGAATTGCTGTTTTCAACTTCTGCAAGCTGGTCTACATTTTGAACAAGACTTTCTGCATCCAGACGGATAAATGAAGTGGCACCACATTCTTTTGCAAAGTCTTCATCAAGAGCAGCAGGAAGATTTGAATATAGAGCAATCGGAAGTTCTGTAAAGTCCGCTAAGCTGCGGATAAGCTTTACAATTTCAAAGCTGTCGGGTTCTTTAATATTGCAATTAATAAGAAAGAGATCCGGACAAAAATCTGTAAGGGTAGAGAAAATCTCCTTTGAATCAGCTTCAAAGCGGATTGAATATTTTTTTGAGTCTAAGGTTTTTGTAAAGAGCTTCTGCATTGTAGCGGAAGATTCTAGAATAAGTATTTTTTTTGCCATTATTCATCTCCCAAAAGTTCTTTAATTGACTCAAGAAGTCTTCCACGTTTGAACTCACTCTTTGCAATAATCGCACCGGCTCTAAGGCGCTGGAACTCTTCTATTGTCTGACGGCTCTGGTCGGTAGAAACTGCAATTACCGGAGTTTCTTTATACTGGTCCAGACGACGCAGGTTATCAAGAAGAACAAGACCTGTCATTCGAGGCATTTCCTGGTCTGCAAGAATCAGGTCGTAATGCTTTTCTTTTGCTTTTTCCAAACCATCAAGTCCATCAAAGGCATCTTCTACAACATAGCCTGCACCTTCGAGAATTGATTTTTCTATTTCGCGGGTAGTCAGAGAATCATCTACAACAAGAATACGGATATTCTTTTTCTGAGTTGCGGCTTCAAATTTTTTAATATCGTAGCCTCGCAAAGATTTAAAGCGCTGCAGAATATCCGGAACATGAAGGATAGTCACAATATCATA
>CAKUWD010000246.1 GCA_934699065.1 uncultured Treponema sp.
AACTTCTGCACCCATGCGGATTGCTTCTTTTTCGTTTTTAGCTCCAACCGGGCGAATCATAAATTCCTGGAAGGCGATAGGAGCATCCGAGTGGGCACCACCGTTGATAATATTCATCATTGGAACTGGAAGAACATGAGCATTTGCTCCGCCAATATAGCGGTAAAGTGGGATGTTGAGAGCCTTTGCCGCAGCCTGAGCTGTTGCAAGAGAAACACCGAGAATAGCGTTTGCTCCAAGCTTTGATTTTGTTGGAGTGCCATCGAGCTTGAGCATCTTCATATCGATTTTGCGCTGCTCAAAAACATTGTAGCCTTTGAGGGCTGGAGCGATAACCTTATTTACATTTTCTACAGCCTTGAGAACACCCTTTCCACCGTAGCGGTCCTTGTCACCGTCGCGAAGTTCAAGTGCTTCGTTTTCACCTGTGCTGGCTCCACTTGGAACTGCTGCACGACCAAGCACTCCGTTTTCAAGAATTACATCTACTTCAACAGTAGGGTTTCCGCGTGAATCAATTATTTCGCGGCCAATTACATTTGCAATTGCAACTTTGTTTAACATGATATTACCTCATTATACAGAATATGAGTTAGCAATAACTAACAGATTGAAATAATATCATTTTATTGTTATGTTAGCAACCACTAACTAACTTGTGGCTTTTTGAAAAGCTTTAATTGCGCCTTTTGAGTGAATGCGGACAACCCGGTTACTGTCGCTTTCAGAGATTTTTGAAAGAAGATCTATGTAAGGAGCTACGATTTCTGGCTTGCGCTTTCCGAGAACACGGAAAATTTCCGGCGCTTCCATACGCACTTTGTCATCTGAGTCGGCAAGAAGTGCAGCAAAAGTTTCCATATAATCGACATAAACCTCCGGTGTATTCGTAGCGATATTTTCTGATGCCCAGATAAAGTTTAACCTTACATTCGGCGCTTCGTCTTTTGCAAAACGGAATAAATCATTCCAGAAAGGTTTGATTAAAGTGAAATCCGCACGGCCGATTCTTCCAAGAGCATTGAGTGCTCGTTCACGAAGCAGGGGGGTAGGGCTGTTCAAAAACTCTGCAATCGCCGGGACCCACTTTCCGATTTTTTTCGGATGCTGCAGTCCCATCTCGCCAAGCAGCCACAAAGTCTTAGCCTGGATTTTTGTTGAATCGTACTCCAGTAAGGCTGCGACATCAGAAATGTTGCTTTCCCATTCCGCTTTGTTTTTTGTAAGTTCTCCGAGTTTTTTATATAAATCGGCCTCAGTAATTTCTTCGTTTTTATATTTCATAATAAATCACCGTTTAATAAACTTTTATTTCGCTATCGTGTTTAAGAGATTCTTCCAGCAAGGGACCAAAGGCTCCCATTGTAAACGCTATATCGCTGCTTCTAATTGAAAGAAGCTTCATATCTTTTTTGAGTTTCAGATATTGCATTACTTCGTCGCTAAGAAAAATCTTTCCATCTTCGTTGATTTTTACCCAGGTATAACCTCGTCCCTTATATTTAATAAAGGCTCCCTCTTTAGAAGTGTAATCTCTTAACTGAGGATTATTACTGAGTATGTGTCCAAGTTTTGAAGGTGCAAATAGTCCTTTTCTTGTAACACAAAAGCCACCTGTTTTTTTACTTCCAGTTATCAGATATATTTTACCTTCAGACGTAATATCATATTCCTGGATCGCCTGTTCAGGAAATTGAATTGCACCACCATCTCTTATAAGAGATTTTCCAAATATAAATTTCCCGCCTTTATTCATTTGAGGCATGCGTCTCTCCTAATTTGAGTTTATAATTTTTTCAGTGTTTCCTTTTCCATCTGAATTATCTGAATCATTCTGTCGATTGCGCATATGTCGATGTAAGGAACTTTTGCGGCAAGCATTTTGTCTCGGTTTTCGATTGTTCCTTTTTCGTATTCCTCAAGAAGGGCCGCTCGTTTTTCTTTTTCTTCTTCAAGTTCTTTTTTCGTAAGAATTCCCGAATACATCACTGCTAGGCAAAACCAGACTGAGTCAAAATCAACCCGTTCAAAAAGTGCGCAAATTGTAGCTTTCAGTTCTATACGGCCGGCCTCTGTTATTCGGTAAACTGCTTTGTTATCCGCTTTGCCAGTGTCCTTAATATAGCCCTTCTTCTCCAGCCGCAGGCAGCTTTCATAAAGCGTAGTCGCACCAATCGGATGCCAGTACTGCATGTTCATATTGTCAATCATTTTGAGCATGTCGTAAGCATTCATCTCACCCTGCAAAAGCATTCCACAAATTACGATAGAGGTTTTGGATAACATAAAAATCGCTCCGAATATGTCATTATCGGGCTTGAGCCGATAATCTCTTTTTAGAAATACAAAACCATCCAACAGACAGAACTAAAATTATAAGCGCAATAATAAAAGACTCAAGATTCTTGATTTCCTCTCCAGCTTCCGATGAAACAATCACATCCCACAAAGCGCCGACTCCCCAAAAAAAAGGAAATATAATCAAAAGATTTTGTGTGATGTAATAAACAGAACAATACATAAGTCCCACAAAAAAGAGATGCAAAAACTCCGGCTGAAAACCCGCATGATGAAAAGAGTAAAAGGCCGCAGTCAAAATAATTGCAGGAATAATTCCAAAGGCTTTTTCAAAGCTCGCACGGAGGTAGCCGTAAATAAAAGTCATTTCAAAAATTCCTGCGACCAGAATATAAGAAGCGGCATAAAGATTTTTAATTTCGAGAATCCCCGCTGGTCTTTCATCTTTCAAAAACATGGCAAGAAGACCAGCCGCAAGAAGGAAATCAATCAAAAGACTCAAGATATTTTTTCGGCCTGTAAAGCCAATGGCTTTCACACTACCGGCCTTTTTCCAGACATAAAGCGAAACAAAAACAATTCCCAGACCAAAAATCATAAGCAGATCACGAAGAATAAAAGACATAGCCTTATCAAGTAAAGATTTCCCGCCAAAGAAAAGCATAATCAGACTGAGAAAAATCATAACTGCGCCCGCTCCAAAAGCGACAGCAGTATCTTTTGTGAAATTGAATCGGAAAAACTTATTCATAGACGCCTCCTGTGGGGTTAATTTACTACGTATACGTAGTATTGTCAAGTTATTTATACAGAAAACCCTGGACTTACTTATATAAAAAGCATATGAAAGAAAGGTTAGTTTTGACTAACAGCACTAAAGTGTATATAATACAAAACAGATGCTGAAACAAGTTCAGCATGACATGTCGCTTGCGAAAGACAGTTCAGCATGACAAGCCGTTTACGTGGAGGTCTTATGAAAGAATACGTCTGGCTTTTTCCAATTATTTTTATGTTTCATGACATGGAAGAAATTATCGGTTTTAAATATTTTTTACGACAGAACACTGCAGAACTCCAGCAGCGCTTTCCTTTTATCCTCCGCCGCTACAAAGATTTTTCTACAGAAGGCTTTGCTCTCGCCGTTTACGAAGAACTCATTTTGTGCATTGCGATTTCGACCCTCGCATATTTTATAGACCGCAATTTTCTCTGGTACATCTGGCTGGGAGCTTTTCTGGGCTGCGACCTTCACTTTTTCATTCATCTGATTCAGGTAAGCATTTACCGCCGCTACATTCCGGCCTGCATCACAAGTTTAATCTGCCTGCCAGTAAACACCCTGATAATCTGCAAGTGTCTTTTATGCATTGAAGATTCTGCACTCTTTGCCGGAGCCTTTATGGCACTCGGCGCAATCCTTGTTTTTGTAAATATATTTATCGCTCAAAAATTGATGGGCTGGTTTACAAAAAAACTTGCTTAAAAAAGCGGAACCTTTGCCATTCTTTT
>CAKUWD010000247.1 GCA_934699065.1 uncultured Treponema sp.
GGCTCTTTTAAGAGTAATCTGAATAGGGCGGTCTACAAGAGTGCAGCGAATCTGCTTTTCTTCTGCAGCGTTCATTGCTGCAATCATTTCATCACCGGGTTTTACTCCTGCATTAAGACCCATTCTGCGCTGGTAAGAAGCAAGTACAAGATTTGCAAGCAGAAGAAAGCCTTCTTTTCTTTTAAGAATTCTTACAAGATCCAGCTGACTATAGCGCGACGGATTTTTGATTGAATCTGCGCGCTTTTCATCGAGTTCTACTGCAACACAGTCTGGATTTAATTCATTTATAGTATTTTTTACTTCTTCAACACTTTCTTTAGAAACATGAGCTGTACCAATCAGCGTAATTGTACGTCCGCCAAGTTCCAGTTTTATTTGAGTCTGACTCATTTAGATAATCCCCATTCTGCAATCCTGTATTCAAAGAACATAGGAGCTTTCATATTTGTGACTTTTGCATAATATTCATTGGCAAGCTCTTCGGCATTGTTCAATTCGTAATAAAGTCCCAGATAGAATAGCATTTTACCGCGGTTATTACTATTAGTTTCTTTTGTGATTTTCTGTACAAGGTTTGACTCTGCGTTTCTGTTATAGGCATCGTTATAAAAACGAACAAGAGCGTATTCGTTAGAATTCGGGTCGAGTTTTTTAAGCTGTGCCGCAAGAACCTTTTTTGCTTCAAGAGGCTTATTTAATTTGAACCAGCAGGCAGCAATCATAAGTGTGTAAGCATAGCTGGAACTGTATTCATAAGTTTTTGTAAAATACTTGATGGCATTTTCGTAATTTTTTGCATGATATTCAAGAATAGCAGTTGATTCATAAGCGTAAAAATATTTTGGATTTGTTTCGATTACCTTATGATAGTTTTCAAGTGCCAGATCCCATTCTCCAAGATCATCATAATTTCCTGCAAGATATGCATAAGCTAAGAAATATGTCGGATCAAGTTCGACAGCTTTCTTCCATGCCTTTGCTGCATCATCAAATTTTCCCTGATAACGCAGATAAGTACCATAATCCATCCAGTAATCATAATTCGTAGCGTCATATTTAAGGGCTTCCTGGGCAAATTTTGCTGCACGAAGATAATTCTGATCTTCATAGGCAAGTTTTCCCATATAGGCGAGGGCGGCTGCATTTTCCGGCTCCTTATCAAGAATTTTCTGGAAGTTTTCTGATGCGGCCTTTATGTCATCTGTATAATAAGACATCTGGGCATAGCCAAAAAGAGCATCTGTATTTTCTGGTTCACCGCGAAGGGCTTTTTTATAAGAATCGCGGGCAAGCTTGTACTTTTTATTTACAGCGTATTCTTCGGCCTTCTGAATATTAACTGAAGCGTTATAAGGATCTGTGGCAAGAATTCTGTCTGTTGCTTCTTTGTAAGCTTTTTTATCACCCTTTGCCTTTGTACACATTGAAATAAGTTCAAGGGCATCCATATTTTCTGAATCAATTTCAAGAATTTCATTTGCTACAGTAATTGCGTTGTCATACTGTGTGTCTGAATAATAAAGGGCACCCAGCAGATTTTTAAGTTCAAGATCGTTTTTAAGAGAAGAAGGAATAGAATCAAAGTGAGCAATTGCTCCTTTTGTATCACCCTTTGTAAGCAGAACCTGCAACTGTTTTACAAATTTTACGTTTGGAGGATCTTCTGGTTCCTTTTTTTTCGTTTCTTTTTTTGTTACTTCAGGAGCAGCTTCTGTTTCTGCTGCTGGTGTTGTTGCACAGCCTGTAACGAAAAATGCAGGTGCGAAAAGAGCTCCTGCTACAAGAATCAGTAAAATCTTTGACTTAATTTCCTTAATCATTCTTTTTACATTCCTTTCCTTTATATAGTTGAAATTAACCGAATCATTGGCTAAACTGTTAATACAATGAGCATTCGGATATTAAAAAAAGCATTAGGACTGCTTATTGTCGATATCGTTATAATCATCGGCATTTTTGTCCTGCAATTTAGAACAGATTCTAGCATAATTAAAAAAATTGGTAATCTGCAGATTACCCTTGAAACACAAAACTCTCCTTCTGGTGAAATTTCCTATAAGAATAAAGTCAGAATCTCTTATAACGGTATTAATTTTGTATGTGATGATACAAATCCTGCTGTCATTATAAAAGATGGCATTCAGTCTCCTGTTCAACTTAAAGATGTAGAACAGACTGAACCACTTTCTTTAACATTAAACTTTACAGAAGGTGTAAAGGTTACATTTGAACTTGCTTCAGAAGCTCCAGATTCTTCACTTGCTATTCTTTCTGATTTACCAAATGGAATTTCTGATTTCTCTATACCATATAGTTATTCTTCAAACATGAGTATTCAGAAGGCAGAAAAAGACAGTCTCGTTCTTGCCGGAAAACGCAGTTTGTGGGAGCTCGAAGGACATGCTGTTGGTGCCGGACGCTTTGATTTTACTCCAAGAAATTACGTAGCAACCTATTCTGTTTATGATGAAAATCAGAAGTTCAGCTTTGATTCAATCGTAAATGAGCCTATTGCCAGTGCAGAAGAATTTGCAAAAACTATAGGTCAGTTTAAGAGAAACCTTATTGCAGCCTTTGAGGCAAATAATGTTGAGTCAAATATTACAGAGCAGGTTGCCGTCTCATACATTGCGGCTCAGGCCGAAGCAGGAAATTATTTACGCGCAGTTGAGAAAGTACCGGACAGCGTAAAAAAGAGCAAACAGAGAACTTATCTTTCTGCACCATATTTCAATACACTTGAAGATATGAACGAAAATCTCGAAAAGGTTCTTAAAGATTACGAACTTCGCATTTCAGAGAGTGCAGAAAAGGGTTCTTTTGACCTCTTTACTGTTCAGAAAATTGCAGATTTCATTTATCTGCATTCGGGCCAGAATACAGTACTCAAACTTCTTAAGAATGCGGCCGAGACAGATCCTGCAGCACTTTCAATTGCTCAAATTTCTGGTATTCTCCGTGTTTACGTTGATCTTGAAAATCTGTCTTATGCCTATGCTTCAATGCTTGAACCTGTTCTCGACAGCTGTATTGAACGTATTACAGAAGCCTGCCGTTACGAAGGAAATATCCTTACAATTTCAGAAAACGATACCTTCCTTTCGGTTAATCAGGCTGTAGATACCGGTATTGCCCTGCTTCGCTTTGGAAAATTCCGTGGAGATGAGACTCTTGAAAAAGCCGGTTATGCAATCGTTAATTCATATCTTGCAGAAAATACCTCATTTGATCTGCGAACCCTCAGCAATCTTTATCCGATTATTGCGTATAACAACTTATTCTATCCACATTTTGAAAAGATTTCTGATTCCGATGGAAACAAAATCTGGGCCTGGACCTGTGCCCGTTCAATCAAATATGATGGTAATTCCGATGAAGCAAGCTTTACAATTGACTTCCCTGAGGGAGATACACATTACGTTATTCTTAAAGGAATTCCTCAGTTTAATACTATCTATATTTATGATATGGCATTCCGTACAGATCCTCGCTTTGAGACTTATAATTCTTCCGGATATGTTTACAAGAAGAGCAGTGAAACTCTGCTTTTGAAGTCACGTCATAAATCACAAGTTGAAAAGGTAAGACTCGTTTATCATGCAGCTAAGCCGGCTCCGGCTCCTGTTGTGGAAACTCCTGTAGTTGAAAGTACAGAAAATAACACAGTATCTGCAGAAGAGGAAGCTCCTGCTTCAGATTCAGATACTGAGCTTTCTGAGTCAGAATAAAAACTGTTAGATTTCTTCAATATAGTCCTTAGAGTTTGTTCTCTTAAGGACTATAAGAG
>CAKUWD010000248.1 GCA_934699065.1 uncultured Treponema sp.
AGGCCGGCTACATGGACATTGCTCCGGAAGATCACGGAGAAAATATCCGCCGTGAAATCTGCTTTACTCTTGAACAGATGGGAATCACTCCGGAAGCAAGTCACCACGAAGAAGGACCTGGACAGAACGAAATTGATTTCCATTATTCAGATGCCCTCACAGCTGCTGATAACGTTGCTACCTTCAAATGGATTGTAAATACAAAGGCCGCAAGCAATGGACTTTACGCAGATTTTTCTCCAAAACCTATTGCGGGCCAGGCAGGAAATGGAATGCACATAAATATTTCTTATCGTCCTGCAAACGGCAAAACAGAAAAGGAAACAGATGATTTACTGCCATATATTCTCGGTGGTATCCTCAAGCATATAGCAGAAATTACCTACTACTTAAATTCTGTAGATAATTCATACAACCGTCTGGGAGCCTGTAAAGCACCTGAATACATTTCCTGGGGCAAAGAAAACCGTTCTACCCTTATTAGAGTTCCATCCAGCAAAAATGCAAAGCGCCTGGAACTTCGTTCTCCTGACCCTCTATGCAACATCTATCTTGTACTCACGCTCTTGATTCAAGCTGCAATCGAAGGAATCAAAAATAAAATTGAGCCACCAGCAGAAACTGTAGAAAATCTTTTTGATGAAAATGTTACCAAACATACTTCGTTAACTGCTCTTCCTAAATCTCTGTCCGAAGCAAAAAGCCTCGCAGAAAACAGTGACTTTGTAAAAAAAGTTTTAGGACCGGTGGTTGAGCTTGTCGAAACCACACGCTGAGGACTTAATTTTATATGGAAACAGAATCACACAGCGTACTTTTAGTATCGCGTGACAGTAAAATAGTTTCTCAAATCTCCGCATTTCTTGTGCCGCCGCTCTTTGAACTTACTACAACAAGTGATTTCAACGAAGCCCGCCGCCTCGCAACTGAGCGCAGCTTCAATATAATTATTGCGGACTCCGGCGACGGCTACGACACAGACTTTGCCATCAACGTTGCAGATTCTTATTCCACAATTTTGTTACTCGTACCTAACGAACACTTTGATGAAATCTCTTATCGTGTCGAAGGTTACGGAATCCTCACAATCACAAAACCTTTTGAACCCTTTTACTTATACAACATGATGAAAATCGCAATTGCTGTTCAATATAAAGTTCAGGTACTTTCCAGCCAGACTACAAAACTCAAAGTAAAAATGGAAGAAATTAAACAGGTAAACCGCGCAAAAATGCTTTTAATGCAGAACATGAATATGAGTGAACAGGAAGCCCACCGCTACATCGAAAAAGAAGCCATGAACCGCGGCATGAAAAGAATCGCAATTTCCGAAGAGATAATAAAGACTTACGGCTAATACGGTGGTTGAGTAGGCCAAAGGCCGTATCGAAACCACCGTATTCTCTCTACACCGGATACTCACCGGAAAAACAACCTTTACAAAAACCTCTGTCTCCCTTGCCGCAAGCCGACAAAGCAGAAATCATTCCTTCCAGACTTATAAAAGCAAGAGAATCTGCACCAATTTCTTTCCGGATTTCTTCGAGCTCATGAGTACTTGAAATTAATTCATTTTTACTTGGGGTATCAATTCCTAAATAACATGGAAACTTAACCGGCGGAGAGCTTACCCGAAAGTGCACTTCCTTAGCACCGGCACGCCTTAAAATCTGAACCAGACGGCGGCTTGTAGTTCCACGCACAATTGAATCATCAATTACAATAACACGTTTTCCTTCCAGGTCACTTCTAATGGCATTGAGTTTTACAAAAACCATATTTTCACGTTCTTTTTGTGTTGGAGCAATAAAGGTTCTTCCAATATATTTATTTTTGATAATTCCCATTCCATAGGGAACTCCACTTGCTCTTGCATAGCCCTGGGCAGCACCAAGTCCTGAATCAGGAACTCCAATTACAATATCTGCTTCTACCGGAGATTCTTTGGCAAGAACTTCTCCCATTTTATAACGTGCTTCCTGAACCGCAATTCCATCAATTACACTATCCGGTCGTGCAAAGTAAACGTACTCGAAAATGCAGGTACATTTTTTGTCTTTCGAATATTTTATAGAACGAAGCCCTTCCTTTGTAATTACAACAATTTCACCAGGCTCAAGGTCACGAATAAAGAATCCGTTCACCGAATCTATAGCACAAGATTCCGATGTAATTATATAAGAGGGGGAAGTCTTCCCCTGCGCTCGCACTTCGTTGCTCGCTACCCCTTCTAACGGGGGCTCCGCCCCCGTAACGCCCCCGCCAATCTGTCCAATACAAAGTGGCCGAATTCCATTAGGATCCCTCACTCCAATCAACATATTTTCTGTCATAATACAAAGAGCAAAGGATCCTTTTATAAGCTTTGCCGCCTGAACTACGGCATCTATAAAGCGATGCTGATTTAAAGCTTCTTTATTTTCTTCGTTATCAGGAGTTCCAAGATGACCGCCATTTTCAATATATTTACGGACAATCAGTTTGAGTATAACTTCACTATCGCTTGAACTTGAAAAAGTACTTCCATAATCTTCAAGAAGCTCACGGAGTTTTGTATGATTAACAAGCTGGCCATTATGGGCAAGTGCAATCGAACCATTTTTGAAAGAGTTCATAAAAGGCTGGGCATTTTCAATTGTACGTCCGCCTGCAGTTGCATAGCGGACATGCCCTACTGCGATATTGCCTTCAAGTTTTTCAAAATGATCCTGTTCAAAAACATCACTTACAAGACCAATATCTTTACGAAGTTTAATTCTTGAACCGTCACTTACAGCAATACCCGCAGATTCCTGTCCACGATGCTGCAAGGCTGTAAGGGCAAAATACGAAAGTCCGGCAGCATTTTCTGCGCCAAAAATTCCAACTACACCACACTCATCATGTAAGCCCATTTTTATTTCTCCAGTAAAAAGCTGTCTATCTGGTGGGCACACTCGCGGCCTTCGGCAATTGCCCAGACAACGAGAGACTGTCCGCGGTGCATGTCGCCGGCTGTAAAGATTTTTTCAACGCTGGTAGCATAACCGTTAGGACTTGCACTGTAATCGGCGGTGGTTGAGTAGCCCGAAGGGCGTATCGAAACCACCTCTGGTGTAAGAACTGTTCCTCTTGGTCCCAACTCTGTTCCGAAAGCCTGGGCTGTGTATTCTTCACAGCCGACAAAACCTGCTGCGACAAGTAGAAGATCGCAAGGCAAGGTCTTTTCTGTACCGCCTCTTTCAACCAGCTGCCGTTTTCCATCAACTGTCTGGAATTCTACTTCAACAGTACGAACCGCGGTAATGTGTCCCTTCTCACTTATTACTTCTTTTACAGTAGTTTCATAAACGCGCGGGTCGTGGCCAAACTTTTCTATTGATTCTTCTGCACCATAATCTACCTTTAGGGTTTTAGGCCACTGCGGCCATGGATTATTTGCAGCACGTTCAACAGGAGGACAAGGCATCATTTCAATCTGTGTTACAGATTTACAGCCCAGACGAATTGCAGAACCGCAGCAGTCATTTCCTGTGTCTCCCCCTCCAACAATTATTACATTCTTTCCTTCAACTTCAATTTCAAAATCCTGTACCAGCATCTGACTGATTTGTTTATTTGCAGGTTCAATTCCGATTTTTTCAAGGGCACCACTTGTTGCTATTACACTCTTTGTAACTGCTTTTAGAAAATCAACAGCAAACATAACTCCGCCTTCTGCACCAGAACTGCCTGTCTTCAGCAAATTCATTCCGTCTGCATTTAGAGCACGAGCTTTTTTAGCACCACA
>CAKUWD010000249.1 GCA_934699065.1 uncultured Treponema sp.
GTTGTATCATTTACAGGAGGTTCATCAATATATGAAAACTGAAGAAGAGAAGTAAGCACGGTCTGCTGTCCCCAAAGCCAGGAACGAAGAGCTAAATCCAGATTCTGCCAGTATGGAGAATTAATTGTCCAGTCAAATCCACCGAGTTCTATAAACTTTTTTCTATTATATAATGCTACATAATCAAATGGAAAAAGCGTTTTTTTGCCGTTTGCAATTTCAGACGAAGAATCTATTACAAAATGTGTTTTTTCTGCACTTGGGCTGAAGGCACATGGCAGTGCATTTTTCCGGTTATCAAAAAGTCGTGGAACAATACAGTATGGTGAATCTGCAGTAAGTCTCTGAGCGAGGTGCGGAGGAATAAAATTAGCAGGAAGATTCAAACTGTCACGGATTACAAGGACATAATCTGTCTGAACTTCACTCATAGCAAGGTTTATAAGATCTCCGTCATTTGTTTTTTCAAGCGGAACAAGAAATTTTATCATCGGATAGCGTTTTGAAACATCATCTGTAAAATTGCTTGAATCATGCTCTACAGAAACTATTGTCTGAAAATTACACTGTAAAAGATTTTCAAATATATGAAGCTTAAAGTGACTGCCGCTGCTGTTTAAGAGAATCACAGAAATATTTAGGGCAGAAGGATCTATTGTTTTTGGTCCACCGAGAATAGTTCTGTTTATCTGATGTTCATTAAAAGTTAAAGGTATACCATTCATCGCATTTCTCACAGTTAGCGCATTTTCCAGCGCAGCAGTAGTTTTTATTTATATGATTTTCAAGAAGCTCATCTGTTTTGTGCCAGATTTCTTCGAGCTTCTGAGTAAAAGCATTTCCAATGATATTGTCTTTCCAGCAGGTTCGGCACGATGGTACATCTCCATTTACAAGGATTGTAAGGTCACGGCGAAGGTGCCAGCAAGGATCTCTTTCCAATGGAGAAAGATCTGCAGGTTTGCATGGAGGAAGGCTTCCTGCAAAATCATCATATTTTTGAATAATAAGATTTCCACCAGATGGATTTGATTTTTCATTCCAGTAGCGGTAAAAGGCTTCAAGTTCATTTTCGTTTTCGTTCATGCGAACAAATTGAGGATAAACGGAGCCTGGAAGTTCTGTCTGCAAAAGCGAAACGGCATTTACAGCTGTCTGGAAGCTTTGTGCCGGACAATTTTTATGGATTTTTTTATAAGTTGACTCGCTTACCGCATCCAGAATGACAGCTATCATAATTTTCTGCCAGCCGTTTGTACGAGGAAGGGCATTTTTTTCCAGCTGAGCCAGTTTTTCAGCAAAATCCTGACTTACTTTAAGTCCATCTGTTTCAAAAAATACAGAAAGTCCCTCGTATGTAAGGATTTTTTCAACAATTTTAAGAAAATCAGGATTAAAAAGAGGTTCTCCAAAAGCAGAAAGGCTTATTACTGCTTTTTCACTGTAAGCTGCAATATGGTCTATAAGTTCTGCACACTTTTCATACGACATTGTATTTTGTGAATATTCGTGTACTGGAAGATAAATCGATTCAAAATTTACATTGTCTGAAATCTGAAGATTATAAAAACCAGGAACTGTTTTTAAACAGGCTGGATTTACAGAGGCAAGTTCTGAAAGTTTTTCAACATCACCTAAAGCAGGAACATCGCAGGCAGCTGCTTCAAACAAAGCTTTACACTGCATAAAATTGTCTTTTTTACCACAATGGAAAGCCAGACGTAATAGACGCCAGTCAGTATCGGCAATAATTGTTTCTACATCAAAAGAATTAATATCAGTTTTAATAAGATTATAGATTGCATTTCTGCTAACAGGAGAATCGCCAAGAGTTTTTTGACTTGTTTTTGAAAACTCAGCCAGTATTCCTATTGTTCCGGCATTTAAAGCTTCTGGAGCAAAACCATAAGGATATCCGTCTGCAAAGGTATATTCTGATTTATATTCGATATGGGAATTAAGAATTTTCTGAGCCAGAGACTGATTAAGATATGGAAGATCATTATAAGAAAAAAGTACTGTATCTGCCTGATTTTCGTCGCAAAGCTTTTTCATATCTGATAAAAGTTCTGTAAGTGAAGCAGATTTTAACGTAAATACTGAAATATTCAGGCTTTTTGCCCAATCACCAGTCAGATCTATTGCTGATTTTCCGTTAAAAGCTTTTTCTGAAGCATATTTTGAGTCTTCGGAATAAAAAATAATTATGGTTTTCATCAAATTCTTTATCGGCATTTCATTGAATAAGTTAATAAAATAAGGTAAGTTGAAAATATATAAAACAGTCATTCCGAACTTGTTTCAGCATCTCTTAAAAACGTCATGCTGAACTTGTTTCAGCATCTCTTATTAAAGATTCCGAAACAAGTTCGGAATGACACTTTGGGTTGGAAAAAATGAACGCAGCAGATTTGCCACAAAATATAGTTTTCAGCGTTTCGCAGATTACAGATTTAATCAAAGAAATTTTAGAAACTTCTTTCCGTACAATCACAATAGAAGGTGAAATTTCCAACTGGAGACCAAGTGCGGCTGGTCACATCTATTTTACCCTCAAAGATAATAATGCTCAGATAAAAGCAGTTATTTTCCGCGGTGCCGCTATGAGACTGAACTTTCGCCCGAAAGACGGTGACAAGGTTCGCTGTACCGGAAGTCTTTCAGTTTACGCACCTCAGGGAAATTACCAGATAATAGTAAATACTATGGAAATTGCGGGCGCCGGTAATATTCTTCAGATGCTGGAAGAACGAAAAAGAAAACTGGCTGCCGAAGGTCTTTTTGATGAAAACCGAAAAAAGCCTCTGCCTCTCTATCCCCATACAATAGGTGTTGTTACAAGCCCGACAGGTGCAGCAATCCGTGATATATTGAATGTAACTAAAAGAAGAAATCCTGGAATAAACATTATTGTTCTTCCTGCTATAGTTCAGGGAGAAGGTGCAGCCCAGATAATCTGTAAAATGATTGAAATTGCAAATTTTTATGAGCTTTGTGATGTACTGATTGTTGGACGAGGCGGCGGTTCTCTAGAAGACCTGCTTCCTTTCAGTGAGGAAAGTGTTGTACGTGCGGTTGCAGCTTCCCGCATTCCAACCATAAGTGCCGTTGGACACGAAATTGACTGGGCTTTGTGTGATTATTCAGCAGACCGCCGCGCTCCAACCCCATCCGCCGCAGCAGAAATGGCCGTACCGCTGCTGGCCGACTTCAAACAAAATCTGGCATCCTATAAAACAGGCTTTTACGACACAATTTCCGCCCGAATAAAAAACACCCGTCTTATGGTAAAAGCCTTTAATCCCGAAAGCCTCGAAGTCCGCTTCCGCAATATCCAGCAGCCGCTTTTAAACCGTTTCGCCGCTGCCCGCGAAGCCTTACCACAAAACTTACAGGATAAAATCCGAGACCTCCGTGTTCGCATAGCACAAAGCCGCACAGTTTTGGAAAATGCCAGCCCGCAGACAATCTTCGACCGCGGCTATTCAATGGTTACCGACGCCAACGGAAAAGTCGTACGGGACGCTGCTGCCGTGAAAGTTGATGACAAACTCTTCATAACACCGGCACATGGAAAGATTACTGCAAATGTTGTTCAAATAGAATGACATTGATTTTATAAAAAGACGGTTGGCGTCATCGAAAAAGCATACAGAAAAACATCATTCCGTTTTTCAGTGTGCTTTTCCGATGAAAGCCAGATATTAAGTTTATTGAGATTAAAGAGGAAAACAG
>CAKUWD010000250.1 GCA_934699065.1 uncultured Treponema sp.
ATCTTAAGCTGATTGAGCAGCATCTTCGCCTTGGCCGAACTTACGACAAAAAGTGTATCTATTTTTATGATGCCCCCTGGAAAGACGAATATCTTCGCAATATGGAAAAAGCTCTTACCTGTTACAAAGCCGGTCTTTATTACTGGCAGGAAGCAAAAGTCTGGCAGGAAAAGGCAAATGCTGCTTCTTTTAATTTTATGTTCCTCACACAGAAGCAGAATTGGGAAGATGAACGCGAACGTATTGCAAGCGGTGAGCTCAATTACGAAAAAATGCTCAATCGTGAGATAGAACGTCTGGAAAAAAACATAAAAGAACTTAACGAAATGGATAAAAAATACTAAAATAGGCTCATTATGAGTCAAAGTACATTCACTATTTCTTATCAAGCTCTTCATGCTGGAACCGATAAATCGGAAATCAATTTTATTCCTGGAAAACCTGATCTTTCTGCCCTCTTTTTCGAAGGTAAAGAATCAGAAGAAAAAAGACGCCGTTTTTTTGTAACTGATGCTACGGTAGCCAGTCTTGAATGCATGAAGCCCTTTATTTCAAAATTTGATGATGGGGTATGTGGTAAAGACTGCCTTTTAATTCTTGGCTCTGGTGAACCTTATAAAACAATTGATAGTGTTCTTACAATTATTCGTGCTGCTTTTGACGCTAATTTTACACGTAAAGATATTTTTATTGGTATAGGCGGTGGAGTAATTTGTGATATTACGGCTTTTGCTGCTTCACTTTATAAAAGAGGCGCTTCTGTTCAGTTTGTACCAACTACCCTTCTTGCTATGGTTGATGCATCTATAGGTGGTAAGAGTGGTTGTGATTTTGACAATTATAAAAACATCATTGGAACTTTCTTCCCGGCTTCTAAACTTTTCTACTTCCCGGAATTCGTTCAGTATCTTCCTGAAAATCAGTATAATTCTGGTCTTGCAGAAGCTTTTAAGACCGGAATTCTTTTTGACAAAGATTTATATGATATCTTCAAAAACCAGGCAGACAAAATAAATGCCCGCGATCCTGAACTTTTGATGACTATAATCAATAAATGTGTAAAGGCAAAGGGTACTATTGTTGAACAGGATCTTACAGAGCAGAATATCCGCGCTACATTAAATCTTGGTCATACTTTTGGTCATGCACTTGAGACTGTTGCAGGCCTTGGTGCTATTACTCATGGTTCTGCTGTTGCCTGGGGTATTGGCCGCGCTGTTGAACTTGCCTATAAAATGGATTACTGTCTGATGGCCTTCCGCGATGAGATTTTCTCTATTCTTAAGGCTTACGGCTGGGAAACTGAAGCTGTTCCTTCTTTTGTAAAAGGCGGAGGTTTTAGTGAACGTCTGATTAAAATCATGCGTAATGATAAGAAAAATCTTTCTGAAAAAATCAGATTGATTTTATGTAAGGCTGTTACTGATATTTCAATCGAAGAAGTTGATGAGAAATTAATAAGTTCAGTACTCAAGTAGAAAAAAGACATTATGCTGCATTTGTTTCAGCATCTCTTGCAAAAAGATTCTGAAACAAGTTCGGAATGACTATTACAGGTTAATATGGAAAAAGAACATTACTTTGACTGGGCAGCGACAAGCCCTGCAGATGAAGATATTTTAAAAGAATCTCTTGAAGAAACACTTGAATGCTGGGGCAATCCTTCAAGTACTCATGCAGTTGGTAAAAAAGCCCGCGAGCTTTTTGAAAATGCCCGTGCCCGTGCAGCAGCTGCTCTTGGTGTAAAACCCGAGTGTGTGTATTTTACTTCAGGCGGAACCGAAAGCGACCAGATTCCTCTTCTTTCTGTACTTTCAAAGCCTATGAAGGGCACTGTTCTTGTAAGTTCAATTGAACACCCTGCTATCCGTGAGCAGTCTGAAGCCTTGAAAAACTGCGGCTGGAATGTAGTTCAGATTCCGGCAGATGACGATGGAGTTATTAAGCCCCAAGCAGTTGTTCAACTTTTGACTGGCGACACTGTACTTGTTTGTATTATGGCTGTAAACAATGAGACTGGAGTTATTCAGCCGATTTACGAAATTGCTGATGCAATCACAAAAGCAAGTGAAGGAAAACGCCGCCCGAAATTCCATGTAGACTGTGTTCAGGCTGCCGGAAAAATCAATCTGAATCTAAGCTACAAGGGCATAGACAGCGCAGCCCTTAGTTCTCACAAAATCTGCGGCCCACGCGGAATCGGTATTCTTTACATGAAGGATGCCTGCGAACCATTCTTACGCGGCGGAGGCCAGGAAAAAGGAATCCGCAGCGGAACCGAAAATGTATTCGGCGCAGTAGCCTTTTCAAAATGTCTTGAACGTTACTACAACAAGGCAGCTCCATCAGACATAGACCGCACAAACAGTTTTGTTAAAAAATTAGCTACCCTGCCCGGCTGTACAATCGTCCCACCAAGCCGCCTTGAAAAATCAGAACTCTTTTCGCCATACGTTGTTCAGGCCGCCTTTAAAAATATTCCTGGAAACGTTATGCTTCGCGCCCTCGATGCAAAAGGCTTTTCAATCAGCACCGGCAGTGCCTGTTCCGCCAAAAAGAACAAACGCCCAGTCCTCGAAGCAATGCATGTAGCCCCAGACCTGCGCGAAAATTCCGTACGCTTCAGCTTTGGCCCCCATACTACAGACAAGGCTGTGGAAGATCTTCTGGCGGCGGTTACTGAAATAAACGGTCAATTCAATAAATAGTTATCTGTTTAATTCAATTATTCCGTCTGAGCAGACTACTTTAGAAATACAGCTGTAAGCATTTTCACGCCAGTTATTTTTTGATATTGAATTCCACTGTGCTTTTGTACCGCGATAATTTATTGTACTCAAACTGGAACAATAAGAAAAAGGTGCATAACCTATTGAAGTTATCGACTTGGGAATTGTTATACTCTTAAGATTAGTACAATTGTAAAATGTAAAAGAACCAATCGATGTAGTTCCTTCTGAAATTTCTACCTTCTCCAGATGTCTGCAATATGTAAAAGCATAGTCTCCAACTTTCTTCAAAGAATATGGCAGCCTTATAGATTTCATATAATAACATTTACCAAATCTGGAACTATACTCATATAATGCCCTGCAATTTATTTCTGTTAATCCAGTAACCCGATATAAATCAAGACTTATATTTTTATTTGCTTTTTCTATTTTAGAGGCGATAAGATTTAAATCAGATTCTGATAAATTACCACTTACACATAATGTATATTCATCTTCAAGTCTAGAAAGATCAATCTGATTCAAAGTGCTTGCTGTATAATTTGTTATACTCCACTTAGCAGATAAAGTAAGATTTTCCATTGCAAGATATCCGCTTGTAATTTTTTTACTTCCCAGATACCATCCGGAAAATGTGTACCCTGGACGCATTATTACTGGTAATTCTAAAGAAGACAAGCTTTTTCCAATCGGGATTTTTTTTGTGGAAATCTTTGAAGAACAATTTGTATTATAAGTGATAAATACTTCTGATGTTTCTTCAAGGCCATTGCCATTTGAAGGATTTGCAACAAAGGAAGAAATTGATTTCAGGAGAAACTCATTTTTTCCATTTGATGCATTTTTAATAATCAGTTTATAAATACAGCCGGGCTTAAATGATACTATCTTATCTGCAAGATTAAAGACATTTCCGTTTGATGTTGAAATTGAGTAATTCGAAATGTTTTCAAAATACATAGGATTTATTTTATAAAGGCCTTTTTCCTCGGGTAGAATT
>CAKUWD010000251.1 GCA_934699065.1 uncultured Treponema sp.
GCAAGACTGCTATAGGTGATGGACAGGGTGGCGGCGTATACGTTAAAAAAGGCAGTCTTGAAATGTATGATAATGCAAAAATCTATAATTGCCAGTCGAAGTGCGGTGCCGGAGTTTATGTATACAGCGGTTCTGTAACAATGAATGGTCATTCCAAAATCACAGACTGTACAGGTATTGCAACTCCTAATACCTACGGAGTTGGAAGCTACGGTGGCGGCCTTTATATTGTCTGCGAAAGCGGGTCAAATGCCGCAAACGCTACTTTGACTATGAATGACTATGCTGCAATTGAGTCCTGCTCTGCAGATATAGGCGGCGGAGTTTATGTTAGTGGAACAGACATTCGCAGCGGAATTGTTACAATGAACGGCAATTCTGTAATAACAACTTGTACAGGAAGTAAGATTACTAATACCAATAACCGTTACAGTGCCGGCGGAGTTGATGTAGACAGTTATGGAAAACTAACTATTAATGATAATGCCAGAATTACAGACTGTACTGGAGATAAAAGTGGAGCCGGCGGAGTTTATTCTAAAGGAACCTTTGAAATGAACGGCGGCGAAATTAGTGGAAATGAGACCGGTACTTATCAAAATATGGTTGAATATGGTGTTGGTGGTGTAGATATTGAGGCCGGTACTTTTACCATGAATGGTGGAGAAATTAAATCAAATAATGGTTGTGGTTGCGGCGGTGTCTGTATAGGCAGCTCAGCAACCTTTGATATGCAGGGGGGCATTATCGGCGGTAATACTTCACTTAATGGAAAGGCAAGCGGAGTAATGGTCAGTTATTCCTATAGCGGAAATACAAACGGTGGCGCTGCATCATCAACAGGTACTTTCAAAATCAGCGGAAATGCTCATATTGAAGATGATAATGAAGTAACGGTTATTTATACCAACGGAACAAGAAAGACAATTCCAACAGTAGTGACGGTTTCAGGTCCACTCACTGCAAGCGGCACCGTTGCAAGAATCGCTTTTTATAGTGTGGATTCCAGCACAGGATCTTCATCACTTTCTTATTATGAAGGTGATCAGATTATTTCTGTTTCAAATGGTGCGGGAACAAGTTTTGATGAAGTACTTAGTAAGTTTACAATAAAATCAAAAGTAGTAGATAGCGTAACAACAAACTACATGCTGGACGGCGGTGGAAAACTGCGCATAAAGAAAGCTGCGCCTGATGCAGTTGGTGATATTGTTTTTAATGACGGCACGGCGGTTGCTTATCATGATAACCTGTCTCTTTCTGCAACACAGAAGGCAAAGGCAATTGCGGTGATTTTTAATACTGCATATTATGATAGTTCATTGACACCTCGTACATTAGGTGTTAGTTTGAAACAGCAGAGTAATCTTGCCTGGTGTTCTGGAACAGCAAAAGCTGCTTCTACAAATATAAATACAATTGTTTGTAGAGAGCCAAATTATTCCGTGGGAGGATACCAGTCAACAGATTATGTAGTTGGAAGCAATGCATTAAGTGCTATATCAACATATTTGACAGAGCATGATCCGTATATTTCTGATACTGCTGCTGTTACGTTGGCAGACAATTACCCGGCATTTAATTTTGCAGAAAACTTTTCAGAGTTTACTGGAAACAATGTAGCTGGAACTGATTTTGCAAGTGGCTGGTATCTTCCTACACCAAAAGAATTAACATTAATATGTGATAATAGTGCCACTGTTATAAATGCATTTGGAAAATGTGGTGCTGCATTTTTCGAGAATACTTCTTATTGGACATGTGCGCAGTATACGGCTGCTTCTCAGGCGGATCTGATTAATTTTCCATCGGGTGAATTTAGTGCAGAGACCAAATCATCTTTACACAATGTCCTTGCCATCCGCGAGTTCTAGCGGGGGCGTTACGGGGGAGACTTCCCCCTTTATCTTCATTAAGATATAATTACTTTTATGGAAAAGACTGTTTACATCATCGGGCATCGAAACCCGGATACTGACGCTGTGGTTTCTGCTGTCGGTTATGCTACTCTTAAAAATCTTTTAGGACATCCTGAATACAAGGCGGCGCGGGCTGGACATCTCAATCCGCAGACTGCTTATATATTTGAAAAGTTCGGGCTTCAGCGGCCTGAGTATTTGCCAGACCTGGTTCCAAAGGTAAAATATTTTATGCAGGACAAGGTTGAAACCGTAACTTCGGATGTTTCTGTCTGGGCGGCAATCGGACAGATGGAAAAGACGGAAATTCGTGTTCTGCCGGTTGTGGACGGTGAGGGGCATTACCAGTCGCTTCTTCACTACAGTGGTTTTGCCCGCGGAGTTCTAACAATTTTAAATCCGGAAAAAAAGCACCGCTTCTCAACCAGCATCAGCCTGATTCAGAAAACTCTTAACGCTCAGCCGATTTACATTGCCGGAGACGCAGATAAAACTTTCAACGCTTCTATTCACGTAGGCTCTTCTTCTACAGAAAGTTTTTCGAAACGCCTGGAAGCTCACGCCAGCGAGGATATTGTTGTAATTTCTTCTGACCGCGAGGACATTCAGCGCATTTGTATTGAACATAAAGTTAAGCTTCTTATCACAACTTCTAACTGTGTGATTGATAAGGAGCTTCGCGAGTTAGCAGAAACTAACGGTGTGTCTGTAATTGTGAGCCCTTATTCAACTTCTCCAACCTCAATGCTGATTGCTTACTCTATGCCGGTTTCTGTTATGGGCGACAAGGAAATTGTAACAGTTCATCAGAATGATACAATTGCAAAAATCAAAGATATCCTCAAAAACGCCCACTGCAAATATCTTCCTGTAGTTGATGATGAAAACAAGGTAATCGGAATTATTTCTGAACACGATTTGATGAAGGAACCTAACGTTGAAGTAATTCTTGTCGACCACAATGAAATTACTCAGGCGGTTGAAGGCATTGAGCACTATAAGATTCAGGAAGTAATTGACCACCACCGCATCGGTTCAATTCCGACAAAAAATCCTATTACCTTTATTAACCGTCCGGTTGGATCTACTGCAACCCAGATTGCGGGGCTTTATAAAGAGTACAGAATTCCTATTCCTAAGGATGTTGCAAGCCTCCTGCTCTGCGGGATTCTTTCTGATACCCTCATCCTTCAGTCTGCAACTGTTACAGATACCGACCGCGACATGGCAGAGTATCTTTCCAGCATCACCAACCTGGACATCAAAGAACTTGGAAACGAGATTCTTATGGCAGGAAGTAAAGTTGGCGGCCGCCCGGCAAGCGAAATTATCCATCAGGATATGAAGGAATACACAGAAGGCAAGCTTACTTATACTGCAAGTCAGATTGAAGTTGGTAATCCTCAGGAAATCCTGGACCGCAAGTCAGAGTTTATGGAAGAGCTCGCAGTTGAGCGCCGGGCTCACAAGGGGCTTTTTGCCTGCCTTCTGGTTACAGATATCACAAAGCTTTCCAGCGTTCTTTTGATTGACTGTGATCCTAAGTTTACACAGTTCATCACCTTCCCAAAACAGGAAGATGGTGTTTACTATCTTAAGGATGTTGTTAGTCGAAAGAAACAGCTGATCCCCCTAATTACTGAGCAGGTGCTGAATTACAGTGTATAAAAAAAGACCCCGAAGCAAGTTCGGGGTGACAGACAGATTTTGTAATCGTCGGGCATTGACCCGACGATTTTTTTTAGGGCTCGTGAGCCCGTGAAAATATGGAGCGAAGCGGAATATTTTCACAATAAACCACCTGCTATGCGG
>CAKUWD010000252.1 GCA_934699065.1 uncultured Treponema sp.
TGTGTGGTCTCATAGTTGATGGTAACATCCGGTGCCACTTCTTTATAAGCATCAATCAGTTCATTAATCGCATCTGCATATTCCGGAGAACTGATGAACATATAGATCTCACAGGGTTCATCAGAAGAAACCTGTGCTGATGTATAGAAATCAGATTCTGAAACTGAGAGAGGAGATTCTGACACAACCCAGCCCAGCATATCAGCCTGAGCAGTTGTTGTGTACAGACGTACAGTAATATCTGTTACACCCCATTTAGCAGTTAATTCAAGCTTTTGTCCACCAGGACCATCTGTAGTTGTATTAGCCGAAGCTGCTGTATTTCCTGTAAGTCCAAGATTTGGAGTTAATGGAGTCAATTTATTCACTGCTTCAGCAGCATTACTTCCAAGCACAGGATGATTTTCTAGGCGTACCCATTGTGTGCTTGATCCATTGTTTAGTTCAATATTAGAAGTGTATGTATTTCCTGCATAGTCATAGATATTTGCAGAAGGAATTACTAACTTACCCGAAGTTGGGTTTTTACCATTAAGGGAATATGTAACGGGTACAGAAGTTCTACTTCCAAAAGAAGTATAGTCCGGAGAATTAACACCATCACTATATACTCCAGAACCAGAATCTGTAACCGTATAATTTACATAAGAATTATTACTATAGTAGTTTGTACCACTAATAGTATTTATTTTGTTATAGGTCATTGAGGCAGCAGGAGTAACTGCTGGCGGAGTATTATCAAAGAACCAGTATTCTTTCTCCCCGGAAGCAGGAGGATCTTTTGAAACTACAAGACGTGAAGAGTTTCTTCTAATCTGTCTGATTTCATAGTTACCTACAGTATCCTCAAGAATAAGGTAGAGCTTATAGCGGCTTGGATTTGCAAGGCCAGACTGATCATATTGAGGGAAATTGTTTTGAACATAGAAAATCGGACAGTCTCCTGAATTTGCCTGCTTTACGAAACACCAGTCTGAAGAAGCAGGAGGAGGTGTGATTCCAGTTTTATAGGTAGTTCCATCATTGTTACCAAAGTAATCTCTGAAATTATCTGGAATTGTAGAGTCGGTCCATGCAATAATACGGCTCTTCATTGAATAAGCGAATGAAGGGTTCTCTGAATAAGTTGGGAACGATGGAGCATTTTCAGTTCCAGTCGAGAATCTGCAGCTTTCTGTCAAATGATGAGTTTTAAGTAAAACACTTCCTCTATAGAACATAACGTCATTTTGAGAACCATATCCACCTCCAATAATTTCTGATGTACCAATAAGATGCAGTTCATCAACTATCTCATTATAAGCACCAACCTCATTATCTACTCTCCAATAAATACCATTACTGTCTGTTGAAGAAGCTCTTACAAGTATCGAAGTTGAGTTTCCACAGGCATCAAGCAGATAAAGGATAATAGGGTTACTGCTTTCGTGTGGCAGATTAATTATTATAGTTCCATTTGAATCTACAGATGTACTGATGCCGTTAAATGTATTAGATGCACCCGAAGTATAGTTTTTCCAGCTTGAGCTTGTTATATCAGGCGAAGCAGACAAAGCTGTTGTTGTAACATAGTATTTTTCTATTTTAGAACTTGTTGTTGTATTATCTTTTCGGCTGTAAGGACTTCCAGAAGTGTATGCTGGTGTTCCTCCGGCAACTGCTTCTTCTCCAGTTTCAGCTGCATTACCACCAAGCTTTACCCTAACCTGATAATCATCATTTTTAATAACATAATTGTAATGTCCATATTCATCTATAGAATTTCTGTGGATAAAGGCTCCGTCCGGCTTGTAGAGAATTGTATAATCATAGAGGGCATTACACTCTGCCGTTGTAGCAAATGTATCATCTACTACAAGATTATAGCTAATCGGAATAGACTGATTTCCAGCGTTATCAAGGGCAATAGCAGTCCATACACCGCTAAAGTTACCATAACAATATGCATTATCTAAATAAGAGTTATCACTAGAAGCAATCCATCTTGTTATTTTGAAGTTTGTATCTGTAACATCAGAACCAATAGAAATCTTAGATTTTCTGTAGAAGTAAAGGTCTTCCATAGCACCCGAGCCGGCAGCTGCTCCGCCATAGTAGCTTCCAAGGCCAACACCATAAGCAGTCGATGCATAAGCCGGATCTACAGAATGAGGGTAAACGGTTGCGGCATTTACTTCACTATCAGCGCGTGAATAAAGTCCCTTTCCGTTCCAGGCAGGAACTATTGTATCAAGTGTAATTGTGTCGCTGCCAAATGTTGAAGCAGAAATACCACAAATTGTTGCAGGCTTAATTGTTACACTCTTTAAGCCGTCTCCGCTTGTAAGGGCAAGATTCTTAATTGCAAGTGCAGCTGATTCAAGAACTAAATGACCGCCACTAGCTGTTTTGAAGCTTGCAGTTTTTCCGTCGGCAGAGATATCAAAAAGAACCTGAGTTCCACCGCTCTTAAGGTAATTTCCGTTTGTATCAATCTTATTTGCATTGCTCAAGTCTGTGTCTGCAAGAGGAAGATCAGGATATGTTGCATCTGTACCTGCATAGATTTCTGTATCAGAAGTGAATGTTGCATCTCCGGATATAGTAAGAGAAAGTATACCAGAGTTTGTTGCAGACTGAGTAAGTGTTATATTTGCATTTACTGAACCTTCATTTGTAAATTCAGCTTCTGCCTGAACAAAATGGTTTGCAGTATCTTTAGCTGCCTTGCGGTCTTTCAAAACTAAGCCGGAAGCAGAAGGTGCCCCTGAGTCGTACTTGAAGCTTGAAATACCAGTAAGTCCAGGGGCTGCGAGGTTCAGAGAGCCTTCGTTACTGCTGATTGATGTGCTTGAACTTGTGGCAACGTTGGTTGCAGCATCGCGAATTTTTAAACTGATTGAAGAATCTGTTCCTTCTGTCGCAAGCTGTACGTTGGTGATTTTTGCTATAATCTGGCCGGAACCTGCAAAGTAATCCTTTGCAGCATTGGCAGTATTAACCTCCAGGTTAGTCGCACTATTTACCGTTGCCGGAACCTGAGTAAGGGCTCCTGTCGAAGGATCATACTTATAAATTGCAGAACTTCCTGTAAGCTGTACTGTAGAGCCTGTAAAGTCGAATACCTTTGCACCGGAAGATGCTTCTGTAAAGGTAACGTAAACATCAGTTGTTGACTGAGAGCCCTGCCAGTATTCAGTTGTTGAGCCACCGAATCTTTGTGTAGTCTTAAGGTCTGGAACATAAATCTGATTGATTACAGGAGCAACAGAGTCAATGCTGATTACTGCCCCCTGAGCCGCAGAACTTTCGTGTCTGCCGTCTGCCGCAGCCGCATCCTTAACAATTACATTAATATCGTAAGTACCTTCTGCCAGAGAATCAGAAAGCTTAAGTCCCTTAATAGTTACATTACCATTAATACTACCTGGATTTGTAAATACAATAGTCTTATTTGAAACAATTGAGTAATCAGTTCCCGAAGCAAGAACTCGGCCAAATGCAGAAATCTCGAGAGGAGAACCTGCAAGAGGAGTTGCATAATCTGCACCATTATTAAATCTAACCTTAAGTTCAATAGACTTGAGACCAGATATTTCTTCGGTAATCGGTATATAAAGGGTCTGATTTGCAAGAACTGTATTTGAAACAGCAGAACTTACATGTCCAGGATCTGCAAGAATATATGGATTACCAACCACAGGCGCCGTGCCATCATACTTAAATGCAGGAATAGTTGATGAACCTGAA
>CAKUWD010000253.1 GCA_934699065.1 uncultured Treponema sp.
ATACTCTTGTAATCGGTTATACACTTCCATTCATAAATCGCCGCCAGGGAAAGAACAAAATCTATTTTTCTTCAATCAGCTTTATCGGTGGTGAAATAAATCGTCTGGCAAAAGCCCCTTCTTCTCTTTTTGGTGAATACAGATTAAACTATGGTTTATATGGTGGAACCGGTTTTGAATTCTATTTTTCAAAAGCTCTTCCTAAAGACTGCTTCCATTCGCTTGATTTTGTAACCCTTTTCTTAACTAATTGCGGAAACTTTGAAAAAACTCCTGAATTTAAATTTGGATTCGAATCAGAATTAATCTATACCTTAAATCAAAAAGATGTTGCTTTAGAACTTGCTCTTAAAGGCAGATACACTCCTTTTGATGATTATATAACTCCTCCTAACAGTGCATTAACTTACGGCGGTAGAAAACTTGACTGTTCCATGCCAATAAGAATCATTCCAAAAGTTTCTCTGATTTTCCCGAACATTATTCTTAATATGCTGGACACAAAAATTTACTGCGAAGCCCTGCTTTCTGCAAAGCCAGGTAATATTAATCAAACATATTTGGACAGAAGTATTATGCCTGGAATTGAGATTGGTAAATATTCAGACCAGCTTGAATTTGCATTTGGTGCATCGCTAAAATGTGATTTTGATAAACAGATTAACTCCAATTCCTTAAATTTCTACTTCACATTTAAATATCACTGGTGCCGAAACTGATTCTTTGATTTATAGAGAATTTTACAATTATTCAGAATAATCCCTGCTATTTTTGGCGGGGATTTTTTGTGATAATAACAATATGAAAAGATTATTCGAAAGCTACAAAGATTATTTTAGATTTGGTGCTGCAATCAGCGGAATTATTTTGATGAATGATACCGAAAAGGCTGAGCTGTATGAAAAGATTATGACTCGCTATGCCGACTTCAAAAAGAACTTTAAGCCTACTCCTGAAGTGCCAGAGTTCAATTACCCAGAGCCCGAGCCTTTCCCAAAGGGCCGCATGCCGGATTACGAGCTTGCAGCAAATCAGTTTAACCTTGTAGTTGCCGAAAACGATTGCAAAATGGGCAAGATTTACAAGGCAGAAAATACCTTTGATTTTACAGGCCCAGACAGACTGCTCAAGTTTGCGAAAGAAAACAATCAGGATATGCGCTGGCACACTCTTATATGGCATCAGCAGACTCCAAAATGGATTTTTGAAGATGGCAAAGGTGGCAAAGCCTCTAAAGAGCAGCTCGAAGAACGACTTAAGCATTACATTATGACAGTTGGAGCACGTTACAAGGATGATATTTGCTCTGTTGATGTTGTAAACGAATGTATCAGCGACAAAAATTATGGCCTTCGTGATGGAAATGACCGCTCTCAGTGGTTTGATATTATTGGACCAGAATATATTGATAAAGCCTTTATCTGGGCAAAAGAAGCCTTCCCAAAATCAAGCCTTGTTATAAATGATTACAACCTTGAAATGTTTGAAGGAAAACGTCAAGGCATGTATAAGCTTGTAAAAGGTATGCTTGAACGTGGAATTCCTGTTGATACTGTAGGCATTCAGATGCATATAAATATCGAAAATCCTCCGGTAAGTGAAATTGAAAAAACAATTGAACTTTACGGAAGCCTTGGTTTGAACGTAATTGTTACAGAAATGGAAATTTCTGCCTATGTCGACAAGGATTTTGAACATCCGGATCCGCGCCGCGAATATGATAAGGCCTTCTTAGATTTGCAGGCTGAACGCTATGCCGAAATTTTTGAATGCTTCAAAAAAGAAGCCCGCGCCAGCATCCTCAAAGACGTAATTCTCTGGGGCATCACCGACCGCATGAGCTGGAAAAACAACTTCCCGATTCCAGGCCGAACAGACGCTCCGCTTCTATTCGACGGAGAAGGAAAACCAAAGCCGGTCTTCAATAAGCTTTGTAAAGACTAAATAGTCATGAGGGGAGAAGCCTCTCCCCTACGCCGCACAGCGGAGGATTCCCCCGCAACGCCCCCTTTGAATCTCAAAGATTCTGCATAATTGCCGGAATAATCGAAGCATCCAAAATCTCAAAGGCAAAACACTTCTTTCCCAAATCTTTTAAACTTGCTCCAATATGATATAGAACCTTGTTATCAATTATCATAAATCTATCGTGCATCTTTGTTGTGTACTTCAAAGTAAGGAATGGATATTGGGCATTAAAATTCTGAACATCCTGTGCCGTAAGCTTTGTTTTTGAATCAGTATAAATCGTAACATTCACACCCTTCTGCTTTTTTGCAAGCCGCTGAAGAACTGACAAATCGACATATCCATCAATCAAAATAATTTCCTTCTTAGCTGCCTGAATAAAAGTCTCAAACTTTGCGTAGGCGTCAAAAATTTGCCCTTGAAAGAAAATCCCCTGGGTATCCTTTACATTGTACTTATCCATAAGAGTAAAGAGCTGGTCTATTCTTTTGTCGGATTCATTTAGATGAACATCTGTTTCAATCTGATGTTGCCGTATGGATTTTAGTTCTGCAAAGATCTGTGAATTACTCTGGACAAAATGGCGCATGGAAACGAAGGCCTTTACAATCTTAATACTAGCCTTTACCGCAGTTTCAGATTTTAGAACTGACGCAAGCATTGTAATGCCGTGTTCTGTAAACACGAAAGGCTTTTTACGAAGTCCCATTTTATCCGAACTTGATGTCGCAAATTGCGACATCAAGATTTCATTTTCATTGTTCAAGGTCGCATTTTGCGATCTTGAACAATTGGATGTCGCAAATTGCGACATCCAATTCTCATTGCCTGAATTGGATATCACAATTTGTGATTTCCAATTTTCGAATTCTTCGTCATTCATTTGAAACATAAACTCTTCAGGAAAACGCTCAATATTACGTTTAACCTGCTCATTCAAACGTCGAGTTTCCACCCCATAGAGTTCAGCAATATCACGGTCAACCATGACCTGCACACCGCGAATAACAAAGATTTTCTTTTCGATTTGTAAATTTGAAATTTCGTTTTCCATACCTTCCATCAAAGAGAAAAATAAATTTTCATCCGGAAAGCAAATATTAAATAACACTTTTCTAGTTTTTATTTAAAATCTTAATTCTTCGTTATATAATTTATACAAGAGGTAAATTATGGCAAACTTAAAAGACGGCCTCAGTGCCGCAACAAAAGAATTAAGCGCATTCAAAAAGTTTATTTCACGCGGAAACGTGATTGATATGGCAGTCGGTGTAATCATCGGCGGCGCCTTTGGAAAAATTGTAACAAGCCTTGTAAACGACATCATCATGCCGCTCATTGGCCTTGCTTTGGGTAAAATCGACTTTGCATCTCTCATGTTCAAAATCGGCGACGCAGAAATTAAATACGGTGTCTTCATCCAGACAGTCGTAGACTTTTTGATTGTTGCCTTCTGTATTTTCGTGGTCATTCAGATTTTCGAAAAGTTCAAAAAGAAGGAAGCCGAAAAACCTGAGGAGCCGCCGGCAATCGTAAAATCCGACGAAGCAATCCTGCTGGAGGAAATACGCGACTTACTTAAGAATAAGTCTACACTCTAGTGTCATTCCGAACTTGTTTCGGAATCTATTTGCTAAATACGCAGCAGATTTTTTTCTATCCACTTTGCAACGCCGTCGTTTTCGTTTGAAGCACAAACGGAAGCGGCGGCTTCTTTTACTTCATCTATGGCATT
>CAKUWD010000254.1 GCA_934699065.1 uncultured Treponema sp.
TTGTGTCGCCTGTAAGAAGGCGTGGAATTGCCAGTACCTGAATAGGGGAAGGAGTTACAAAGCCTTTTTTCTCAACGGCCTTAAGAGTATATTCATCAAGTCCTAAATCTTCAAAAGTAACGGTATCGGGAGTTTCGTTTTCAAGAGTCTGGTCAATCTGTGTGTCTGTGGTTTCTGCTGTTTCAACCACCTGGTTTTCATCGTTCAATTCTTCCATAATAATTTGAACAATATACAATAAATAGTAAAGTTTTGCAATGAATGTCAGTATTTGCAAAAGCAGGCGTTAAACTACAGTCCAGAGCTGGCCGTTATCCTTCATAGGAATGCCTTTGAGTTCAAAAAGCTTTGGAGCAGTAACAAACTCAAAGCCCATCTCCTTAAGGGTAGGAATGGCGCGGTCTACCACTTCGCGGGTTATATCGTTGCCGTCATTTACATGAAGAAGGTACATAACACCGTTTTGTGTATTGTTCATCATAAGTTTGAGTCTTTCATCTGCAGTGCGTTCCGGAACCCAGTCTTCACAACCGTGGCCGCAGATAAATGGAGTTTCAATTATTTCATGCATCAGATCGTTTACGCAGATAAAAGGAGGACGGAAAAGAATAGGCTTTTTTCCTGTAATTTTGATGATTGCTTCATCACACTTATTGTACTCTTCAATCATCTGTTCACGGGTAAGCTTTGTCATATCAGGATGGCTCCAGGTATGATTTTCGATATCGCAGCCAAGTTTTACAGCACGCTCGATTACGGCTGTGTTTTCCGGAGTGATTTTATTTGCAATCAAAAAGAAGGATGCAACAACGCCGTGTTTTTCAAGAACGTCGAGCATCTTATCCATTGTATCGTCACCTGCAAAGTTCGGACCATCGTCGAATGTTAGACTACAATATTTTTTTTCCATTTTTTTGTCCTCCGCGGTGGTTTCGACAGGCTCAACCACCGTATTTTCTTTTTATTAATTAAAGACCCATGCCCTCATCAATTCCCATCATGATGTTCAGACACTGTACTGCAGCACCGCTTGCGCCTTTTCCCAGATTGTCAAAACGGGTTGTAATCATAATTCTGTCGTCGTTTCCATATACGAAAACCTGCATATTATTTGTGCCTGCAAGAGTATTTGCAGGAATGAACTGTTCGTTCAAAATACCTTCACCCATAAAGCCTGCAACCTGAACAAAACGGCAGCTGTCATAGTATTTTGCAAACATTTCCCAAACGTCATGGGCTGTAACTTTCTTTGCCAGAAGGCGGGCATGCAGTCCAACGGTAACTGTCATTCCCTGAAAATAATCGCAGACATATGGGTTAAAAATCGGCTCAAAGGCAAGGCCGCTTATTTTTTTGATTTCCGGGAGGTGTTTGTGAGCCTGAGTCATTGCATAAAGACGAGGTGAATCCAGTTCTGGATTACGATTTGGATCTTCATACTGGGCAATTGCCTTTTTACCTGCTCCTGAATATCCGCTTACTGCATGAATTACAACAGGGTAATCAGCAGGCATAATTCCAGATTTTACAAGAGGATAGCAGATGGCGATAGAGCCCGAAGCATAGCAGCCTGGAACTGCAACGCGATTAGAGTTTATTATTTTTGAACGGAAGTCTTCTCCCAGCTCTGGAAAACCGTATGCCCATTCAGGATTTGTACGATGTGCTGTAGAAGCATCGATAATTCTTGTTTTTGGATTTGTACAAAGGGCAGCAGACTCAATTGCGGCTGCATCTGGAAGACATAAGAAAGTAAAATCCGAGGCATTAATCATTTTTGCCTTTTCTACCGGGTCTTTTCGCTTGTCATCATCAATTGTAATAATTTCAATATCATTGCGCTTTTCAAAACGCTCAAAAATCTTAAGGCCGGTTGTGCCTTCTTTTCCATCAATAAATACTTTGTAAGCCATAGGGGAAATTATAACGATTTAACTGATGTTTGAATATATAAAAATCAGGATAATCAGTAGGACATGTTTTTGCTGTATTTAAAAGTTTGACCGCATAAAATTTGTCGATTATAATAATTTGTCAGAAGCAGCTTGTGTTTGCTGTAAGGATTATATTTGACACAGATTTATCAGTATGCGGTTGCGGCTCTTTTTATAGAAGCGGTAATTATTTTTTTCTACTTCCAGAAAAGAAGCCTGCCGACATTTCAGAATATAATTTTTTTAATAATTCTTTCTGTTGTAACCTTGTCTACTTTTTCTGAACTTGGTTCGACATACATGGAAGATAATCTGGACTCATTTTCGCTAAACTCCGTCTGGGTGTTAGAGTGTCTGTATTTTACTTTTAATACAACTTTTGGTTTTCTTTTTGCAATCTATAATTTTTCTGCCTTTGATATTTACGGCAAACTCAATAGAAAAACTATACGAATCATGCAGTTCAGTATGTTTATTCCTTACTTTATCTGCCTGATTTTAATCTGGTTGTCTTTTGCCCTTAAAGATTATGTTACTTTGATTTTTACAATTGATTTAGCATCAGGCTATCAGAGGGGAAATAATCTCTGGTTTTATATTCTTTGTATCACAAAAGCCTATTACATAATTCTTTCTTTTTGTGTTATTGCATCTTTTCACAGACTCATTCCTAAATCAAAAATGCAGATAATGTATTTCTTCCTTATAACTATTTCGTCTACAGCCCTTATCCAGCTTTTTAACTGCGGACTTTTAATAGAATCCTTTGGAATGTCTCTTGTTACTCTGGTTTATTTTTTCTTTATTCAAAAACCAGAAGAGATGGTAGATGCTTCAACAGATACTTTGAATACACCTGCTCTTATGCGAATGCTCAGGTATAATCTTGCTGTGGAGAGAAAATTTTACTGCGTTGCGATTTATATTGATGATACAATGTTTATCGCTAATACTTTTGGCATTGCAAAAATGAATGCCTTCCTCACTGATGCAGGTAACTTCCTTAAACAGAAATTTTCTTATGCAAATGTTTTCAGCCGTCAGCAGGGGTGCTTTTGTATTATTCTGAGAGATGCAGATGAAGAGCGTTTGAACGAAGCAATTTCTACCCTTAATTCTCGTTTTCAGCGGCCATGGGTATGTGAAAATGTCGAGCTTAAGCTTTATATCAGGCTTTGTATAATTGATTGTCCAAAAGATGCCCAGACTACAGAGGAAGTTCTCGATATAGTCAATATGATTTCAATAGATGAACGTTATCGTCAGAGCCTTGTTTTTGCAAACGAAATTGATTTGAAATATCGTCGCCGTACTATTTATATTGAACATTGTCTGCGAAATGGACTTACAGAAAACCGTTTTGATGTATTTTATCAGCCGATTTATTCTACTGCAGAAAAAAAACTTATTGGTGCAGAGGCTCTTATCCGATTGAAAGACGAGCAGGGGATTTTTATTTCACCGGAAGATTTTATTCCGATTGCAGAAAAAACAGGTGCAATTTTACGTATAGGTGAGTATGTTTTTGAATCTGTTTGTCTGAATCTTTCGCAGATTGATCTTGCCGAATATGGAATTAAGAAAATCGATATTAATCTTTCTGTTGCCCAGTGTATGCAGGAAATTCTTGCAGAGCAGATTTTGAAAATTCAAAGTATTTATCAGATTCCATCATCAATCATTAATCTTGAAATTACTGAAACCGCGGCGGCTCACACTCCGGAAATCCTTTTGAAAAATATGCAGGACCTTGCTGATGCAGGC
>CAKUWD010000255.1 GCA_934699065.1 uncultured Treponema sp.
GATTTCAGGTTTGATAACAGGAAGGTCTGAGTTTGTATTAACATTGCTGATTACTCCACCCTCGCGACAGTCGTATTTTTTTATGAGACGACTGATAAAGCGCTGGTCAATAAAATCAAGTTGTTCGCTGGTTGGAATATCACCATACAAAAACAAAAGACAGTTATCAGGACTGTAAAACTTCTGATGAAAATCAATAAACTCCTGATATGTAAGCTCTGGAATATGAAGAGGATCCCCACCCGAATCAAAGGCAGGATAACTTTCCGGGAACATAGAACTGATAAGGTCGCTGAATGCTATAGGCTGAAAAGACGAATAGTTTCCTTTCATTTCATTATAAACTACGCCCTGAATACTCAGTTTTCCATTTTCATCCATCTCAAGGCGATGACCTTCCTGAATAAATGTTGCATGATCCAGTTTCGGAAAGAATACCGCATCCCCATAAACGTCCATCATATTAAAATAATCAGAACGAACTACAGAAGCTCCCGGGTAAACAGTTTTATCAGGATAAGTAAGTGCATTCAAAAATGTATTGAGGCTTGTTGAAGCAAGAGTTATAAAGGGTTCTTTTAGCGGATATTTTTCACTACCGCATAAAACAGAGTGCTCCATAATATGAGCAACGCCGCGTGAAGTTTTATCCAGCGTGCGGAAGGCATAGGCAAAAAGATTTTCCTTATCATCTTTTATAATATGATAAACCTCAAGCCCTGTAATTTTATGGCGGAGATAAACCCCTGTCGCTTTGTAATCTTTTAAATCATCTATTGAAAGTAATACGAAGTCCTTGTAAGACTTCCCGATGTTCGCAGTATCTGTAAAACTAAACATAAACGTCGTCGTTCCTGTCTTGAATAATTAAGTGTCCCTCTTCGAATGCACGTCTCAGTTTACTGAAAAACTCCGACGTTATGCGCTCGCAGTCTGAACGGCGCATTGGTTTTAATATATCTTCCTGAGAACGAACCTCGGCACGGCGGCCTGCAGAAATATTACTCAGTATTTTTTCGCGGAAATCGTCCGGCTTTGAAGCAATAAGATAAGCAATATCAACCTCAGACATTTCACGCAGTTTTTCCTGAACAAAACGGTCGTCTGCTTTTACAACATCGTCCATTGTAAAAAGACGGCTGCGTAAATCCTGCCCAAGATCCGGATCATCTTCAGAAAGGTAAGAAAGAATATCATTTTCGGCACCCACATCCATCTTTTTAAGAATCTGAGCAAGTGCGTTTCTTCCGTCAATATTTTCTGCTTTTTCAACAGTCTGATTCAAAGACTTTTCGTGCATTGCCTGATCTACACGACGCAGGACATCTGGGCTCACAGGCTCCATTTTTGCAAGGCGCATTACAACTTCTTTTTTTTCTTCATCAGTCATAAGGTTTATGATTTTAGCTGCCTTTTTCGGTTCAAGGTGAGAAAGCACCATCGACTGAACGCCAGGATTTTCATCCTTAATAAGAAGGTATACACGCTCGTTATCGGCATCTTTCAGATAATTAAAAGGAACCTTACCTTCAAGAGGCATTGCCTTTTTTATAAGCTCATCGGCGCGTTTTTTACCGTAAGCCTTTTCGAGCATTTCGCGCGCAGTATCAAGGCCACCTTCTTCGCGCGCTTTATTTAAAAGTCCGTTGAATTCTTCGAGAATTACAGCTGCCTCTTCCTTACTTACAGTACGGATAGAAGCAATTTCCGGAATGATTTTTTCAATTTGAGTTTCGCTAAGGTGAGGCAGAATTTTTGCCGCTTCATCTTCGCCAATTAAAAGAAGAAATTTTGCAACCCGGCGGTATACAGAATCTTTTCCATCCGGAGTCTGCTCTACAGGAACTTTAAGAAGGCCGCCGGTTTTAAGATAATCTACAGTATTATCCAGAGCCTGCGAAGGCGACTGAGTTTTTTGAGTAAGATCTTCTGCCTTTATATCTTGAGTAAAAACCTTTTTCTGAAAAGTATTACTGGTATCTTCAGCACTATCTTCTACAGGAACAGGTACCCCGTCAGCATTTTTTGTATAAGCCTTGGCACGAAAATCTTTGATATTCATATTCTGATTTTACCATTAAGAAGGATTTTCCTCAATGGCAGAATTATTCTACAAGACACCAGGAATAACTTGAGCGCAAATCCCAACCTGATTCAGTTACAAGTCTTGCAAAAATATCCGGACTAGCTGGGGAAGAATTCAACACATTCGCTCCATAATCATTAGATGAATAATCTATATCAAAGAATATATGTTTAGAATCTGGTGTCCGTGAGCTATTTTTAAAACTAACATAATCAAAATACAAATCATATTCAGAAATATTTTCAATATAGTAAACTTCTACAACTGCATAATTGTTATTATCTTTCTTTAATAATACAAATAAATGTTTATCATCATCCCAATCTTCAGGTCTTTTGATATAAGTAGAACCTGCAGTCCATGTTTTTGAATTCATATAATTTGTAATTGCACTCACTTCTTGAAGCTGAGTAAAATCAATTGAAACTTCACCTACGTCTGCATTCTCTTCATATACGACACTAAACAAATCTGCCTTTGTTCCCAGCAATTGATACAGTGATAAATTGGATTCAAAAGTGTCAGTTGATAAAGACTCTTCTCTGGTTATAAGAGTTTCGTTAAGTATACATCTGCTGTCTGGAAGAGAAATACCAACCTCGCTGCTCAAACTATAATCATTTATTATTTTTGAAGTTCCGCTTAAATAAATATCATTATTTTTTGGAGTGCCTGAGTTTGCAATTTCGATGGCACCACCATGCGTTATATCTGCTGCCGCAAAAACCGCACCTCCTGCATCACTAGCAGTATTAGAGGATATTATTCCATCTATCAGATGCAGATCTCCTGCTTCTACATAAATTCCGCCACCCTGGTATGCTGTATTTTCAGTTATTGTTGCACCATCAATATACACACTTTTTGTACCATTATTTATATAAATACCGCCGCCTTTAGCATTTGTATTCGTATTTTTTCCGCCTGTGATTGTTATGCTATTAATATTTACATCAATTCCAGCGGTTATAGAAAGAGTACAGCCTTTACTTGAACCATAACCTGTAAATGCACCATTTAATGTATGTGTACTACCGAAGCTGTCTAATGTAAGTGTACTGATTTTTGAGAGTGATCCTCCTATTGTCTGTGCGCCTGTAACAGTACCATTTATTTTAATAGTCCAGTTTTTTGCCGAAGGCCATTCCGAGTTTTCAATACGAGTTATTGCGGTAGCAATTGAATTAACAGGTTTTGATTTAGTTCCAGTGTTAGAGCCCGAAGGACTACCAACCGAAGAATCTCTATCTGAAGAACCCGCAACCCAAACTTCAGCGTCGAGTCTGCCTTCACTATTAGAATTATATGGAACAAGATTCCAGTCTGCTTCTGTAATCTGAAAGTTTGAAAGCACTGTAGAAGTTATAGAAACTCCGGTATCTGCATCAAACAATTTCTTTCCCCGCACAAAATATGTATTTGCCAGATATGTAATTGCAATTTTTTCCGAAGAAGAATGTGTAGAAAAATTATCTGAAAGAGTTATTGCAGTATATGGTGTAATATCGTTTTGTTTTTGCGCTCCGCCATAAGGAATGCTTACAGCTCCTTTTATTTTACAGGTACCACTATTTTCTATGGCCCCGGCTCCAAGGTTTGCAC
>CAKUWD010000256.1 GCA_934699065.1 uncultured Treponema sp.
CTGTTGCGGTCAAGTTCTTCTGCGTATGCAATTTTTTCTGCACGACTCAAAAGCCCACCCCGTTTTTTAGAAGTTTCTGTTACACTACTGTTATTCTTCTTTTCTGCCTTCATTTTTGGTGATGTAAGAAAAGCAAAAAGACTTCCGCATAATCCTCCGGCAATACAAATGATGATTTGCACAGCCCCTGCCCCGCTGAAAATCTGCAGCAGAACAAAAAACAGCATTACGGCTGCAAAAGAAAGAGGAAACTTCTTTTTAGAAAAAGACATAAAGGCATTCAAAAAAATCATCATGCTCACAAGAGGAACCGCACCTATAAGACTAGATTCACAAAAACAGGAATTAAGCACACCGGAAAACAAAGCTGCAACAAAAATCATAATTCCGATAATAACAGAACCGTACCTTTCTTCCATAGCAGGGCCCAGAAGCATAATCAAAATCAGATTGGTAAAAAGAATTGAAGCACCACCGCCCGCTTCGTTTCCAAAAATATAGAACAAAAGCCGAACATAAGAAACTGGCGCAGAAGGAATAAAAGGCAGAAGCCCCGCCTGATTTGTAGGAGAAGCAAAGATTTTTTCAAAACCAGCCGCCTTTCCGCTCTTTAACAGAAGCATATTTAATAGAAAGATAACTGCACAAACAATCACAAAGGTAAGGGTAACAGGCGCATCATAAGCCACTTTTAAATTCAGATTAAACTTCTTTTTAGCCATGACTATATTATAACACAGAATTTGATAGAATTCTGCGATTTTTTGTGTTATATTATAGGCATGAGTGATTATAATAATCAGATATCACAGGCGGGAAGCGGAGTTGCGGAAGACACCTCTGTTATGCTGCCGCCGGAGCGCAAGGTCGTTTTTTACAATGACGATTTTACTACCATGGAGTTTGTGGTAGATGTTCTGGTTTCTATTTTTAATAAATCTCACGACGAAGCAGAAAGTCTTATGCGCATGGTACATGAACAGGGCTCTTCTGTTGTAGGCGTTTATACTTATGATATTGCGGTCTCTCGCACCAATCTCACAATTCAGGCGGCCCGCAAAAACGGATTTCCATTGAGGGTAGAAGTTGAGTAATCAGGAAAAACAGTCTGGAAGCATAAAGCAGATGAAGGTGAGCACCATGCTCAGCCGGATCTTGTCGGAATCGCTTCTTGTTGCAAAGGACTTTCATCACGAATTTTTCACCCCGGAGCATGTGCTTGCCACTGCTATCCGCGACGAATTTGTTGAACAGCTTTTGCAGAACAGCGGAGCCGACACTAAAGAGCTTAAAACAGAAGTAAGTAACTACCTTACCACAAAGCTTCCTGTAATTTCTGACAATGCGAATCCTGAAATAATTAAGGCTCCGGTTGAGTCTGCTGGCTTTCAGGCCATGATGAACCGCGCCGTTTTCCATTGTATTTCCTGCGACTCAGACATGATTGATATTACTGACATTCTCCTCAGTATGTTCGACGAAAGCCGTAATTACAGCTCATATTTTCTAAAGGTTTGCGGAGTTGAACGTCTGCGTCTGATGGAAAATATTACAAAAGTTCGACCTTCGAAACGTATTCCTCAGGGACAGAATGGACAGCCGGGCTCTGCTCCCGGGCCTGATGGTATGCCAGGAATGCCGGGCTCAAATAACTCAGGCGGTCTTAAGCGCTTTGCTATAAACATGACAGAAATGGCAGGCAAAGGTGCTTATGATATTCTTGTTGGCCGCGAAGCAGAAATTGAACGTACAATTCAGATACTTTGCCGCCGTACAAAAAATAACCCGCTACACGTAAGTGATGCTGGTGTTGGTAAAACTGCAATCACTCAAGGCCTGGCCCAGCGTATTGTAAATAACCAGGTACCAGACCTTCTCAAGGGCTACACAATTTACTCGTTGGATTTGGGCCTTCTTCTTGCGGGCTCTAAGTTCCGCGGAGATTTTGAAGAGCGCCTTCACTCTGTAATTGACGAACTCAAAGAAAAGAAAAAAGCAATTTTATTTATAGATGAAATTCATATGATTATGGGGGCCGGAGGAAACGGTTCCAGCCAGGTAGATGCGGCTAACCTTTTGAAGCCGGTTCTTGCTAGTGGCGAAATCAAAGTGATTGGCTCTACTACCTTTGAAGAATATTCCAAGAACTTTGAAAAAGACCGCGCCCTTGCCCGCCGCTTTCAGAAAATTGATATTCTGGAACCGACAGCAGCAGAAACTGTTCAGATTATTAAAGGTTTGATTCCAAAATACGAAGCTCACCACAATGCTCTTTATTCAGCAGGAGCTGTAGAAGAAGCTGTTAAACTTTCTGTTCAGTTTATGCCGGACCGCCGCCTGCCGGACAAGGCAATTGATATTATTGATGAAGCCGGCTCATACCAGCACATCCTGAAATCAGGCGGCTTCGTCGGCCGCACCGCTAAGCGCCCCGGCGCCGTCGCTCACCCGGGTCTCGTTGCATCCGACGCAGCGCCTGCCCGTATCACTACAGAAGTTATCCGCCGCGTAGCATCCAGAATCGCCAAAGTTCCTCTTGAGAATATGCGTGGCGAAGAAAAAGACGCATTACGCAATATAGAAGAAACAATGGCAGCCGACATCTTCGGACAGAACGCCGCCATAGCAGCTCTTGGCAAGGCCGTAAAACGAGCCCGCGCCGGCTTCAGAAATCCCGAAAAACCGGAAGCCTGCTACCTTTTTGTTGGTCCTACAGGCTGCGGAAAAACAGAGCTCGCCCGCACACTCGCAAGACTTCTAAAAGAGCCTTTACTGCGCTACGACATGAGTGAGTATCAGGAAAAACATACTGTGAGCCGGCTTGTCGGTTCACCTCCGGGCTACGTTGGCTTTGAAGAAGGCGGCCAGCTTGTAAAGGATGTCCGCAAAAATCCGCGTGCCGTTATTCTCTTTGATGAAATTGAAAAGGCTAATGAAGATATTTATAACGTGCTTCTACAGGTTATGGATTACGGCCAGCTCACAGATAATCAGGGACGTAAGGCAGACTTCCGTTCCTGCATAATCATTATGACTAGTAACGCCGGCGCGCGCGACCTCGAAAAAGGCAGCATTGGGTTCGGCGGAAGTGATGAGAACTCTATTAATATTCAGGCTTCCCTCAACGATGCAGTAAACCGCGAGTTCCCGCCTGAATTCCGAAACCGTCTCGACGCAGTTATTCCATTCAACTACCTCGACATAGAAGTTGCAAAACAGGTTTGCCGTAAAGAAATTGCCCGCCTTGCAAACCGTATGCAGGAAAAGAAGGTAAAACTCTCTGTAACCGAAAGTGCCGTACAGTACATTACAGAGTGCGGCTACTCAAAAGAGTTTGGTGCCCGTAACATTGCCCGCACCGTTGAAGTTGAAATTGCAGACAAACTCGTTGACGAAGTTCTTTTCGGAAAGCTGGAAAAAGGCGGCGACGTTACAGCTGATTACAAGAACTCAAAAAAATCAAAAATGTCCGACAAGGGTATAACCTTCACCTATGGAAAAGAAAACAGCCAGACTCATTAAATGGGTTCTTTTAATTGTTTCATTCACTGCCCTTCTCATCTTCTCAATAATTTTTTATGCAGCCTTTCTTTCTTCGCGCGCAAAAATCCAGAATCAGAATGAATACAATTCTTCTGACAATGCACTTTACCATGTTATTATAACCG
>CAKUWD010000257.1 GCA_934699065.1 uncultured Treponema sp.
GTACTGTTGCTTCTTCATTAAGTGCATTAACTACTCCAGTCTTCGCTTCTCTTGCTCCATATTGGGAAAAATTAGCAACTGAAAGCAGTGACAAGAAGTTTATGACAATCAGTTTATTGTTCCATATCTTCGTTTTACATATAGTTAATTTTGTGGTTGTATTTGTTGCTATTGCATATGGTGTTGAAGGATTAGCTGCACTATTAGATAAATTACCAACATGGGTATCTTCAGGACTTGCTGCTTCAAGTAAGATGTTACTTGGTATAGGGTTTGCAATTACAACATCAGATTCAGAAACCGCCTTACGCACATTCTGTGACAGGAGCTGCCTCTGCATCTGCTGCAGTTTACTTTTGACTTCCGGGTCACCTTCCATTTCCTTGTACTCTTCTTTTACTTCCTGTTTAGTCATTTTCATTTCTTCCATAAAATCATGACGCTGCACAAAATAATCAGGAATAGAAATTGCAAGAAATATTACTGCAACAGTAATTAGAATTTGAGCTGCCATTTTTGCTACCTGTCCAAGAGCACCAGCTACATTTCCATTATCAATAATATCAATTAAAACAAACAAATCTTTTTTAATGTATAAATAACCTACAAAGCAGATAACTGCAACTTTTCCAAAAGATTTAGCTACATTAAAAAGTCCTTTTGCAGAGAAAATTGTTTTTTTAAGATACTCACCTATTTTTGGAACGATTTTTGAAAACTTCGGTTCAATAGGTTTAAGGCTGAAAATAAAACCTTTTGTCTGGATGATATTTGCAGCTACACTTGAGATTGCACTGATAAGACAAATCGGGAGAACACATTTTATGAACACATTAAAAAAGGCCGGAAGGAATGCCGGATTTTTTATATCGTAAGTTGAGCATTGGGTAAAATAAAATTTAAAGATTGTAATAATTTCAGAAAACAACCATTTTGCAAGAAATACAATTGTAACCACACAAAGAAGCAGAACAAGAGCTCCACTTATTTCCTGACTTTTTGCAACCCGTCCTTCCTTACGGGCTTTTTCAAGTTTGTACTCGGAAGGTTGTTCGGTACGGCCTTCATCTTCTGCTGCCATAGACTACACACCTCCCGAAATTGATGAAAAAAGATTTTCCAGATCTGAAAAACCTTTTGAAAAAGAACGTACAAAAAAATCAATAATACTTGGCATTGCAACTGCAATAATTGTAAATGCAACCAGAATCATAATTGGAAAACCTTCAGAAAGAAGGTTCATCTGAGGTGCTGCCTTTGTCAGCAGACCTGTACACACAGTAATTAAAAAGAGAGTCCCCATTACAGGAAGTGCAATTACAAGAGCGTCTGCAAAAAGAGATGTGAGTCCGCTCATCATAAAACGGGCAATTTTTTCATTTGAAGTTGCTATACTTAAAGCATTAATCGAACTGAAACTTGTTACAAGACCACCAAGAAATAATTTTTGAAACCAGTGTGTCTGCATAAAAACAAGCATAGCAACAAGATTAAAAAACTGTCCCATAAGAGGATTTTCAACCTGTGAAAGGGCATCATAAGAAGAAGCTGCTGAAAGCCCCATCTGAAAAGCCAGGAACTGACCTGCTGCGCTGAAGGCTGCAAAAATAATCGAAATAAAAAAGCCCATTATAATTCCGATTAACGCTTCCCCCACAAGAAGCAGAAAATAAATCATAGAAGAGCTCCCTTCTTCTCCGATGTAGGGAGCATAAACAGAAGTATCCAGACTACCAAATATAAAAAAAGCCATATAGCCTGCAATTGCGACTTTTGCAACTCGCGAAGCAGACCTCATAGAAAACATTGGTAGAGTCATAATCAGAGTGAAACACCGAACGAATACAAGGAGATAAACTGGAGCTTTCAGTAAGATACTATCCAGCATAACTCACCTATTTTGCAAAATCCGGAATTCGACCGAACAATTGAATTGTATACTCCCCAAGAGAAGTAAACATTGCTCCACCCAAAAGAGCTATAACCAGAAGAATAACAATAAGCTTAGGTAAAAAAGTAAGAGTCTGCTCCTGAATAGAAGTAGTAGCCTGAAAAATTGCAACAACAAGACCAACTATAAGAGCAAGGCCCAGTACAGGAGCAACAAGAGAAATAACTTCAGTAACTGCTCCTCGCATCAGTGAAATGATTACACCAATTGACATTTCTTTCCTCCCGCCTTACACCTTATCTTATTACCGAATTAAACAATTGCTGAGTCAAAAGCCCCCAGCCATCTACAAGAACAAAAAGAATCAGTTTAAATGGCATGGAAATCTGAACAGGTGGCAGCATCATCATACCCATTGCCATGAGGATACTAGCCACAACCATATCTATAATAATAAACGGAATATACAAAATAACACCAATCTTAAACGCGACTGTAAGTTCGTGCAGAATGTAAGATGGAATCAGAATATAAGTTGGAACATCTGCAAGAGTGTTAGGCTTTTCTAACTTTGCCATATTCATAAACATTTTGATATAACTTGTATCGTTAGCCATCTGGCTGTACATAAACATTCTAAGAGGAACTTCTGCTTCGTGATATGCTTCTTCGATTGTAATTTCATTTGCAGAAAGAGGCTTATAAGCATTGTCATAAACTTTTGTAAATGTTGGCCACATTACAAAAACAGTCATAAAAAACGCAATACCATTTAATACGGATGTTGGAGGAACCTGCTGAAGAGAAAGCGCTCGTTTTATGAAGTCCAGTACAATTGAAAACCTGAGAAAACAGGTAACAAGAATTAAAATACTTGGAGCAAGAGTTAGTATTGTAAGCAGTAAAAGAAGTCTTACAGAAAATGCTACCTCCCGGCCGCTTTGTGGTTCTGTAATCTGAATTGCAACATTAGGAACTCCGGAGCCTCGGACATTTTGATTCATCTCTGTTGTTCCCTGCGCCGGACGATTTGGAAAATTATTATTTTGACTCTGCGCAAACAAAGGAGTCGTAAATACCGTAAGAAAAACAAGTGTGAAAAGTAAAATGATTTTTTTGATTTTATTCAGCATCATTCTGTCTTTCCCCGCTATTAAATATTTGTTCTACCTGTTGCTCTGTCTCACTGAAAACATTTTTCTGACTTCCCTTTTTTACCAGGAACATATCAAGAACATCTGCGAAAGTTGCCGGTTTTTTTGTATTGTTTTTCTTGTCTGCAGAAAGATTCATTGCCTTAATTAATTCATCATCATGAATTTCTCCAAGCATTGTAATATTATCTTCTGTAACGCCAATTAAGTATGCTTTATCAATAAGAGTAATTACCTCTACTGTTTTACCAGGTGCAATATTTATATACGCGGCCCTTCTAAGGTATTCATCATCAGTTTTTATAACATTTGTCTTTTTTTTAATAAACCAGAGAACGCCGTAAATTAATCCCACTACAATTACAAGAACTATAATCATACGGATAAACATTCCGATAGTCGAAGGGCCTTTATATGAAGATGCAGGCTGAGAATCTGCTGTAACTTCATCTGTGAGTACTATTGATTCTTCTGTAATTGTGTTTTCTGTTTCAGTTTTTGATACTGAGTTTTGAGAATATAATGAGAAAACTGCGGTTATACATAAAAGCATAACCGCTATTAATCTTTGTGATTTTTCCAATTATTAAA
>CAKUWD010000258.1 GCA_934699065.1 uncultured Treponema sp.
CAGTTGAAAAAATGTGGCGTAGAATATTTTGATTATTATTTTTTGCATGCTTTGAATCGTGAAGTTTTTGCAACTGCAGAAAAACTTGGTGCCTTTGAATGGATGCAGAAAATGAAGAAGGAAGGAAAAATCAAGCATCCAGGTTTCAGCTTCCATGATTCTGCAGAGGCTTTGGAAATGATGTTGAGTAAGCACCCGGAAGTTGAACTTGTTCAGCTGCAGATAAATTATATTGACTGGGAAAGTGACAATGTTCAGAGCCGCAAGTGTTACGAAATCTGTAAACGTTATGGAATTCCTGTTTCTGTAATGGAGCCAATTAAGGGTGGCAGCCTTGCAAATATTATGCCGGATGCTAAAAAGATTTTTACTGATTACAATCCAAAGGCAAGTGTTGCAAGCTGGGCTGTACGCTACTGTGCAAGCATGGATAATATTCTTGTTGTACTTAGCGGTATGAGCAATATGGAACAGCTGAAAGACAACATGAGCTACATGAAAGATTTTGTTCCGCTTAATGCAGAAGAACAGGCTTGTGTTCAAAAAGCTACGGATCTTATTAAATCTACAATCGCAATTCCGTGTACAGGCTGCCGTTACTGCGTAGATGAGACTAACGGAGGCTGTCCTCAGAATATTAATATTCCGCGTATGTTTGAGCTTTATAATGAATCAAAACGTTATGGAGTTGCTTCTTACAAGTGGCACTATAATGAAGAGCTTAAAAAGACTGGAAATCCTGCAGAATGCGTTGGCTGCGGAAACTGCGAAGGTCACTGCCCTCAGAAAATCAGCATTATTGAACAGTTGAAGACTGTAAGCTCAACGTTCGCGTAAATCTTAAGAATCTATCGTCACACGGCTTTGATTTTGCTAACGCAAAAAAAATTAGTAATTTCGAATCCGTGTGATATTATATTATTTTTTTGTAAAACCGTCGTTTCTCTGTTATAATTTATAAATTGTAGTATGAAAAAACGACGTTTGGCTTTACTGCGAATTTTATTGATTTTCAGTTTTCTTTCTTCTCTTTTTATTTTGACTTCCTGCGAAAAGGAAGAAGAACCTCCACGTATATATCTTGATGATGATTTTTATTGGGCTTTAACCGATGCTGGCAGCGAACCTGAAGATGCAGAAAAACTTACTTTCCAGCATCTTGATAACATGGGCTATAAGAATCTTATGGATCTTGTTGGCATGGATGGAAAATACATCTGGTTAAAGGCTGAGTTTGAACTGATTCCGGAATTAAAAGACGATGACCTTTCAATGGTTATTCCATATCTTCATTATTCAGATATTCTTTATTTGAATGGAAAGTATATTGATGATTATGGCGTTATGGGCGAAACTCCTGATGATCCTGTGAATCAGGAAGCAGGTTACATTGCCCATCTTTTTGATTTTCCGGAATTGTATTTGAATCAGGAAGGAAAAAATACTGTTTTGATAAAGGTTCAATGTCTTGGTCATGCAACAATTACAGATGGCGTCTTTGTTGGTTTAAGACAGGATGGCTGGCGAACTTCTGATAATATGACTTTCTGGCGCAGCCGTTTTTATTATTTCTTTGAAGGTGTTATGCTGCTTTGCGGAGTTTTCTTCCTTATGTTGTATTTTGTTTATAAGCCGCTTGCAAGTTTAAGACGTTTTGCTTTTTTGAATATTCTTACGGCACTTTTCTTTTCTGTTTTCTTTATTACTGATTTACCTTGGGCAGGTTTTCACGGAGGGGTTCCTTTCTTCTATTACGTTAAATATGCAAAATCAATATGTTTCTTTGCTATGGCTTTTGTTTTCTCTTTGTTTATTTGTGCTTTTATTGAGAAGGAGCTTAAGCTTTATGAGTCGGTATTACAGTATCTTTCATTTATTGTCAGTACAATGATAGTTTTACTTGCTCCTGATTATTTGTGGCTTGTTCAAAAGACTTTGATTTTAATTCCTCTTTCATGTTTTGGACTTTTAATTTCTATAGGTTATGCAATTGCAACGGTAATAAAGGGGAATGATGCGCAAAAAATAAAGGCCCGTGTACTCCTGGCAGCATTTTCCTTTCTGCTTGTTGTAATGGGAATTGATATTATTATAAAAGGTGCTTTCAGAAATATAAAAATGCCTTTTATTTCTATTTTTGGCTGGATCGGTGTAATTATAATTTTCTTTATATATTTCTGTGTTGTCTTTAGTAAGATGTCCGGCCGGCTGGAATATTTGAATAAAGGTCTGGAAGATGAAATTAAGCTTCAGACAAAGCGGCTTACCGATGTGAATGGTAGACTTGAGCATGATCGCGAAAAATCATTGAAAGATATGCGTATGGCTGCAATTGTACAGAAAAAGTATTTTCATGCGCCAGAGCAGGCTTTTAAGAACTGGGATTTTGCTGTCAGATATGAACCACTTTCTCTTGTGTCCGGTGATCTTTTTAACTTTTACCATGATGGCGAAGAGTTGAATGGAATTTCTATTTTTGATGCTTCTGGGCATGGAGTAGCAGCGAGTCTTGTAACTATGCTTGCAGAAAATATTATTCAGCAGACTTACAATGAATTACTTGAAAATGGGGTAGGGGTTGCAACCGGACTTAAACTTATAAACGAACGATTTATTGATGCTAAAGGTGAAATTGAGAATTATCTTACGGGTATTCTTTTGAGTATGCGCGAAAATGCTGATGGCAGCTGTACCCTTACTATGGCAAATGCCGGACATCCTTATCCTCTGTTTTATAATGCTAAAGAAAATGAAATAGAAGAAATGCTTCCTTCTGCTGATATGCCGTATACAGGACCGGTTGGCTTGAGCGGTTTTGATGTAGAGTATTCTGAAATGTCTTTCACAATGAACAAGGGAGATATTCTTTTTCTCTATACAGACGGAATTACCGAAATGCAGAATAGAGAAAAAATGGATTTTGGTATTGAACCGATTATGAAGCTTCTGAAAAAAAATAAAGATGACGGTGCCGAAGAAATAGCTAAAAGACTTATGAAAGGATTGGAAGATTTCATAAAAGACACCCCACGCACCGACGACGTAACCCTGATAATTCTAAAACGACTGAAACCTTGTTATTGAAGGTAACCGTTTGATTTAGCAGGAATTAATTAGCTTAAATAAAAAAAACGGATGCGGAGTAGAAAATGACTGACGACAACCTCATTCCGTTGGCGGCAGGCATTTTCTACGGGAGCATCCGTTTTTTTTATTTTATGAGCCTGTTAGTTTTTCTTAGCCTGCTTAGCGAATGTCTGTACGCCTTCAATAACAAGGATTACAGCGAGCACTGCCATAGCCAGAGCGAAAATCAGCTGGAACCAGTTGCCCCATGCAAGAGCGGCTGCATTTCCAGAACAGAAGCCCTTAATCTTGCTGATGATTGTAAGAACAAGTGATGTCAATGTAGCGGCAAGCATGAAAATCATAGGGATAAAGAACATCTTGTTGTTCTTTCCTGCCTGACCGAGCCATGCAGCAACGGCCATTAAAGCAATACCTGCGAGAAGCTGGTTAGCGGCACCAAAAAGTCCCCAAATCTGTGAAAGGCTTAATCCTCCAAGAATACATCCGATAAGAACCATTGAAGCTGTTCCG
>CAKUWD010000259.1 GCA_934699065.1 uncultured Treponema sp.
GGCCCAGTATGGAAACTGTCCTTCAGGTAATGTAAGATTTTCAAAATAGAGAAGGTCGCCGTAACGTGCGTCTGGTTTTTGTGTGATTCCAAATCGGCCAGCCAGTTCAGAAATCAAAAGTTCGGCCTGCTCTGGAAATGCTAAGAATGCGAGATTTTTCATACTATACTATATCTGGTAAATCGTCTTTAGAGATTGATTCAAGAAGTTTAATAAAGTTTTCCAGCTTGTGGGCATCTGGAGAATAGTTAATTTTAAAACCGATGTATGTGTTACCGCTCTGTTCTTTTACCCATTGTGGAGTGCAGATTAAATTCAGAGGGGAACCATTTTCACTATGTAGAGGAGAGATCTTAACTTCGTACTCATTTTCCAAATCAACGATTACCGGAAAAGAATAGTGTGCCTTACAACCGGTCAGACTTATGTCATCAAGTATTCCGGGCAGGGCACAGATTTCCGGTGCGGTAATGCGTCCAATCTCATCATACCGAGTGTGTCTTCGGTTTTCTTGTACCATATACGTTATTATATGAGATTTTATGTATGTCGACAAGCACAGCGCTTATTTTACTTATTTTACGACCATAACTTTTCGGGTTTCGTCGAAGTCGCCTCCGATTACTCTTACAAAGTACATTCCGCGTGCAACAGAATTTCCGGCTTTATTTTTTCCATTCCAGGTAAAGAAGTGTTCTCCGGCAAGAGCTTCTCCACGATTCAGATAAGTTACTATGTTTCCGTCCAAAGTCATTACAATAACATTGAGTTTTCCGTTTACAGGCTGATTAACTTTTACAACCGTTTTTTCTCCCTTGTCCGGATTGATTACATTGTTCAGAATTGTAACACCGCCTCGTTGTTCGGTGATACTCTTAATCTTAAAGGACCACAGGTCGAGTGTAGAAATATCAGAGATATTATGCATTCTTAAACAGTATAAAGGAACTGAATTACTTAAGGAAAGATTGAATCTGTTTGTTCCAATATCATAATAAGGAGAGCTGTAGATTCGGAAAGGTTCATTGTTCGAATTCAAAATTCCAAAGAGGAAAGAAATCTGATTTCCTGTTTTCCAGTCTTTTGTATCTTCCAATGGAATATCAAAAGATAAACCTTCTGTATTATTATTTGAATTGAGAAGTTTTGAATCTACAGATTTAAAATTTTCATTATTTGTTGAAGAAAGGGCTGGAATAATTCCATCGGTTACAAGAGGCAGCCATACGCGGAGCTTGATGTTAAGATCTTTATTCAACTGGGTAGAAATAGAATCGGCTTGAGGATTAGGACTAAAATAAATTCTGACATTTTCAGGTAGTGAAAGTTTTTCTTCTGTTCCATCATCTGTGTTTGCAACGATTGTTACAGGGTGTCCTGCAGGCAGAGTTCCGTAATTCTGCTGGTCTGCATTCCAGTCGTGAACAGCCCAGGTTCCCTGACTATAAAGTCCATTCATTACATAATCTTCTTCGAACTTCATATCAGGTGAATATCCGTAAGCCGGGTTTACAACACCTACAGCAAAATCAGAAAGTGCATGTGCGCTGTACATACCAATGTAATTTCCAAGCTTATCCTGAATCAATGTAACGCGGGAGTCGGTGTTACTTGTAAATGGGTCTGTTGAGAACTCAGGATAATCAGGGTGCTGTTTTACCTGTATATAAAGATTTTTGATGTTGTCGAAAGTGACCGGATTTGTGAGCGTCATTCGGAATGCTGTAAAACTTGAGTTTGTACGTTCAGAGATTAATTCGGCTGGAATAGAGGAATCAATCTGAAGACTCTGGTTTGGAGTAAAAGATCCGTCTTCATTAATCGAAATAATCTGGAAGCAGCCTGGAAGCAAAGATAAGAAATCTTGTGTAACTGAAATTTTGTTTCCGTTGTTATCTGTAAATCTGATTTTTGAAGAATCTATAACAACCTCTTTTACGAATACCAGAATGACTTCTTTTTGATTAATTGGACTCAAAGTGATATCGAATGAAGGAGCTGAACGGTCTATTGTTTTTGAAGTTTTACTTCTTAATCTGTTTCCTGCCAGGTCGGTTATGTATCCTTCTCCTTCGTTGAAAGAGAAGGCGAAGGTAGTTTCAATTGGAAGAGATAAATCTGAAAGTCGTAAACCAAGGTATAATCCGTCAGGGTCGTTTACCGGACGGCGAGGATCAGAAGAACCTGTAAACAGTGTAGATATAATTGTTGTAAAAATATTACTGATTCCACTTGAAAAATTTTTGTCAGGCACAGCGTCTGGATTTGTGTTGTATTTGAAAGAAGTGCCTACTTCAAGTTTTGTAGACATTCTTATACCACCAGTTGTTCGCCGGGTGCTGTCGCTATCAAACTGGCGTATACCTCCGATTATATCAGAACAATAAGTATAAGAGCTGTCTTTAAGATTTTCTTTAGAGGCTTCACTTCCCGGATTACACCATCCGATTTCAGTAAACCATTCAGCTTCATCAGAAGACGTATAAGTTGGAGTATTATCGAAGAAGTGAAAGTCTATGCGGTCAAGAGTAGAACCAGTTCCGTTAGTGTTTCCTACCGCTTCAGAATATTCCTGATCTCCCCATGCATTTTCTTTTGAGAAACGGAGTGGGGCAAATACTGGAGCAGATAAATCCCAGACACTATAAAGATCTGGTTCAAGAGGAAGAAGGTCTGAGGTATTTGAAGCTGATGAATTTGCAAGAACTATTGGTTCAATCTGGAAGCCGTTTGTATATTCAATTTGTGGATTTCCGCTTAAATCTACAACCTGATTATTTGTTGTACTGATGGCAGAGGCTGCAGCTCCTGTAAACTGTGTTGCGCTTTCGATATAACCGGCCCACTTTTTATATTCGTTTCCTGAATAATCTGTTATGGTTCCATCTGTCCAGCCTGCAATTGAAAGACGGACAGAATATTCATCCAGTCTGTAAAGGGCATTTACATATTTATTTTCGCTGCCGTTACTTCCTGTATAAAGCTTGAGTCCTTCACTTGATGTTGCATTGATTTTTGAAAGTCCTGCAAAGGAAAGTGTGCTGTGAGAACTTGAAATATTTTCCTGAATTGCACCGAGAGTATCTGTTACCTGAATATTTTCTTCTGGAACTGATGAGGCTGTGTGTGTGCCAATGTCTACTTGTTCTGAGTAGCGGAATTCAAGGAAGTTGTGTGAATCATAGGAGTGCTGGCTGGCTTCGCCATTTGTTGTGTCGTAAGCGGTATGAAGTTCCTGGCCAGTACGAAGTGTCCAGAGAACTGGACCTGTTTTGTCTTCAACTTCGAAAGTTGAAGACTGTGAGCCGTAAGCTGGTTCTGCAGCTGTTGCCAGTGTTACCCTCTGGCTATAATTGTTGAGTCGTTTACCCCAGCGGTCTGTGAGAATAAAATTCATGCCACTTAATGCGCGAGGGAAATCAAGGCAAGGAAGGCTTGTGTGATGCATGCCATGTCTGTCTGAACTTTTTTCATCTGCTGCACCAGCTGATTTACCGCTTGCATCTGTGTTCCATGCTCCGATTGTAGCTCCATCTTGAGGCTGAGCTTTTATATAAAAATATGATAACTGAGTATCGTAATCTAATGGTGTCTGAC
>CAKUWD010000260.1 GCA_934699065.1 uncultured Treponema sp.
CTTCAGTTCTGTAACTGTGTTGTTTTCTGCACTGTAAAGCAGCGGATAGGGGTGGCCGGCATTTGCAAATTCAACACTGCAGATATCTTTTTTATTGAATTCACTGAATCTGAAAAGTAAGCCTGTAATATAATTCTCTACATTTACTTTTTCTTTGATATATGATTCATTGATTCCTTCAAGAACGTTAGATAGAGGCTCATCCTGATCCATCCCTGTAATAAAATGCTGGCTGATTATGCTTTTTGCAAGAATAGTCATTAAGCCCGCAGGGATTCCGTGTCCTGAAACATCAAAAATGCCAAGTCCGTCCAGAACCTCGTCTGTAAAATAATAATCATATAAGTCGCCGGAAACATTGCTGTCCAGTGCCGTATAAGAAATAGCAAGTTCCCAGCCTTTGAAAGCCCTGTTTTTTACCGGAAGGAAGTTTTTCTGAACATGAGCTACTGTTTCGAGACCTTTTGAAAGAACGTAATTTGTATCTGAAAGCTCTTTTGTACGGAGGGCTACAACATCTTCAAGATGTGTGTTGAATTCTGAAAGCTTTGTGTTTAATTCAGTGTTATGCAGGTACATAGAACCAAAACGCAGAAGTAGAGAGCCCAGGAAAACCCACACAGTAACCTGCCAGCCATACAGTGTAAAGAATGGCAGATTTGTATTTACCTTGCCAAGCTTAAATATAATATCAAATACAACACAAAGAATAACAGGAGAGAAGCCTGCTACAAGATAGAGAGAATTCTTTCTGGTTTCTTTGTGAATTATTGCAGAAATAAGTCTTGGAACACTGAAACAGAATTGGAGTAATCCAAAAATTGTTATCAGAGGTATAAAACTGTTAAGTTCTTTAGAGGTTTTGAGGGTAAATGAATAGAGTAACGGTAAAATATATAAACAAAGTCTTGTAATAACACACCACAAAGGCTCTTTCTTTCTAAGATATGCAATTATAAATGAATTCGCAAAATAAACAGTTGTAAATGCTCCTCCGTAGAAGAATATTCTTGTTTGTAAAGAATAAGAAAGCCAGTCTGGTTTAGCCCAGAGAATTTCAGAAGCAAAGAAAGGCATCAGAAAGTGAACTGTATAAAAATTCAATAGGGCAAAGAAGAGGTAAACGTTTCTGCCTTCATAATTTTTCATTACGATGTATAAAAACAGGTACATAAAGAAAATCAGAAGCATTACACCAGCAAAGGTAAGTGTGATTTTAGAATTAAAGAAGTTTATCCGTTCACCGGCGGTGTAAACATCAGGTCTTTCGCCAAGAAACATTTTGTTAGAAATGCTACCAAAGGCATCTGGCCACACTTTTATCAGAACAGTATTTATACCATTCTGATTCAGATCTAATTTTGAAAACATAAAATACTGGCCGGTAAAACCAGCACTGTTTTCCTGAGGCGGAAAGTCTCCATACTGTCTTATGGCTATGTTATTTAAGAAAAGCAGGTCTGCTCCTCGGATATAACCGATAAAAAGACCAATATCTTTATCTTTTAATTCGTCTGGAAGTGTAAACTGGATTTTTAGCCAGAGAAAATTACCGTCTTTAGAAATCAGTTTTACCAGATTCTGCATGTTCTTTTTTTCAAGAGGCTTGAATTCTGGTGTTCTTGGCAGAACCTGACCGGGACCATATTCAGGTGGAGTTTCCAGATAAGTTACAAAATTCGAAACATCATATCTGAAACTCTTTGGACTATTTCCACAAGATGAGAAAAATAAACCTGTCAAAATAAGACTGATAAACACTGCTAATAAATTCTTCTTCATCTTAATAAAATATTATAAACTATAATATAGGAAAAAGCGAATAAAAATTTATTAGTATTTATCAGAAGCGTTCAGCCTTTTTATTTGATTTTTTATAGGCAGATGCGTTGTTTTTGCGTGAAGAGGAGCGTTCTGTCTGGGTGTGAACGTTAGGTTTGCTGCTTTTTGCGTTCAGTCGGCCCCGTGGAGCTCTGGACTGTCTGTCTTTGCGATCTTCACGGTCCCGACGATCCCCGCGCTCTGAGCGTTCTGCAAAAGCGGCCTTACGTATGCGGCGTGAACCACGGTCTTCTTCTTTATCATCATAATGCATATGAGGAATCTTGCGGTTAGACTTAGACAGCTCAATAGCCTTGCGTGCAGAAGCAACCGGAAGGCTTACAAGAGAGAACTGCTGGGCAACATCAATGTCATCTACCAGGCGGCCTGGAATGTGGAGAAGTTCGCTGAAGTAATCTGCAATTTCCTTTGCATGATAGCCGTCACGCTTTCCAAGGGAGATGAAAATACGTTTCTGGTCTCCGCGAGGGGCTGCGGATTTTGTATTGATCTTTCCGTAGTGTTTGCTTGAGAGCTGGTCGCCGTAAACAACTGAAAGTACACCTGCCAGAACCTGCTGCGGATCTTGATTTTCGCAAAGGGCTGCAGCCAGGTTTGTGAAAGTCTGGGTAAGGAGACTTTCGCGGATGGTAGTTTCGATACGTTCGCTGCGCGAACACTCAACCACCGGTGTTTCTGCGCTGATTTCGTCGTTGGTGGTTGAGTAAGCCGAAGGCTGTATCGAAACCACCTTGCTCTGAGTAAAAAGCTTTTCCTTGAGTTCTGCAATAACTCTTTCATTCTTTACGGCAAGAACTTCTTTAATTTCCGGTATTTTGCCTTCTTCAAAATCACTCTTGGTTGCCTTTTTGATGTTTTTTGAAAGGAAGCCAAGTTTGCGTCTTTCTTCCGGGCGAACAAATGTAACGGCAATACCTTCGGTTCCGGCTCGGCCTGTACGACCAATTCGGTGAACATAAGTTGCTGTATCAAAAGGAAGTGAGTAGTTTACAACGTGGCTCACTCCCTTAATATCAATACCGCGGGCAGCAACATCGGTTGCAACAAGAATACGGGTCTTTTTCATGCGGAAGCGTTCAAGAACTTTTTCGCGCTGATTCTGCATGATATCTCCGTGAAGGGCAGCGGCTTCGTAACCTCGAAGATCCAGCTCACGGGTAACGCGGTCTGCATCAGATTTAGTCATTGTAAAAACAAGGCCATAAAAATCCGGTGAAATGTCTATAAGGCGGACCAGGGCTTCAATTTTTTCGCTTTCCTTTACAACCCAGTATTTCTGGTCAATGAGGAGAGCTTCGTCAATTACGTTTTCCTCTTCTATAATATCATACTCGCCCATAAAGTCGCCGGCAATCTTTAAGATTGGGGCAGGCATAGTTGCACTGAAAAGGAGAATGCGGCAGTCAGGATTTGCATGACGGAAAATCTCTTCGATATCGTCAATAAAGCCCATGTCCAGCATTTCATCACCTTCATCAAGAATGAAGTATTTGATTTTGCTGAGATCCAGAGTTTTTCGTTCAATGTGATCTTTAATACGGCCAGGAGTTCCAACGACAACTTCGCAGCCACGTTTAAGGTCTTTAATCTGATTTGCATAAGAAGCACCGCCGTAAAGTACAGTAGTGCGAGGGTAAGCATCAGTTGCAAAAGACTGCATCTCGGTACAGGTCTGCACGGCAAGCTCGCGGGTAGGCTCAAGAATCAAAGCTTCAACGTGGTCTGACTTGCCGCGAACATTCTGGATAATAGGC
>CAKUWD010000261.1 GCA_934699065.1 uncultured Treponema sp.
ATGAAAAAAATCGTTGGAATTCTTGCAGCAGCAGCAGTTCTTGCTACTTCTGTATTCGCAGCTGATGTTTCTGCTAAAGTAAAGCTTGATGGAAAGCTTATTAATTATGATGGAACAAAAGAAAAGGACGGCTTCTCTGCAATTATGTCTCAGCATAATACAGACGAATCTTGGAATCCTGTAATCAGCATGTCTGTATCTGGTGACAACTATGGTGCTTCTGTTGGTATCTATGTTGGTGCATGGGATGCAACAAAAATGGGTGGCTGGAACCATGGATATGGTCTTGGTGCTCGCGAATGGAACATCTGGTTCAAACCAATCGATGTATTGAAGATCCAGGTAGGACGTATCAACGAATCTGCTAACCAGGAATCTATCGACTATGATACACGTCTTTGGAACTACGATACAGACTGGGGATATAAACTTGACTTCAACTTCAGTGGATTTGAATTCAATGTTGGTTTCCACCAGGGACAGGGAGAATACTGGTTCTCTCAGGATGCTAACGGCGATGCTGTTATCAAAGGTTTGAGCGTATTTGCTGGATATTCTGCTGACTTCGGACGCATTATTGCTTTCGCTGACTTCAAGAACACATTCCTCGACATTACTGCAGGTCTTGGATATTCTAACACATTCGGTGACATCCGCCTCTTCGCTGATGCTGCTCTCCTCTATGCTGGAGTTAAGGGTGGTGAAGGTGCTGTTGGAGCTGGTGCAGACATCGACTTCAAGTGGGCAAAAGATGCTATGTATTTTGAAGCATATGCTCGCTTCGTAGAAGCTAACTTCAAGATGCTCGGAAAAGAAGGAGATGCTGGATATCTCTACTTCAAGACAAAGTTCTCTTACAAGCTTGACCCATGTACATTGTTCGTATACTTCAAGGACGAAAACTTCATGGCTAAGAAGTTCGCTGCAGTAATCAAGGCTGGTGCTGAAGGTTCTGTAGGAGCTGCTTCTTGGAAAGTTTACGCTCAGATCGATACTGGTAAGGGTGCTAACGGTGACAAGATCAACTTCGCAATTCCAATGGAATTCGCAGTTTCTTTCTAATCTAAGTTAGAAACATAACTTTGAATAAAAGGACGTGCCGTAGGGTGCGTCCTTTTTTTTGTAATTTTTAAATATTTTTTGTAACCCAAAACCATATTGTTGGTTATATTAGTGAACACCAAAGCAATACTAGATTAAAGAAAATACCTCCATAATTTTTAAAGACTGCCGTTTTCCTCCTTTCCCGGCAGTCTTTTTTTTATTTATCATAATCAATGTTATAAAAAACGCTTCCCTTGCGAGAAGCGTTTTTTATAATCGTTAGATTATGTAGTTACAATTAGAATGCAACAGCAAATGAAACAGGGATGGAGAAGTTAACCTTGTTTCCAGCTTCGAGAGTGTTGAATTTTCCACCCTTACCAGTTTCAATCTTACCACAAACATCCCATGTAGCAGATCCTACAGAACCGTTAGCACCGAGACGGATGTCAGCAGCGAAAGTTGAAGACAAGAGGTTTGTATCCTTGAAGTAGAAGTATACTGTACAAGGGTCGAATGCATATGTAACCTTTGTCTTGAAGAACAAAGATGTTCCGTTCTCTTTCTCATACTTGAAACCACCATCAAATCCAACAGGTTTCTTATAGCTCATGATCATATCAAGTTTTGCATAAGCTTCAATTCCAAATGCATCTTTGTTGTACTTAACATCAACGTCAGCAAGTACAGAGAATGCATCTTCGAACTTAACTTTAATAGGATCATAATCGCCTTCATCTGTGCTTCCTACAGTTTTTCCGGCCTTAAGCGTCTTCCATGCATTACCATATTCGTTTTTAAGAGTAACTTCACGAGTCTTTTCTGATTTGAATCCAGCATCTACGAAGAGACGAAGGTCACCGAACTGGTTGTTATAACCTGCTCCAACGAAAATTGTTTCGAATGTGTCTTTGAAGTCAGCCAATGCAATGATTGTACCGAAGTCAGCAGCATAAGCAGCCTTGATACCAAGACCACGAACGTGTGTCTTTGTTTCATAGATCTTGTTACCTAATGCATCTGTCAGAGTAGTACCATTTGCATCCTTTACTTCTACTGCTTCCTGCCAGAGCCATGATTCACCCTGATCCATATGGAAACCAAGATTTAAAGTAAATGCATCGATAGCAAGTTCTGCCTGATATCCCCATTCATCATAGTTGTAAACACGTGTATCCCAGTCAATAGAATCTGTATTCAAAGAAGCATCAATACGTCCAATATTGAACTTCAATACGTCGATTGGTTTAAACCAAATCTTCCATTCTTTGAGTCCAACACCATAACCATGGTTCCAGTCACCCATTTTAGTAGCATCCCACTTTCCAATATAGAAACCAACTTCAGCACCATAGTTATCACCACTTACTGCCATCTTAAGAACTGGGTTCCAAGATTCATCTGTGTTATGCTTAATCATAACTGCAGAAAGTCCGTCTTTTTCCTTTGTACCATCTACGTTAAGCAAGTTTCCGTCAAGTTTTACCTTAGCAGATACATCAGCTGCAAATACAGAAGTAGCAAGAACTGCTGCTGCTGCTAAAATTCCAACGATTTTTTTCATTTGAAAAAATCCTCCCTTTTATTCGAGTGGTTAGGTTTATCAAAGAATGTTCTACAGAGTGATTTCTTCAATATAAATATCAAAAATTTGTAAAATTATTTGAAATTTGGTAATATAAAAATATGGTAATATCATCAATTGATTTGAAAAACGGACACGTCGTTCAGCTTAAGAACGGTAAGGAACTGGTTTTACAGCGTGATGACGCTGATGCACTTATCAGCCAGTTTGACATGTATGGCGAAGTTGCTGTAATTGATCTTGATGCAGCACTTGGAAATGTAGACGCAAAGGGAAACACAGTAAATACCCATCTTTTAAAATCACTTCTCCATCATGGAAACGTTCGAACAGGCGGTGGTATCCGCACAGTAAAACGTGCTCGTGAGCTTGTAAGTCTTGGAGCAGAAAAAGTTATTATCGGTTCAGCTGCATGGAAAACAAATCCACAGCCAGGAGAATCAGTTTTAAACGAAGACTTTTTGAATGAACTTGCAGCTGCAATTGGAAAAGATAGAATCATAATTTCTGTTGATGCAATAAACGGTAAAATTGCCGTAAAAGGCTGGACAGAAACTGTAGATATTCCTCTGGTTGAAGGAGCAAAACAGGCAGAAAAATTCTGTTCAGAACTTTTATTTACCTGTGTAGAAAAAGAAGGATGCATGCAGGGCACAAATATGGATTATGTACGCCAGTTGCGAGAAGCTGTCCATTGCCGCGTTGTTGCTGCAGGCGGAATTTCAAGCGTTGAAGAAATCCGTGAACTTGAAAAACTTCATTGTGACGTTCAGCTTGGAATGGCTTTGTATACAAACAAAGTAAATCTTACAGATGCCTTTGTTGCCTGCCTTGATTTTGAAAAGTCTCCGCTTATTCCTGTAATTGCGCAGAGCGTAAATGGTGATGTTCTTATGCAGGCATATTCTAATGAAGAGGCTGTAAGAAAGAGCTTAAAAAA
>CAKUWD010000262.1 GCA_934699065.1 uncultured Treponema sp.
CCGTAATGTACTCATCTATTTTGATGAGGCAGCTCAGTTAGCCGTTATAAATCATTTTTATGATTCTATGGGGCCTCATTCTTATCTTTATATTGGTCATTCTGAATCATTGTTTGGAATGAAAACTAATTTCGAGTTTATAAAGACAGAGTGGGCTTGTTTTTACGGTAAAAACACAAACAAATAACTATAAACTCACGGGGATTTGTAAATATGGATGATATTTCGGTAATGATATGTGATGATTCTGCCTTAATGCGGAATCTTATAGGACGTATTGTTGATGAAACTACAGGTATGACAGTCTGCGGAAAAGCAGAAAATGGTCAGGACCTTATTGATAAACTTAAAACAGCAAAACCGGATGTAATTCTTCTTGATATTGAAATGCCGGTTATGACAGGACTTCAGTTCCTTAAGAAAAGAAACGAACTTCATCTTGATGTTCCTGTTATCATTCTTTCGAGCGTTGCAACAGAAGGCGCTGCAGTTACAATTGAATGTCTTGAGCTTGGTGCTTCTGACTTTATTACAAAGCCTGGCGCTTCTGTTACACTTAAAATTGGTGATGTAACAAACGAAATCATTGAATATATTGCTTCTTACGGTGGTGCCTATGCAATTATGCACGGCAAGCAGATTCCGGATCCGGAATTCTTCAGCCATCAGATTAAGCTTAAGGAAGCTGAACGTTTCGTAATCAAAAAGAAGGGCGAAGAAACTGCAAAATCTGTTTCAATTACAAAGGCAGATGTTGTTCCTTCAAGCTGGTTCCAGCCTAAGCCAAAGCAGCCGGTTGTAATTGTTCCGGAACGCGAAGGCGGCAAGATTGAAATCATTGCAATTGGTATTTCAACTGGTGGACCAAATGCCCTGCGCGATGTATTTAAGGACATTGATCCTAATCTCAAACAGCCGGTTCTTGTTGTTCAGCATATGCCGGCCGGATTTACAGCTGAGTTTGCAAACAGTCTTAATAACATTTGTCCGCTTCCTGTTACAGAAGCAAAAGATGGCGAACCAATTCTTGGAGGACACATCTATATTGCACCGGGAAGCTATCATATGTTTGTAGAACATAAGCCGCTTGGAAACTTTATTAAGCTGTCTCAGACCGAACCTAGAAATGGTCACAGACCTTCGTGCGATGTTCTTTTTGAGTCTATTGCTGAAATTTTCAAAAACCGAGCCCTTGGCGTTATTATGACTGGTATGGGTAGAGATGGTGCTGCTCAGATTACAGAAATGCGAAAAAAAGGTGCATGGACACTTGGTCAGAACAAAGATACAAGTATTGTTTACGGTATGCCAAAGGTTGCGTTTGAAATGGGCGGTATTCAGAAGCAGGTTGCTCTTTCAGATATGGCGGCTGAAATCAGCAAACTTGCAAATGAACATCTGCTGGCCTAGTAAAAACTAATCTATAGAATCTTTTTTACTGAAAATCCCGATCTTCATGATCGGGTTTATTTTTCTAGTCATAATAAATACAAATGATACGGCAATTATAAAAAGAATTGCAGCGCAGAGAAAACGGAAAAGCTCTGGAATATCTTCCTTTTTTGTGAGGGCAATCCAGATCGGTTTTGCGAGAAAACAACCTGCAAAGGCAAGGGCGATAGGTACAAAAAGGTAGAGAGTATCGATAAGACGGCGCAGATTCGTGCGGTGAATGTTTTTTTCGACGATTGTGATGTTTTCTAATTTTTTTTCTGAGTTTTCTGTCATTTTCCCAGTTCCTTTATGCGTACATTGCATGCTGCTTCACCTTTTCGATTGTCAAGAACAGAATAAGTGTCGCGAAGGTTGTAAAGTGCATCCAGATAGTATGGATTTATGGAAACAGCCTGTTCAAAATAGCTGGAAGCTTCTTCGTAATTTTCAGACTGGAATTCTGTAACACCAAGAAGATTCCATAAATGAGAATTAAGCGGATTCAAATCAAGACCATCAATACAGATTTGCTGAACTTTTGAAAGCTTTTTCTGCATAAGACAGATTGTAGCATAGGTTTCGGCAACATCGTCTTTTTCTGGGGCAATGCGGTAGGCTGTTTCGAGAGAATTTTCTGCGTCAACAAGATTTCCGGCATCTCGGTAAGTTACACCAAGGTTAAACCAGAGAAGATAGTTGTTTTTGTCAATTACAATGGCACGCTTAAAGCAGGCGATAGCTTCTGAATAGGCTCCGTCAGACGCGAGAAGAATAGCCTGATTGTTTAATGTGTCAGCTCTTTCAATCATCTGAAGTTCTCCGGTATCATAGAAGTAAAGAGTTCATGAATCTCTTCTGAGTGGAACTGTGTACAGCTTTGCTCTATAAGATTGCGGCCGCGCTCCGCCGCCTTTTCAATACAGCCGCTTCCTTCCAGCAGCTTAATACAACCTTCTACAGCCGGTGAGTCAATTCCTGCTGCGGCCGCCGCTTTCATAAAATCCGCCACCTTCTGTTTGTCCTGAGGGCACAGAGCTGCATGTATAAGTACTGGAAGACTTTTCTTTCCTTCTACAATGTCGTCGCCGCGCTTTTTACCAGGGTTGCCGGTGGTTAAATTTATTACATCATCGATAATCTGAAAGCCAATTCCGATATCGGCTGCAATTCCGCCAAATCGTTCTGCTTCGGCCGTGCTTAAACCGCCTGCAATACAGCCCATTTTTGCTGCAAGACTTGCAAGGGTTCCGGTTTTACACTTTACCATGGCAAGATATTCGTTTTCAGCCGGGAATACTTCGGGGTTACGGTGCCAGAAAATATCCATTGCCTGACCAAGATGCAGGCGTCTCAGTTCATTTGTATAGGTTTTATAGAGTTCAAGTTTAAGTGTATCCGGAACCTGCAGCTTGTTTATGCATACAGGGGCTTCAAAATAAAGCCAGGAAGCTGCATTCAAGGCAGTGTCCAGCCCGTAAGTTATGTGCGCTGCCGGCTTTCCACGACGTAAATCAGCATTATCTTCAATATCGTCGTGAATAAGACTTGCCGTGTGAACGAATTCTACAAGCGGAGTAATAGAATAAGTTTCTTCTTCTGTGAGGGCAGGCGAAGAGCCGTCGCGCCCTGTAAGCTGCCTTGCCATTTTATAACAAAGCATCATAAGTAAAGGCCGCCATCTCTTACCACCCAGGCTCACAAGGGCGCGGTTGGGTTCAATCAGTTTATCTATGTATTGTGGCGCGGCACCCTGAGGTAATTCGCCAAAAGAAGCCGGAATCCAGCCTTTTGCCTCTGTCGCGGTTTCCGAAGAAGTCTGTGGCAGTGCCTTATTTAGAGAAGTTGCAATAGTATCTAAAATCTGCTTAAATTCATTGTTCATTATATTAAAGTATATAGAAGTTTTTGCAAAAAGACAAATAGAATGAATCCTTGCAATGACAATGACAGCGGTAGTTTCGACAGGCTCAACCACCGCTGTCATTGCGAGCGTAGCGAAGCAATCCACTTTTTCCACACTTTTTCACTTTTTACCCACAAGTTATACAAGTTTGTCAAGGCACGCTTTGCTTAAAGCCTTGACAAACTTGTTTTCAGGGTTGCTAACAAATTATCAACCCTTAATCCACAAT
>CAKUWD010000263.1 GCA_934699065.1 uncultured Treponema sp.
ATTCCATACAGCCTGTGAAGCATACATTACAGCAACAAGATTTCTGTTATCATCACGGAAAATAAAATAACATCCTTGAAGCCGTTTTGTACTTTCTGTATATCTTGCAGCCCTGTAAATTATTTTTCCATTATTTGAAAGAACAATTACATTTGAGTTATTTGAAAATTCATTTTTTCCAAGCAAAGTATTCTGAAGTTTTGTTTTTTTCTCATAGGTTTGAACAACACATTGATTTTCAAATACAAAAAGTCCAAAAGCCATTACAAAACTTACAATAAGAATTGGAATTGTAAAACGAAAAAGTGATACACCAGAAGCCAGTAAAGCCTGAATCTCATTTGTTGCATACATATCACTCAAAGCATAAGAAACAGAAAAAAGCATTGCAACAGGAACCGCATACCATACTGTTTTAGGAATATAAAACAGCATAACTGTAAGAATGTCTTTTGCTTCACTGCCATTCTGGAGATATGTTGATATATTCATAAAAAGATCTACAAGATTTAATACAAGCGCAAAGAAAAACATAGCACCCAAAAAAAGAGGAATGATTTTTTTAAAAAGATAAAAAACCAGTTTCATGTTATTCTCTATTTCCTAAGAAGCTTTATCATAAATAATAATCCAAAAATGCCGACCAGAAAATTTGGAATCCAGATACACCAGAATGCTTTTAGGCCGACTCTCATTACCATAAGCTGTCCGGATATCTGGAAAGCCCAGTAAAGTACACAAATTACAATTCCGAGAAACAAACAAATCATCTGACCATTATGTTTTCCAAAAAGAAAGGCTAATGAAAAAGCCAGAAATGCAAAAAAGATTGAACCAAAGGGTATAGCAAATTTTTTGTGCCATTCCATTATCCATATATTAAGAATACGAAGATAATTGATATCATCATTTGTTTCTTTTTTCATACCTTGAATTGTTTTAGTCAGATCATATGTTGTCATTTCTCGTGCAGAACGTGAATAATTTCCAAGAATTGCAGAGTCAAAAACATTCATGATTGTTTTTGAAGATTTTAATACATCATAATCTTGTCTTTTTGCAGCATCGATAGAAAGTACAAAAGTATCATTCATATCAAAATGCATAAGAACACCTTCCTGCTTTGCACCTGTCAACTCGGAATTGCCTGCAATTATGAGACGGTCGGTATCATCCTTACAATCAAATACAACTAAATCAGAAACTGTATTTCCATTAACCTCACCTATTACGACACTTGCTTTATCAAGACTTTTTACACTATTTGATTCAAGCTCAATTGTCGGAGTGGAATTCATAATCTCACGCATCAGATTATTGTATTTAATGGTTCCAAGAGGAAGAAGATAATCATTTACAAAAAAAGAACCTATTGAAATTGCAAGTCCAAGAAGAGCTACAGGAACTAGAATTCTGAAAAAAGATAAACCTGCTGCCCTAAAGATGAGAATTTCATTACTGCTCATCATTCCACCAAGACTCATTAAAAATCCAACGAGAGTTGCAAAAGGCGCTGACTGAGCAATAATAAAAGGAAGGCTGTAAACCATAATTCTCATTACATCTTTAAATGGTGCAGACTTTGCCAGAAGATCTTCTACCGTCAAAAGAATCTGATTTACAAAGAAAATCATAAAGAAAAAGAAGAATGATACAAGAAAATAAAGAAATAAATCCTTAAAGAGATATTTAATAAGGATATGATCTTTTAAACTTCCACGTTTCAGGACTCTAACCTGAAACTTTTCATAATACATATGAAGAAGTCTGTATTTGTAATTACTCTTGATTTTTTTTATTATTTTTCGGATATCTATCATAATCAAACAACTTTATTGCTGGTAACACCGGTAGATCCAAAACCACCTGAACCACGTTCTGTATCACTTAAACTTTCTGTAATCGTAAAACTTGCCTGAGTTACAGGAGCTACAATCATCTGTGCAATTCTGTCGCCGGAATTTATAGTAAAGTCAGCATTTCCAAGATTAATAAGTATTACTTTGATTTCACCACGATAATCACTATCGATTGTACCTGGAGTATTAAGAACTGTCACACCATTTTTTGCAGCAAGACCGGAACGTGGACGAACCTGGACTTCATAGCCTTCAGGAATCTCAAAAAAAAGCCCTGTTGGAACAAGGGCTGAACGACCTGCAGGAATTGTAAGCGGACTATCGAGTAAAGCACAAAGATCTGCTCCAGCCGCGCCGCTGGTTTTATATTCAGGAATAACGGCTCCTTTCGAAGCAAGGCATTTAATATTAACAATATTCATTCTTATATTATAACAAAATATATTGATAAAAAAAAGCGGTGCACAGTGAATTACCGGGCACCGCTACGCTAATCGGCAAGCACAGCTTGCCTCTGAGTATAGGCTTATCTAATCGACAAAAGTCCACCAATTATCAGGAGGTCTTTTGCAACGTTGAGAATCCAGAACATTGCATTACCATCAAGCTTGTTTACACCGAATGAATGACTGAAAACATCTGCTACAACAGCAATAACAATCCAGAGTACTGTAAGAATAAGCATTACAGTGTTATCCCAGTTTCCAAGATCGCGGAAAATGGTAATTGCTACACAAACACCACCAATCAAAATAACAATAGCAACAATAATTGCAACAATCTGTGCAAGATCGCCGCTGAAAATCTCATAAATTGCAGCACCTGCTTCGCTTGCCTTAACTGAACCGCCTACTCCCAGCATGCAAAGACCTGTGATAATGAAATATGCAGCAAGTGCAATTCGCAGAAATAATGCACCGAGACCACGATTACTAGTTTTTCCCATAAATAATTCCTCCTATACGTCGGGTCAAGGCACGCTTCGCTTAAAGCCTTGACTCCGTCGTTTTCAGGGTTTGTAATAAACCCTGAATAAAAAATGGTGGTAGTTTCAACAGGCTCAACCACCACCATTCTTTTACTGTCAATACGGTGGTTGAGCTTGTCGAAACCACCTGCAACTTCGTCATTGCGAGGAACGTAGTGACGAAGCAATCCATTTATTTCTGCTCATCTAAAGCATCAATATAAGAAAGGTTCAATCTTCCCTGCTTGTCTACTTCGAGGAGCTTAACAGGAATTACCTGACCTTCTGTAAGAACGTCTGTTACCTTGTTTACGCGCTGTTTTGAGAGCTTTGAAATGTGGCAGAGGCCTTCTTTTCCTGGAAGGATTTCTACGAATGCACCAAAGTCCATAATGCGCTTTACAGTTCCCTGATAGATTGTTCCAACCTCTGGATCTTCTGTAATGCCCTTAACAGCCTTTTTAGCAGCTTCTGCATTCAAGCCATTCTTAGAGTAGATTGTTACAGTTCCGTCGTCTTCAGTGTTGATTGTTACATCATACTGAGCGCAGAGAGCCTTAACATTCTTTCCGCCAGGTCCAATGAGAGCGCCAATCTTGTCTACAGGAATCTTCATTGTGAGGATCTGTGGAGCGTTCTTAGCAAGTGGAGCCGGCTTGTCGATGCACTTCTCCATGATTGAGAGGATGTGGAGACGACCCTGACGAGCC
>CAKUWD010000264.1 GCA_934699065.1 uncultured Treponema sp.
CCCTTAAGCTCCCCACGGGTACAGTAACAAGCCGCTTATCTGATGCCCGCAAAAATCTTAAGGAGAATTTTGAAACTATGGAAAATCGAAAAGAAAAGCCTGAAAAGAAAAAAAGTATTATCGATTTTGAGCTTGAATTTTACATGAATGCAAACCAGGCATGGATGGCAATTTCTTCTCTGATAGACAGACAGATTTTATTTCTCTGTCGCGAAAAAAGTCAGACGGCCAGCCAGCTTGCGTCACAGCTTGACCTACCCCAGCTCTTTTTGGAAGACAGCATTACAAAGCTTGTTCGGGCGAATGTCCTCTTTGAAGAAAAGAAAGGAAAGTATCTTACAGATTTCACAATCTTTCCAAAATCAGTAATTCGTAAAGCTGAAGAAATTAATCGAGAAGTTTGTGCAAAGCTGAAAGTCACCGAACGCTTTTTTGAAATCCTTACCGGCATGAAGGAGGATTTTCTCAAGGAAGATTTTTACGGCAATGATTTTGACTGGGAATATCTTCTTCCATATTTCATAATCCGCTCGGACAGAGAGTTTGGAAAAAAGACCGGTGGAGACTATCTTCGCGAAAAATACGGCAAGGGACTACCAGACAGATTCTGGAGAAACTTTTATCTTTCGGGCTGGTATGAAGATGAACCTGGAAGCCTTTCTAAGGAAGAAGCTTCTTTGATAGGCCCCGGCTATAATTATAATGTTTACAACATTCCAGAATACGGTCATCTTGAATTTCATAACACAATCAACACAATGCATTATGAAAAAGACGGACACAAATGTGAACTTGACCTCGACCGCCTCGACTGGCTCAACAGCGGCAACACAGGCCTTTATCTTGAGCTCATCAAAAATCCGAAGAAGCTTCTTTCAGAAAAAGAAGAAATGCTTGTTGCAGATATGCTGAAGAATGGGGTGCTTGAAAAAACTCAGGCCGGCTACAAGGGAACAATCCCGGTCATCACTTTTGCGCAGGTGGACAAGTGGTGCAAAATATGGCACGAAAAATTTAAAGAGCTTTCAATAGAATATTATGATGCACTTTACAAAGCACAGGAAAAACTTGTGCTGCCTTATATCCGGCATGATCTTTTGTGGGCATCTTTCTGGCATGTCATTCCGCTTGGAAACAACAAGAGCTTAGATTCCATGCTTATGCAGTACGCAATTGATAATAAGCTGGTTCGTTTTGCAGAAGGTAAGAACGCGTCTTGCACAGCTATGGTTTTACTTTGTGAGTAAAGGAGATTTTAAAATGAAAAAAATAGATAAACAACTTTCCTATGCACCCGCAGAATTCCGGGTTTCTTATTGCGGAAGGGCCTCTCCTGCTATGCGCGAAATGAATGGTATTTTCAGACAGCAGCTTGCCTTGCTTTGTTATGACCAGGCAAAATCTGTTGAGGAGCTTTCTGAGGCACTTCAGACTCCTCACGAATACATTCAGGATGCACTTGATTCTTTTTGTAATGCAAAAATGATGAAAGAGATTGACGGAAAATATCTTACAATTTTCCCAATGCTTCATCTTAAAAAAAATTACGAAGCCGGCCTTTTGTGCTATAAGTTTTCTGAGGAGCACGAGATTCCAAAGAAAATAAACAACATACTTTTTTCTTTGAAAGATAAAATTGCGGCTCTGGATTTTTACGGAAATGATTTTGATCTTTCGTACTTAAACTGGTTTTTGTATACCATAACCGATAACTGTATGATTTCAGAATTCCGTTCTTACTTTTCTGACAAAACTGATGAAGTAATCTTCAACAATAGTGACTGGAGAACAAATAACTACAATTATTCCCTTTGCGCTTCATATAATTATGCTGATGAAAAAATCGAAGATGATCATCTGGAAAGACGACTTACACAAACTTCAACCTATTATCAGCATTATGGCCAGTACAGATTCAATAATGTTTTTGATTACAAACCTTTCCCTTGCAGCTTTGAAGAAAACGCAATTGGAATGGGAACTTCAGAAATGGGCAGAAATAATTATCTGACCCGGGAAAATATTGATTTTTATCTGAATCTTGTAAAAGGAATAAAGCGTGATTTTACAGAGGAAGAGCAGAAGTGCCTGGAAGCTTTTGAAAAGCATGGAGTTGTGGAAAAGCGTGGCGACACTTACAAGCCTATGATTCCTGTTTTCACAGAAGAAGTTTTTTCTGAGCTGGAGAAAATCATCACCCGAGCCATAATTCCAATTGTAAAGGAAATTGCGGAAGCAACAGAAAAACCGATGGAAGAAATTATGCTTCCTGAGATGCACGGTGTAAAAGAAAGAATAGATCAGTTATATGTCTTCTGGCTCTGCAGCTTCTTAAGTCCCCGTCAGGAACTTTACTGGTACGGCATGAATGTAGAAGGCCTCGCAATCCCTAAAGATTACAAGGCCTCTGCAGCAGGACTCTACATCATTTGCTAAAACTTAATTCTTAAGAAACGAATAAAGTTTATCACTGCTCGGATTGCTTCGTCACACAAAACTGCAATGAAGACACCGAGCATTCCGAGCTTAAATACAAATACACAAAGACAGGCCAGAGCGACAACTCCGACAGTCCCCAAAGCCTGGGTAAAGAACATCCACTTTGTATCGCCATAGCCGCGGATACCGCTTCCAATAATTATGTTGCCGGACTTTCCGAAAAGATTTGTCGCAACAAGAATAATATAGATTACCGACATCTCAATAACTTCTTTATCTGTTGTAAAAAGACTCAGCGTCAGGCGAGGGAAAATCGAAACAAAAATCAGGGCAAAGGCCGCAACCAGGAAGGACCACTTCACAGCAGTTTTTACAACATTGCGATACAACTTAATATCCTTAGCGCCAGTTGCCTCGCCAGTCAAAGTCAAAGTACCGCTTCCCAGAGAACCGATAACTACAACAAAAATAATTTCTACAGTAAATACCATAGAGTAGATACCAGCCGCCATCTCATTAATTGTATTAAGAATTCTGATGATACAAAGATTTCCAATATTCCATAGCAGATCTTCGCAGGCAGAAGGAAGCCCAAGCTTTATAGATTTAAGATAAGGAGCTACCTTAGAAGAAATAATTCTCTTTAAGCCAGGGCTTGTAAAAAACTTATTCTTCTTTGCAATGGTAACATAAACAAGATATAAGGCACCAACATATTCTGCAATTGTCGTACCAAGAGCCGCACCCGCAATCTCCATACGAGGGAAGCCGAACTTTCCGAAAATCAAAAGATAATCAAGAATAATATTTAAAACCGAACGGATAATTCCATAGGCAACCAGCGGCTTAGTATAATTAGAGGTCTGAAAAACAACAGAGTAAGAAGCACCAAGGCCAATAATCAGATAAACCGGCGCGTAGATTCTTGTATAAGTAACGCAGAGTCCCATTACATTTTCCGAAACCCCCATCAGCTTAAAAACAAGAGGGCCGCAGAAAATCCAGAAAAGAAAAAGCAATCTGGCGGTCCGGCCTGTCGCGGCTCGCGTCTGCGAGATTTATAGTCCTCTCCTTAATTACAAGTCCAT
>CAKUWD010000265.1 GCA_934699065.1 uncultured Treponema sp.
GACGATATCCTTGTGGAACCCCAAGAGAAATTGTTTCGGCATTTAACAGAGGTCCTCTAAAAAAAGTTTGCACTTTCTGCCTTTCAAAAGCTGATTTATTTACAGATTCTTCAACAATTTATGATGTATATAAGGCGGCCTGTCTTTCTATACCTTCCATCGATAAATACATTCATTTCTCAGGAAACTGTCTCAATGTTTCTTGTTTTTTGAATATCAGGCTTGGAACTCCTTTAAGGGATGTAGTTACACAACTTGGAGGTTTTATAAAAGAACCGGCTCACATAATAATCAACGGGAAATTATGTGGAATCTCACTACAGAGCCTTGATATTCCAATTACAAAATATGTTAAATCAGTTGAATTCCTTTCAAAGAAAAGAGGAACCGATGAACATATTTATTCCTGTGTAAACTGTGGTAACTGCCGCTTTGCCTGTCCAGTACATATTTCACCGGATATTCTCTATAATCATACAGTTAATTTCAAACTGCTGAATGAAGCTTTTTCTGCATCATCTCTTGTTTGTATTGAATGCGGTCTTTGTAATACAGTTTGTCCGGCTCGTCTGCCTTTGTGTCAGACTATAAAAGTATTAAAAAATAAAATTACGGAGGATTAATCTGAAATGAAAAACAGACTTAAAGATAAAAAACTCATATCAGGTGTAATTTCTGTAAAACCATTTGTATATAATATTCCTTCAATTTCTTCAGTCTCAATACGATTTCTTATAATTCTTTCAATTCAAATAATCATGCTGGCTTTAACACAAAGCTACAATGCTTTAATTGTAATTCTTGCTTCATTGCTAGGCGCGATAGGAGCAGCAATTGTAAATTATTTTGTATATAAAGAGCCTCTTTTTAATGTAATGAATATTATAATTCAAGGATTATTTATAGGACTGCTGATTCCGGAAACTTTTCCTCCTTCGACAATTTTTATAATTTCATTTGCAACAATTACTATTTCAAGATGTATCGTCTTTAAGAGCATTAACAGCTGGCTTAATATAACTGCTGTTGCAGTAATAATTGCATGGTATATTGGACGCCAATATTTTCCTGATTTTGCAGTAACAAGCAGTATTCTGAGTTTAAAAAATTCTTCTGTTTATCTTATTGAAAATGGTACTTTCCCTGTTTATAGTTATGACAGCTTAATTACTTCTTTTATGAATAAACATATTTTTGAATTATTTAAAGCTTCAGTTCCAGATGGCTTTGTTTCTCTTCTATGGGATTCTCATTCAATTATTCCAGATTTCAGATTTAATCTAATTACTATTCTTTATTCTGTTTTTATTTTTTCTGATAATGCATTCTCACTGATTATTCCAACCGTATTTCTTTTTGTTTATGCATTACTGGTAAGAATTTTTGTACCATTTCTTTTTGGTGGGTACTTAAATCAGGGAGATATTCTTCTTGCTTTACTTACAAGCGGAATTCTTTTCTGCACAGCATTTTTACTTCAGTCTTATGGAACAAGTCCTATAACAGTTGGAGGAAAAGTGTGCCTTGGAATTCTTTCCGGAATAGTTGCCTTTGCAATTATAGGCTGCGGCACTTCACCTGTAGGAATGGCATATACAATTTTGATATCAAACATAATCAGTATGATTATTCGTGTATTTGAAGAAAAGCAGAATGAACTTTCAACCGGAAGAGTTATACTAAAATACTCAGAAAAAATCTCTACAGAAAATGGAGAAAATAAATGAAACAGCAGATTTCTTATAAAAACTTTTTCATTAATTATGCTGTTTTTGCATTGATTGTTGCATTCATATTTGGAATCCTTGTATATTTATCAACAATCTCACAAAAAGCATGGGATAAAAATTTAAAAGCAGCAATTGTCTATTCCCTTGAAGAATTTGAACCTGACACCTGGGAAATTGGCTCAGTAGTCAGAATTAAAAATCCACTTTCATCAAGTTCGGCCTGTTATGAAGCTCATAACAAAAAAAGTGGAGAAAACTGTAAAGCTGTAATAATTCGCATTCAGACTTTCTATGGTCCGCAGTGTGGCATTTATATAATTGGAAGTAATAATGATATTACTTTTAAAGGTTATTCATCTTTGCACGGAAGAGTTGCTAATCAGTTGAAAAATGCATTCGCCGGCAGACGCATAGAATACTGGAATAATCGCATTAAAGAAATGCTTAAATAGGGAAGAGGAGACATTTTTATGAAACAGAAAAAATCATTTATGTATATTGCGTCTTTTCTTGCTTTAACAATTCCAGCACCGGGACGTTTTGTTTTTGGATTAACTATAATTCTTGAACTTTTTTTACTTGAGATTTTAGGGATTCTTTTAAATTCGCTTGTAACAAAACTTAAGTTTGAAGAAATCAGAACTTATTTTGTTATGTTCTTTATGATTGCAATTACAATTCTCTATAGACAGATTCTTATTTTTTCATATACAGAAATTGCTCTTACCTTGGGATTCATTCTTTATCTGCCTCCAGTTTCTGTATTTCTTACAAACACAATTTTTTCTGATTTAGAAGAACCACTTGCAAATAAATTAAAATCAGATTTATTAAATACACTTATTTTTTCATTATTCATTTTGATTTTCTTCCTTTTCCGTGATATTTCTGGATATGGGACATTTACTTTCTTTGGAGAAAATCACAGAATTTTTGAAAAAATAATATTCAATCCGGATAAAGTTGGTATATTTGCATTTTTTGCAACGATTCCAGGAGCTCTTGTTCTTACAGGACTTACAATTTATCTTTTCTTGTTCTTAAGAAATAAATATAGAATTATTTCAAGCAGGGGAGAAACAAAATGATATATCTTCACACTTTTCTTTATTATACATTTTTTTCTTCGGTTGTTTTGATTTATGGCATTGGACTTAATAAAATTGCTGAAATTGGTATTGTAAAATTTAAAGAAACAATCTTTTATGTAAAATGTGCATTTACAATTATTTCTTCTTCAGTAATTTCCTGGCTCATAACATATTATCTGTTAGTTCCTCTAAAAATTACAGAGTTGTTTCCTCTTGTCTGCTTTATTGTTTATGCATGCATAAGTACCTTCCTTGGAAGTATAGTCCGTCTCACAACAGGAAGAATTACCTCTGAGTTTGCAGTTTCATACTTAGTGGTTCTTCTTTCAATTGCAGAAAGCTCTTCACTGTTATTTACTTTATTTATCTGTCTGAGCAGCCTGCTTTCAATGCTTATAATAATTCCTTTCAGTTTAACTTTCCGTAGAAGAGTTTGTAGTAATGGTCGTCTTCTGGATGAAAAGTATTACAGTCTTTATTTTATGTTCCTTGCAGTATTAATTTTGATTCTTTCGGTTTGGGATATAATCTGGTTAAATTCGGGGGTAATACAGTGATTCTCAAAATTATTTTATTTATATTATTTTTACTTTTATTGATTCTCTTTACATTCTTTACATTGTATATACTTATTCCTTCAATTAATAAAGATAATACTAAAAAGGAAGATCCTCTTGTACCTATGTCTTTATCACCGGTAA
>CAKUWD010000266.1 GCA_934699065.1 uncultured Treponema sp.
GGTAAGAGAAGGTGCATCATTTATACCATCCCCTACCATTGTTACTTTTCCTTTTTCCATCAGCTTTCTGATTACCGCTTCTTTTCCATCTGGTAATACGCCAGCTACAACTTCATCTACACCAGTCTGCGAAGCAATTTCACCTGCAGTTATTTCATTATCACCTGTAAGCATTACTGTATGAATGCCTAAATCCTTCAGTTCAGAAACAGCCTGTGCAGAGTCTTCTTTAATGGTATCTGCAACTGCAATAATTCCAAGAATTGAATTTTTCTTTGCAAAAAGAACCGGAGTCTTCCCCTGACCTGCAAGTTTTGAAATTTCAGATAAGACAGATACCGGAATATTTTTTTCAGAGCATACTTTATTAATGTAATTTGTATTTCCACCATAAATGTCTGCCCCATTTATTTTTGCATGTAATCCATTTCCGGCTTTAATTTCAAAATCTTTTGTATCAAAAAGTTTAATCTGATTTTTTTGAGTGTATTCGACAATAGCTTTCGAAATCGGATGTTCACTTTTTACTTCAAGAGCATAAGCCGTTTCAAGCAAATCGTCTTTATTTATATTCTCAGCAGGAATTACATCTGTTACCTGCATAATTCCACTTGTGATAGTTCCGGTTTTATCAAGAACAACAATTTGCGTCTTACCTGCCATTTCCTGGGCAGCAGCAGTTTTAAATAATATACCCGATTTTGCACCAATACCATTTCCAACCATTATTGCAACCGGAGTTGCAAGCCCAAGTGCACAAGGACAACTGATTACAAGAACAGAAACAGCGCGTGCAACTGCATAACCAATTGTTTGCCCTGTAAGAAGCCATACAATAAAAGTTATAAGAGAAATACTTATTACAGCTGGTACAAAAATCCCTGAAACCTTATCAGCAATTTTAGCAATAGGAGCTTTGGTCGCAGCTGCATCACTTACCATACGTATAATACCAGCAAGAGTTGTATCTTCACCTACACGTGTAGCTTCACATAAAAGATAACCAGATGTATTTATTGTTGCAGCTGAAACATTGCTTCCTTTCTGTTTTTCAACTGGAATACTTTCACCTGTAAGGGCTGCTTCATTAACGGCACTTTCCCCTTCTATTACAATTCCATCTACCGGAATACTTTCTCCCGGGCGTACTGCAAAATAATTTCCAGATTTTACTTCCTCTACTGGAACTGTTTTTTCAATCTTATCAACTCCGCTTCCCTCAACAATAACTGCTGTTTTTGGAGCCATCTTCATCAAAGCTTTTATTGCATCTGTAGTTTTACCTTTTGATTTTGCTTCCAGCATTTTTCCAACTGTAATCAAAGTAAGAATCATTGCTGCTGATTCAAAATAAAGCTGATTCATGTAATACATGATTTTTTCAGAGTTTCCATCAATAATCGCTTTACTCATAGCAAAAAGTGCAAACACGCTGTAGATAAAAGATGCACCTGAACCAAGAGCTACAAGAGAATCCATATTAGGAGCTCTATGAATCAATCCTTTAAATCCATTTATAAAAAACTTTTGATTTATTATCATTACAAAAGCTGAAAGTAAAAGTTCATAAAGCCCCACAGCAAGATGATTTCCATTGAAAAAAACAGGTATCGGCCACTTCCACATCATATGCCCCATAGAAACATACATCAAAGGAATTAAAAAAATAACTGATGCTATAAGCCTTTTTTTCATTTTTGGAGTTTCAGTATCTTTTAGTTCATCTTCATAAGCCTGTGTTCCACCATGAGATTTTTCATTACCAGAAGACTTTTTCAGGCTTGCACCATAACCTGCTTTTTCAACAGCTTTTACAATTTCATCAGGAGATGCGTTGCCTTCTATACCCATAGAATTTGTAAGCAGACTTACAGCGCAGCTTTTTACTCCTTCAACAGAATTTACTGCTTTTTCAACACGGGCAACACAGGCTGCACAACTCATTCCTGTAACATTATATTGTTCCATAAACGTTCCTCTAAAAAGTTATTTCATAAGTTTTTGTAATGTAAGAACAAATTCATCTATAACAGAGTCGTCACCTTTTCTGATTCCTTCGGCAACACAGGTTTTCATATGATTAGCAAGTAAAACCTTATTAAAACTTTTCAAGGCACTTGATATTGCAGAAACCTGAATAAGAATATCAGTGCAATATGCATCTGCTTCCAGCATACCTTCAACTCCGCGAACCTGACCTTCGATTCGTTTTAATCTGTTCATCAAATCTTTATATTCTGAATCTTCTCTTTCTTTGTGCTTTCCTGAACAATGAGGGCAAAGTTCTGCCATTTTTCACCTCTTACCTATACCCACCCAGGGTATTTTTTATAATTTTACAATATACCCTATCGGGGTATTTGTCAATAACTTATACATCAAAACCTTATATCCGTTTTTTTCTACAATCAAAGATCAAAGCACTTTTCATAGTCTGCAAAAAGTGCTATTATTTAATGGTCAAAGGCGACAATTTCCCTAGGGAAATTGTCGCCTTTTTTTTTGTTTTTGAGGAAAAAGATGTCAGAAGAATCAAAAGGAACAATCGTAGTTCTCGGTTCAGGCCCAATCAGAATTGGTCAAGGAATTGAGTTTGATTATGCCAGTGTTCAGTGTGTACGTGCCCTTAAAAAACTTGGCTACAAAGTTGCGATTGTAAATAATAACCCGGAGACTGTCAGCACCGACTTTGATACTGCAGACCGTCTTTACTTTGAACCACTCACTCCGGCAGATATTATGAATGTTCTCGCCGTTGAAAAACCTTACGGCGTTGTTGTTGCTTTTGGTGGAGGAACTGCCATCAAACTTGCAAAATTCCTTAACAGCCATGGAATCCGCATTCTGGGAACAAGTGCAGATGCCATTGACCTTGCCGAAGATCGCGAACGTTTTGAAGAACTCTGCGACCGTCTCAACATCAAACGCCCAAAAGGACTTACAGTTTTTACAGAAGTAGAAGCTCTCGAAGCTGCAGAAAAAATCACTTATCCGGTGCTTATGCGCCCAAGTTATGTACTCGGCGGCCAGAACATGATTATTGCCCGTAACAGTGCAGATGTAAAAGAATACATGAAAATCATTCTACGCCAGGGAATTGAAAATCCAGTTCTTATTGATAAATATATGGAAGGAAAAGAACTGGAAGTTGACTGTATCTGCGACGGAGAAGAAGTTCTTATTCCCGGCATTATGGAACACATTGAACGAACAGGTATTCATTCCGGCGACTCAATTGCAGTTTACCCAGGTCAGTTTACAAAAGAAATTGAAGAAAAAATTATCCGTCAGTCTACAGACCTGGCCCTCGCTCTTGGCACTAAAGGCCTTGTAAATATTCAGTATCTGATTTACGACAACGGCAGCGGCAGCGATCTTTACATTATCGAAGCAAATCCTCGTTCAAGCCGTACAGTTCCATATTTGAGTAAAGTCAGCGGGGTTCCTATGAT
>CAKUWD010000267.1 GCA_934699065.1 uncultured Treponema sp.
TTTGGCATAAACTCATTCCAAGATTTATTATCAATTATATCGGTAAAGTTATTAATTGTAACTTCTTGATTATCACTTATTTCTGCACCATAAATCAGTAATGGTATTCTTATTGATATTCCTCTAAGAATCGAAATTGCTTTTATTCTTTGTTCCTTCTGCTCTTTTTCTTTTTTTATTTTTAATTTTTCCTCTTCTGTTAGTGATTCTTTTGGTTTCTTTTTTAATTTCTCTACTTCATCCCACTCTTCATTTGTAAATCCTTGTTTATTCAAGCTTAAATCATTTACTTTTTTTGTTTGCTTACTAGCTCCAATGATTGCTTTTAATCTATCGAATTCTTCTAATTCTAAACCGTCAAGCTTCAATAATTTATCATTATATATTTTTGTATCATCAAATCCATTTTTTGCAACTCTATCTGCATATGCTTTTTTTAATGTTCTTAACATTGTATCAACATTATATGGTACCATACGTGAACCGTTTATCGAAATTATAGGGCAAAAGTTTAATAAATCCCCCATCTTCGTTCTGGACTCAACTGACCCAGGTTTGCATGACAACTGTCCTGCTTCTGCTATTATTTTTAATGTTCTATCAGGCGCAAAATCGAATACATAGCATTTGTCCTTCATTTTTCCACCAATATTTGCAGGTGTTTGCACTCTAAATATAGTTTGAAGATAACTTGATGCTGATGTAGAGTTTCCACCATTTAACATAAATACTGCAGTCCAAGCCGGAATACTTACTCCAGTTGTTAATCTTCCGCAAGAAAGTGTAATAGTATAAGTGTTTTCAGGATGATTTGTTATAGCAGAGTCAACTGCTTGTTTTGATTTTAAAGTATCCTCCTCATCACCATCAACAGCTACATTAACAATTTTAAACATTCCAGAGCCAAAGACAGGATGTTCTCTAAGAAGTTTTCCTAATGCTTTTGCTTCTTTTACACCCGGTATCATCCATAAGGAATGTCTAAAATAATCCCTATATTTTTCTTTTGAATATGGATAATTTGTTGTATCATTGTCTAATACTAGCAAATCTAAAAACCTTCTAACATCTTCTTTGTTAACGAATTCTCCAACTTCTACATTTGCTGGGATTTCTTTTCTATCCACTTCAATTATACCAGTCCAGGTTCTAAAAAATTCTCTAAAATTAAATGATTTATCGCCAACATCAATGTAATTTCTAAATTGTTTATTTAAATCGTAAGTTAATATATTCATTTGTGGTAAATCTTCATAAGGATTATAGTCGCCATCATGATATAATTCCCAATCTAACTTTGCAGATTGTTCCATTACATAATCCCATGTATATATTTCCTTTTCTTCATAATCCTGAAGAAGATTAAATGGTGTACCTGATAATTCTAGTAATTTAGTAGGATGATTATCATTTATTTTTATTACACCTTCAATTGTTCTTTCCCCTCTATTTGTTTTAGTTCCTTCATGTGCTTCATCTATAACAACAAAATCCCATTGTGTATTGAAAACTAATTCATTTTTTTCAAATGTTCCTCCAACTTCAGTTGAACCTCTTAAATCTTGAATTGATGCAAAATAAACAAATTTATCATTATTTTCTATTAACTTTTCGATTCTTTCTCCCTTATTTTTAGAGCCATATTTATAAGATGAATCATTTAAAAATATTTTATTGAAATCTTCAAACCAGCCATCATCAACTACTGGCCTATGAGTTAAAATAATTGTTTTACAATATTGTTTTCTTTTTACAATTTCAAGTGCACATATTGTTTTGCCAAATCTCATTTTAGCATTCCAAAGCATTCTATCACTTGTTTCAAAATTTTTTATTGTTTTATTTATTGCTTCTTCTTGTTCTGGTCTTAATATTATAGGATTAATGTCATTAGTTATATCTGACGATTCTAACGAGTTTTTACCTTCTTTTACTGCATTAATTGCTTTCTTTGCTGTCTCCAAATCAATTTCAAACCATTCATTTCTATTATTGTTATTTAAAAATTTTTTATTTATTCCTGATCTTCTTAACAAATCGTGAACCTTATAATCTCTAAATGCCTTTTTATTGTTTGTTATTGCTAATGTGGTATATAATAGTTCATAGGAAATACCAGCTGTTTTCGTATATTGATCTATTCTTTTTTTTGCAGAATTGTTTAATATGTCACAATTATCCTCTAAATTATGTATATCATCTTCATAATGTATAGTGGCGTCTCCTATTTTTAATATTCCTTTATGTTCATTATCATTTATTCTAAATATGTAGATTAATTTGTAGCCAAATGTTGAACTAAATATGTCATTGCTTTTCATTCTTATTTCCCTCCTCTATCAGTTTATAAAATAGTTTCGTCCTATTAGTATGCCAATTCATTATTTTGCTATATATTCCGTTGTGTTTTTTGTAGTTATTTTTTTTACATCCGTAACATTCTATTTTTTCTTTTTCTTCTTCTCCGAATAAGTTTAATTGTGCCACAATCGACTCTTCATTTCTGCAGCTGTTTGGAACAACAAATTTCACTCCATCCATTTGCCATAAATTCCAAGAAATTATATAAGAAATTTCCTCTTGTTGTTCTAAAGATGGGTATTTGCTAAATTTATAAATGTAATTATCTATAAACGTAAATAGTAAATTTTCTCTTGCTAAGAGTAAATTATCTCCTTGCCATTCGTATCCGTAAATACTTTTATATGCTTTTATTATCCACGAATACCATTCTTCTTCTAAATCAACATTTTCATTTATAATTCGTATTTTTCTATCTAAAAGACCTATTCTATCATTAACTTTTATTAATTTCCCTGTAACTGTATCATATCTACTGACTAGATAAGGAGCCTCTCCACAAGAAACCTCCATCCTCAACTCGTTAACATACTCCATCCATGTTCTGCTGTTTATAAAGTTTATTTTTTTTAGATTTGTTATCCACTTATTTTCTTTTTCTCTTTTGTTAAATACATCCTTGTAGCCAAACCATTTCTCATCAATTAAATTATTTTGACTATTGCATACCCAAGATGGTGTAAAGACCTCTGCCTTGTTTTTTATTCTTTCATTTTGTTCTTTTTTTGTTTTTTTTACTCTAGGCTTAATTATTTCACTGTTTATACCCGTGATTAGGCTATAATATATTTGAGATTCAAAATAATAATTTATTCCTCTTTCTGCATAATTATTTGTTGCCCAAATTATATTTTTTTTTGTCGTGTTATCTTTAAGTAGCAAATTTAATATAGAAGGTTCTAAATCATAAGTTGCATTTATCTCCATAGTTATCTTTTTTTTGTTATTCAAGATATAACCTCCTCTCTTGATGTTTATCATATTTTTATTCTTTGAAATTTATATTTTTATTATATCATATATTTTCATTTAATTTCTCTTCTATTTTTTCAAGCAATCTTTTATCTGTAATTGTTACTTTTTCAC
>CAKUWD010000268.1 GCA_934699065.1 uncultured Treponema sp.
ACAGTTCGCTTTGAATTACTGTCATCATAAACTGTTATCTTAGACGTGCCGTCCGCATTTGTCTGCTTTACAAGACGTTTTAACTGATCATATTCATATGAAGTTACGTTTCCTTTAGCATCAGTCATTTTGATGACATTATTGTAGCCGTCATATTCAAGGCTTCTCTCAGAAACTACCGCCGTTCCGGATGAATAATCATACAGCTCCTGTTTAATAAGGTTATGCAGAGAGTCATAATAATATTTTTCATGATCCCTACCGTCTTCATGACTTACCGTAATGGTTCTTGCTACATCATCGTAGCTGACAGATTCCGATTTTTCCTGTATTTCACCAGAGGCATTCTTTGTTCCGGGATACTCAATCTTTGTAACACGTCCCAGCTTATCATAAGCATATTTTGTGGTGTTTCCGTTTCCATCCTTTTCCCAGAGTTTGCTCGAAGTATAAATACTCTTTGCCGATTCTGTTGTAATGTTTTTTCCCTCATAAACGGCCTTAGTGTTAATCTGTCCGTCATTGTAGCTATATGAATAATTCACTACCTGCCCGAGAGGATTCACAGACCTGCTTACCTCTCCACCTGCATATTCTGTAGCTGTAGCAGCCCAGTGGTCTTTGTTATAAGTTCCGCTCCAGATATTTCTTCCATACTGGTCATAGGCATTTGCAGTATAAACTGTAAGAAAGCCGTCATTTACACTTTGAGCAACAGGAAGATTTTTTACGCCATTTATTATGGTTTCTGGAACTCCTGTATACGGGAAGCCTTCTATAACAGCACTGTCTGTTCCATAATACTGTGAGATGGTAGTTTTTATTCTGGCATCTGCAGATTTGTCATCCCGGGTGAGTTTTTCAATCTGCTTTGTTATATTTCCCCAGTTGTCGTATTCATAAATTACTTCTGATTTTACAGCAGAACGTTCTGATGTTTCTGATAATATTCTTGAATGGTCATCATCCCAGTAATATTTTTTTGTTTCATAAAGCTCTGCTCCTGCTTTTTCTACAGTCGTAGAAGCAAGGCGTGTATAATAAGATAATTCCCAGTTTCCTTCTTCTGTCATCAGAGTAGCTTGTGAAGCAACATCCAGAATATTATCATCTACACAGGTATACTTATAATAAAGCTTATTAAGTACATTATAATTATTGGTCGTTATTGTATTACCATCATTAATAATACATTTTGTAACAACATGCTGAGAACCACAACCATGAACTGTGTAATTATAATAAGTTGCTTTTGACAAACCTCCGTTTACCTGTACTACGGACGTGGCAAAAAGCTTCTGATAAAAATCATAACTGAACTTCAAAGCAGTAGGTATGAGCCCTAGCAAATAATCTGCTGGTTTTGCGTCGAACTTACTTAAATCAATAACACTATAATTTATATTCGTGATGCCTTTTTCAGGTGCATTAATTGTCGTTATAAACTGTGGCCATTCAATTCCAAATCTTGATGTAAGGGTTACTGAATATACGCCAAGAATTTCCTTTACAGCTGAAATAGGCGGGAAAAGATCCAGTAATGCAAGTACAATATTTATTTTTGTACTACCACCTCCAGAAACAAGTATGTTTGATGGTGCTGTGTCATTTTGATATTTAGTTTCTCGATTCTCTGCGTCAGTTGCCTTCTTCATCTGAGGAAGGATTGCAAAAAAGGCGTCTACAATATTAGTATCATATTCATAAGACCAGACAGATGTTTTACCATCTGAGTCTTTCTTTTCAAATGAAGTAATGTAAGGACGCAGGAATGAACCGGCGTTATAGTTTACTTTTATTTCATTTCCATATGGATCTACAATTGAATCAATTAATCTTCCTTTATATCTGAAACTGATGACATTTTCTCCGGATGGATCCCTTATTTCCTTTATACCGCCGAGTGTACCGAATATATACTGCGTACCGTCTTTCATTGTAAGGGTAGCTTCTTCGATTATCCATCCCATCATTGATCTTGCAGTATCTACCCACCCCTGCACACTATGACCTGAATTTGCTGCAGAATATATATCCATTAAGTTCTTACCGGCAGTTATTACATCTCCTGCAATGAGGCTTGTTTCATAATCTACATTAAGGGATTTTCTCATTTTTACCGTAAAGGTAAAATCATCTCCGTTATGATTCTCCATAACTAGGTCGTGATACTGGCCGAACTTATTGTTTGAAAGCTTCATCTCCATCTGGTTTGTTGAATAATATGAACCGTTCGGAAGTCTTACCATTACGTTGTTGTTATCTGCCATTACATACGGAAGATTAAGTCTCCATCCTGCTCCCATTGCAAGATTGTAATCTCCGTTTCTTATAAAATAATTCTGCAGACACTGTTTTACAGTATCTTTTGCCAGACTGTTTCCATAGCCATATAACTGCCCCAGAATATTGCTTCCGATAGACAAATTAAAATTGAATGCAATAGACATCTGTGTTCTTAAACTCGGGCCGTCAATTCTTGCAGTCTGGGTATCATACATTCTCTTTACAGGAAACTCAAAACCGTTCTTTCCATGAATAACAAACTCTGTAGCCTCGGTCATCATAGTTCCACTTTCTGGAGAAATAACTACATCTCCTGATTTACTTTCCGTATTTCCATATGCGTGGCCTGATTTCTTCAGTTCCTCAGGAGTTAAATCATTCAAAAGGGTTGGTTGAATTGAATAATTTGTAAAATGATTTGTGGCAACAATTATGATATTCTGCTCAATATCTATTCCTGATTTCTCTGCCCTGAACCATCGGCCCCATAAATCATCATAGTAATAAACTTCCAGGTCGCTTTCCGGAAATCCTTCTGGAACCATCTCTTCATCATATGTGAGGAAAAAGATTACTTCTTCATCAAAATAGGTATGCTCCTGTTCTTTAAGGTTTCCACTTCCATTATCTACAAGAGTCGTAAATGAATATATCGGAGAAAGAATCGGGTTCGTGCTGTTTTCATGTAAAACAGGTGCATCTATCTCCTTAATCATAACTCCCTTTATGTTGCTGTTTTTACCCATAGCAGGAAGTGCCATGGTAATATGTTTATATTCAACAGCTGTCGGTTCATCTTCCTTGAGGGCTGCGACTGCAACTCCGGTCATCGCAATAATTGATTCCTGCACAGGGCTGAAGTTATGTGCTTTGTCTTCTGCCTGAACAGTCATTTTTACGATTTTTCCGTTTGGAAGATTTTCTGCATAAGAAGTTTCTGGAAGGATAATTTCCTTAAAGATTCCGTTTTCCCAGATATTCTTTCCATCTATCCGCACATATTTTTCTTCATTATCAACAATCCATCTTATATGGTAAGCTGTTACATCATTGTCTTTTGTAGTCCATCTTCCTTCCATATTTCCGTTACCCGGAATAAGACGGCAGTTATCTAC
>CAKUWD010000269.1 GCA_934699065.1 uncultured Treponema sp.
GCTATAACCTGTATCATCAAAGCGAGGAACAAGATCAATTTCGCGGGAAATATTTCCCTGAACGATTACACGGCCACCCACGTGAACCATAAACTCATCGCTGTCTCTCTGGTCTGTAGAAATATTAATGAGTTTTGAAAGCTTATCTACCAAAAGGTCGCGGCGGTCAAGAAGATCATTTGGATTATCGCCCATAGCACGGCTGCGAACAATTTCTGCATTACAGTCTGCAATCTGTCTTGCATAAGAGTTTACCTGTTTAACGGTTGCTTCAATATCACCATCAATAAGGTTACCAACGCCAGCTAAGGCCTCCCAGCGCTGTTTAATGGAATCTGTAAGAGTTTCTGCTCTTGTTACTACAGCCTGACGGGCAGCCTTGCTTTCAGGATTAATTGAAAGCTCCTGCCATGCTTCCCAGAATTTATCCATATTTGAGCGAACTGAAATATCATCAGGTTCATTATAAATCTGCTCAATCATAGTGTAATATTTTGAACGTGTATCCCAGTATGATTCCTGATTTGACTGAGCCACAATACGCTCATCAAGAAGTTCATCACGGATACGATTAATTGACTGAACATCAACACCCTGACCGATAAGACCAGGACGTTCAAGGCGTTCAAGATCCGGCTTATAAAGCGGATCGAATTCCTTTATCTGAACACGCTGTCGGCTGTAACCTTCTGTATTTGCATTTGAAATGTTATGACCTGCAGTTGTAATGGCATCTGTATTTGCCATTATGCTGCGTTTACCTAATTCAATTCCTGAAAATGTTGAACCCATATTTTACCCCCTCACATCTACCAGTACACTGGCTGGTTTTGGTTGTGTGACAGTACCGAACTTTGTATAGTTTTTATTGCGGGTCTGTGGCAAAGCTTTTTCTACAACCTCTGCAATAAATTCACGAGTAACGTTTACATAATTTGAAATAACCTGATTTTCTACTTTGCATTTAAGGAGTTTTGTACGAAGTCGTCCAAGTCTTTCAAAATATGGCTTGATTTCTTCAGTTTTAAGTTGATTCTGGATTTCATCGCGACGCTGATCGAATTTCTGGAAGCTGTCAGAAATAAGATTTACTTCATTAATATGTCCAACAAGGCTTTCCCAGTCCTTTTCTGTAATAGCCTTACGAAGCAGTTTCTGTTTTTCTGTAAGGCGGTCAAGAAGATTCTCTTCTTCTGCCAGAACTGTTGCGTATTCTTTTATTAATTCGTCCATCTCAAAACTCCTGAAACGACGGTTTTTAAATTATGGTCGTTCTCTTTGAATATCGGAGTTTGAAAAAAATTGTTTAGGAAAATTTAGTGAAAAAGTTGTATGGATTCACTGCGACGGTCGTCCTCCTCCTGTGAACTCCCTCTGCGGCGCCTCCGTTCGCTGTCGGCGCCATCCCTGGCGCCTTTATTCAAAGCCTTTAGACCGCTCCCCCTTCGCAGCACAGCTGCTCGGAGACTCGCTCAAAATGCTCCACTGGAGTATTTTGACGGCTTTCAGCCGTCGCTCCCTATGTTTCGAATCCTCTCAGACGTAATTTTCAGAAACTAAAAAAAACTCCTGTAATTTCTTATTACAGGAGTTCTATAATAAATTTCTTTTTTGCGTCTGAGAGGATTCGAACCTCCTACCACCGGATTCGAAGTCCGGTGCTCTATCCAGATGAGCTACAGGCGCATTCTGGCAAAATTGCCGTAAACAAAAAAGGTGCAAGAAGTTTTTCTTGCACCCAGGGTGCCTAGTCGGGATCGAACCGACGACAACCAGATCCACAATCTGGCGCTCTACCGCTGAACTATAGGCACCGTATTAAAAAAAAGCTCCTAGTTATTAGCTAGAAGCTTTAATGAGCCATGCAGGGATCGAACCTGCGACCCACAGATTAAGAGTCTGTTGCTCTACCAGCTGAGCTAATGGCCCGAAGTCTTAATTGACTTAGTGATAATTAATATATATGAAAGTTAAATTTTAATCAAGTGCATTAAGCCATTTTTTGTAATTTTTTTAATATTTTTTCTACTTCTAAAATAATAATAAATCCATTATAATTATTATATGGCAATCGTAGAACTTCGTAATGTAAGTAAAATATATCAGATGGAAAAAGTTGCAGTAAAAGCTGTCGATAACGTTTCTTTTTCCATAGAAGCTGGAAACTTTTGTGCAATTTCTGGACCTTCTGGTTCAGGAAAATCTACACTTTTAAATCTTATCGGTCTTACTGATCTTCCTTCAGCTGGTTCTGTAATACTTAATGGAATCGATATATATGATGGAATAAACTTGAGTAAAACACATAAAATTCCACTATCAATTGATTCTAAACTTACAGATTTGCGAAGAAATTTGCTCGGTTTTATATTCCAGACTTTCAATCTGATTCCAGTTCTTAATGTTTATGAAAACATTTCCATTCCCCTGCATCTTGGAGATTCTCCTGCCCTCCAAAATATGAGCAAAAAAGAACAAAATGAATGGGTTGATTATCTGATTGAAACCGTCGGTCTTACTGACTGGAAAAAACACAGACCAAGTGAACTCAGCGGAGGCCAGCGTCAACGCGTTGCTATAGCCCGCGCCCTTGTAACAAAATGTCCGGTAATTCTTGCAGACGAGCCAACAGCAAACCTTGATTCAACCAACGGAGATCAGATTCTGGCGCTCATGAAAAAAATAAATGAAGAATTAAAAACAACTTTTATTTTTTCAACTCACGACCAGAAAATTGTAAATATGGCCAATCAGGTTATAAAAATAAGAGACGGAAAATTAGCTGAATAACCCTTAGTAATCAAGAGCAAGCGAAAGTCCTGTACTCATCATAAATACAGGTGCATTATATTTTTTTCCATAACCGACAGCAGCCTTAGTTGTCCAGTCTGCATAAGGTAGAATTCCAGATACTGCAAAATTCAAGCCGGTATAACCATGCAATTCTGAAATATTAAAATGGCTGATAATACCAAGCTTCATATTTTTATTTTTACCCAAACGTTTTAATCCACCCTCAAAAGCAAGTCTATGGCAGGTACTACGATTTTCCGGGTTCGGTAAAAACTCAAACTGATATTCAAGATTAAAACCAATATTAGGATCAAAAGCGTCAAAAAGACGGTAAAGACCTGTTGTACAAACTATGTAATTATAACCCCTGCTTGAAGTAAACTTTTTTATATCATTTAAATAACCGATTCCCTGTATATAAGTATCAAATCCAAAGATTGTCCTTTTTACTTCCATACCGCCCAAAAGATTTCCATCTTCAGGCGAAGAAACGCTAGGTCTTTTTACAAAAAGGTTGATACCTG
>CAKUWD010000270.1 GCA_934699065.1 uncultured Treponema sp.
GTCATAACTGTGTTATAATAAAAAAAAATGAACCGCTCGACTTCTACATCTGCAATTGTCTTATCATTAAAACCGTTGGGAGAAAATAACTCCAGCGTTACCCTGCTTACTCCGGAATCTGGTATTGTTTATGCAATTCTTTATGGCGGTCCTAAAAGCAGGCTGCGTTCTCTGGTTAGCCAGTGGAACAGCGGAAAAGTCTGGCTTTATGAAAATCCGGAAAAAAATCAAATCAAAATAAGTGATTTTGAAGTTGCAAATTATCATGCATCATTTAGTCAGAATCTTTTTAAATCTTATGCCGCCTCTCTTGCTGCAGAACTGGCCATAAAAACCCGCTGTGCCGGCAGCACTTCCCAGTGTTTTTTACTTATTTCAGGTTTTCTCGATGGAATGGAGCTGTGTGATGAACAGCAAAGCCGTCTTGGGCTCATCCGTTTTTTATGGAGATATCTTGAACTGCTTGGAATTCAACCTTTAACTCACGTCTGCTCTAATTGTGGAAGAAATATTTTAGATTCACGGTTTGCACCAAATGCCTTTTCATATTATAATAGTATGGAAAACAGTTTTATCTGTCCTGAATGCACAGTTTCATCAGGCAGTGGTCAATCGGAAAATATGATAAGCATACAATTTAATGCAGTTCAATACCTTTCCGCTCTAACCGTCCTTACGCCCTCTGAAGCAAGAAAGCTTTCTATCGACGAAGAAACATATGGACAGATACGGCAATTTGTTTTCTTTTTGATTGAAAACAGTATAGACCAGAAATTGAACTCGATCGAAACAGGGATGGGGATTTTGTGAGAGCCGACACTTCAATTAGCAATACATCAAACTGGATAAAAAAGCCAGTTACAAAGCAGCAGATTGAGCCGCTTTGTAAATTATTTAACATTACTCCTCTGCTCGCTTCTATTTTTGTCAGAAGGGAAATCATCGAAGGCAAAGAACTTCTTTATTATCTTGAAGATGATTTGCGATTTCAGAACAATCCTTTTTGCTTTAATGCAATGGAAGATGCTGTTGAACGTATCATTCAGGCAAAAGAAGAAGGGGAAAAAGTTCTTATTTTCGGAGACAGTGATGTTGATGGAATTACAAGTACAGCAATTCTTTATGAACAGCTTGTAAGAATGGGAATTGATGTACAATGGCGTCTCCCGGTTGAAGATGATGGCTATGGACTTTCTCTTTCTGCCGTAGATGATTTTGCAGCTCAGGATGGCACATTAATAATAACAGTCGACTGTGGAATCTCAAACAACGATGAAATAGCACATGCAAATGAACTTGGTATTGATGTAATTGTTACAGATCATCATAATCCGCCTGAAAATCTTCCAGAAGCAATTATTCTAATAGATCCAAAAATTGCAGATTCAGGCTATCCATTTGATGGTATTTCTGGTGCAGCTGTTGCCTACAAACTTGTAAGTGCCCTTCGTTTTTCTCAGACAGATTTTTATGGAGCTGAAATCTGTATTCTCGAACTGACAGAAAATGAAGAGGAAAAGTGCGTTTTTGCAGACTGCGTAAAAATTAAAAATCTTGTAAAAATCAAAGAGCTGCATGAAAAAATAATTCCGGGCCAGACATCAATTTATGATTTAAAGCTTCCATACTTTTTGCAGGGGCAATTGATTTATTCCTGGGATTCAAAAAAATCTCTAAATATTCTTGAAGGTCTTTTTGGGCGCGGAATCGAATTTAATCTGAATGATCTTAGAAATGAAATTGCAAATATAATTCCTTCTGTACATGGAAAAACAGCAGCACAGATAAAAGCAATGTCTCAGCTTGCAAAGTATCATAATGATGAAAATGAACTTGAAAGCATCTACAATCTTTATGTTACTTACTGTAAAAAAATCATAGCACAAAAAAAGCCACAGCAGGCAGCAGATGAACAAAAAGATTTACAGCTTGTTGCCCTGGCCGCCCTTGCTGATATCATGCCGATGAAAAACGAAAATCGTATTTTTGTCCGCAGTGGAATTGCCTCTATAAAGAAAGACAGACCTCGTTCAGGGCTTGCAGAACTTTTTAATAAACTTAATATTAATCTTGCTTCTCTTAATTCTACAGATCTTTCCTGGACTCTTATTCCGGCTTTGAATGCAGCAGGTCGTATGGGAAAATCAGACCTTTCTCTTAAGCTTTTGATTTCTGAAAATCCGCGTGAACGGGAAGAGCTGGCAGATATCATTTATGGTTTGAATGAAGAACGCAAAGAACTGGTATCTTCTGCATATTATAAAGTTCATGATGAAGCAGAAGAGAGTTTAAGTCTTCATTCAAATAAACTCTGCATTTCTATAAATCAATGTATTAACAAAGGAGTTACAGGAATTGTTGCAGCACGCCTTATGCAGGATTTTAAAGTTCCAACAATTGCCGTAACTTTTGAAAATGATATATACACAGGTTCAATGAGAAGCTGCAGAGGTTTTTGCGCAACAGATTTTCTGGACAGTCTTGGAGATATTTTTATAAATCATGGCGGCCATAACTTTGCAGCAGGCTTCAGTTTTTATAAAGATAAACTTGAAGTTTTTATGGACAAAGTAAAAACAGCAGCTTCTAAGGTAAATCTTGAAAACGAAAGTTATGATATTAATGTAGATGCAGAAATTCCACCTCTTCATCTTACACCAGAAAACTTTAACATTATGGATACCTTTGAACCTTGCGGTGCAGAAAATCCGGAACTCATTTTATTAACGCGTGGAATTAAACTTATTGATACTATGATTCTCGGAAAAAAAGAACCGCATCATTTAAAGCTTATTTTTGATACGGGTAAACATAAAATTCCTGCCATGTTCTGGGGACAGGCAGACAGACTTAAAAAAGACATTTCAATCGGAAAAAACTATGATATACTTTATAATATGAGCCGAAATTATTTTAACGGCACAATTACAAAACAACTGATTATTAAAGAAATGGTTCTTTCTACAGGAGAATAACATGAAAAAACTACTACTCGCAATTCTCTGCGTATTTCAAATCAACCTTATTTTTGCAGCAAGCGCAAAATATGAATCAGAAAACTATAATCTTAATCTGAATTACAATGATGTTATTTCTCCGGGTGATGCAATTTTTGTCCGAATGAATATCACAATTCCAAAAACCCATAAAAAGACAAGGAATGAACCTCCTAAAAAAGCTACTCTTCAGCTTCTTCAGGATAAAAAAGTAATTGAATCTGCACCCTTCTATCAGCTTAAATCTAAAAAAGCAAACATTACAGAAATGCTCTGCGGTATTCCAGTTTCTTTATGGCTCAAGGATGGAAACTAT
>CAKUWD010000271.1 GCA_934699065.1 uncultured Treponema sp.
CCCTGATACTTAAAGCCTTTTGTAGGATTTTTACTTGTTGCATAGCAGAGCTCGTGCATTACCTGAGAAGAGAAAACAAAATAGTAAGTATCACCAATCTTACGGATAGAAGGTGCTTCGAAGAATGCGTGATCTTTATAGCCCTTCCAGTTTTCGATTGAATCCTGTGGGTATGGGCATTCGGTCTGAACTGGAGCAGTAACGTCTGTGTAGCAGTCGCCCGGAGCAATGATTACAGGTTCTTCTTCGATTGTAAGCATATCAGGGCCAAGAACTGTTGCCATAGCACCGATTCTGTCTTTCATATGATTTCCGCAGAAGCCTGTGTAAAGGTAAGTGCGGTTACCCTCTGTAAGAACGCCCGGGTCAAACTGTGGCATATCGCCCTTGCGGTCTCCAAGTCTGGTTCCGTCTTTATAGTGAACGTGACCATAGAATTTATATTTTCCGGCCGGGGTATCGCAGACTGCAACAGAAACAAAGCCAACTTTATCGTAAACGTAATAGAGGTAGTAACGACCGTCTGGTCCAAGGGTTACATCAGGAGCGTAAAGACACATATGTCCGTCTGCATTCATTTCTTCTGATGTTTTTGGATAGATCACGCCCTCGTAACGCCAGTCTGTTAAATCAGTTACAGGAGCAGAGTAACACACGTAGTCTCCCTGGCAGAATACCCAGCCGTTGAAAAAGTCATGGGAGCCGTAAACATAAACGCGGTCTCCGAATACGTGTGGTTCTCCGTCCGGAACATGTTCCCATGACGGCATGTAAGGATTAAAGCATTGTTTCATCGTAATATTCCCCTAAATTTTTGATATTTTTAGTTAAACGTTTTACTTTTATTTGTTAAAACTGTATATTGAAATTATGAAATGTGCAAGAGCAATTTGTTTGCTGTTTTTTACTGGAGGATTATTTATGTCTTGTTCAAAAGAAGAATTGATTTCAGCAACTCCTGTTACTGAAATGCAGAAGTTGATGGCTGAAAAAGCTTTTAAAATGCCTGGAGAAAATAATCCGGTTGTGGCTCATAAATATGGGGCAGATCCGGCTGTTCTTGAATATAATGATACTCTTTATATTTATTCTACAAATGATATGCAGCAGCTGGAATTTACAAAGGGTAAAATTGATAACGGCTATAATAAAATTAACACGTTGAATGTTTTTTCTACCAGAGATATGGTTAACTGGACAGACTGCGGTGAGATTGCCGTTGCCGGAAAAAATAATCCTGCCGGAGCTGCTAAATGGGCTGCTAATTCCTGGGCTCCTGCAATTGCATATAAAAAGATTGACGGAAAAGATAAGTTTTTCCTTTATTTTGCAGACTCCGCAAACGGAATAGGTGTTCTAACTGCCGATTCTCCTACAGGGCCTTTTACAGATCCGCTTGGAGAAGCTTTGATTTCTCGTAAAACTCCAACCTGCGAAAAGATTAACTGGCTTTTTGACCCGGCAGTTCTTGTTGATGAAAAGGGAAACGGTTACCTTTACTTTGGTGGTGGCCATGATCCTGATAAATATGAGCATCCTAAAAATGCCCGCTGTGTCGCTTTAGCTGATGATATGATTCATATTGCAGGTGAACCTGTGATGATTGATGCGCCTTTCCTTTTTGAAGATTCTGGAATTAATAAGATTGGCGATACCTGGTACTATACTTACTGCACAAACTGGCAGGACAGAAAGGATACAAAAGATCCTGATAAAATGCCTATCGCTGTAATCGGTTATATGACTTCAAAAAATCCACTTGGACCTTTTGAATATAAAGGCTATACGCTTGAAAATCCTGGTACGGTTTTTGGTGCCTGGGGAAATAACCACCACTGGATTTTCAGCTTCCGTGGAAAATGGTATATCGCTTATCATACACAGGTTCTTGAGAAGACTGTTGGCTGCGAGAAGGGTGGTTATCGCAATATATTTATAGATAACTTTGAAGTAAATGCAGACGGCTCTCTTCCAAAGCAGAAGATGACTAAGAAGGGAGTAGAGCAGGTTGAAAACTTTAAGCTGGGTAATGAAGTGCCTGCTGCAACCTTTGCATCTTCACGAAATGTGGCTGTGACAACAAAGCAATCCTTAGTTTCTGTAAAGGATGGAGCTTACGTTTGTATTAAGGGTGTTGAGTTTACAGGAAAAGAAAGTGAGTTTAAAGCTCAGTGCGTGCCGGTTGTCGGTAAGTCTATAAAAGTTCAGTTAGACGGTTTTGGCGGAAACGGTAGTGAGATTATTGAGGTAAAACTTGGAAAGAAATCTGAAGTTTCTGCGAAGCTTGCTGCAACAAGTGGAGTTCACGATCTATACATAATTCTGCCGGAAGGCTGCGAGCTTATTAACTGGACAATCAGATAATATATAGAAAACTATAACATAAGAAAGACTGACAAAAGAAAATTCTTGTGTTATAGTTTTTTTATGCTTGAAAACAAAACTTCTTCACAATTTACATATTCACTTAAATGGCAGATTCCACTTGGAATAATTTTTGCCCTCTTCAATATTGGAATTAATTATCTACAGAACTTTAATCCGGTGCCGCTTTATATGGATACTATCTTTACTATAACCGCTTCATTTTTGGGGGGAATCTGCGGTCTGATAAGCGGCTTGCTTTATCATATTTCAACAACATTAATTTATGCAAAAGTTCCTTTATGGTCACTGGTATGGGCAATCTGCAGTCTTACAATTGTGCTCATAATCAGGGTATATATAAAAGTTCGGCAGAAGATTGAAATTACAGATCTTATTCTTCTGGTATTTTTGATTTCTCTTATTGTTAGTCTTGAAGGTGCAACAATTTTTACGGTACTTCATGTCTTTACAGGATACAGAGAAGATTCTCAGGTAAAGTTTATGTATGCACTTTTAAGCAGTAATAGTATTTCGGTTTTTATTTCTGCATGGTTGCCTCGGGTTCCTGTAAATATTCTTGATAAAGCAATAAGCATCAGTATCGGCTGGGCAAGTTTCAGGGGAATAAAAAAACTTATTGCTCTGGCAGAAAAAGCTTAATCCGGGTACCTGTTTCTTTATCACTTTTTATTTCGAGGGTTGCATTTAAGAGTGCAGCCCGGCTTTTCATTCCCTTTATTCCCAGATGAGTGTTTTTAGAAATTATATCTTCTGGAACTTTATCTTCGTTTTCTTCAACATTTGCTTTTGTCGTTTCTGACATTCCAATTCCATCATCACTAATCAAAAATAAAAGTCCTCTTTGGCAATCAGAATTTGCTGAATTTTCTTCACGCATAATTACACTTATCTCGCTTGCCTTAGAATGTTTTATAG
>CAKUWD010000272.1 GCA_934699065.1 uncultured Treponema sp.
TCCTGGAACTTAAGAATCTGCGGCATGGAATAGAAGTAAGGTGGTTTTGCAAGAGCAGATTCAAGCTCTTTGATTGCTTCTGAACGTTTGTGTTCATTCTGGAATTTTTCTTTAAGGTAAGTACTGTGAGTTTCAAGAATCTGAACAGCCTGAAGAATGTTTGTATCTTCTGTTGTGCGGTCTGCAATTTTTTCAAAGTCCTGACGAATGTAATAAAGCGATTGGTTCCAGATGTAATAATCTTCACCGTCGTTGAATTCTGCAAACTGATAGTTTTCTGAATCAACAAAGTGTGTATAAAAATTCTTTATGGAAATCTCTTTTGTAGGATTTGTAGAGCGGAGTTTTTTCAAAAAGTAATCATGAAATTCTTCTTTTTTAAGAATCTTGCGAACCTTCTGCTGGGCAGTGTCGAGAAGGACTTTAATCGGAACACAAGCCGGAATAAGCATTGGAGGAAGGTCTCTTGCAAAATCAAGAAGATATAAAAATGGAGATTTAGAGTTATCCTTTTCAATTAAAAATGGAATGTACTGACTTACAGATTTGTGTTCAAGAATCTGGTTCGGAAACTGCTTTGGCAGGTCGGTACCCTGAGGAAAAAGAATGGCATCATTTTTCATCATCTCTTTGTAAACGTTTGCATATTTAGCAGCAAGGAAGGTGATGGAAACAATTGTTTTTTTGTTGTTTGCATTGATTATGGCAACAAGATGTTTTTCAGAAAGCCCCTGCAGTTCTGCTACGACAGTTCCTGAAGGATCACCCAGATATTTTACAAGTTCGCTTTGTTCTTCTACGTGATGCTCTGCGTATTTTTTTACATAAGCGCAAAATTCTTTGAGATCAATAAAAGGAGATTTTTGTTTTTCTGCATAATATCTGATAATTGAACTTAAATTAGATGTAGTCGCCATATTCCTATTTTATACCATATATGTGATTTTTTAAAGATGTTTCTGATGTGTGTGTATAAATGCGAGGTAATAGATTTATTAAATCATTTACAGTTATAAATCTGACAGACTCCCGCAGTAAATGTATACGAACATGCTCGCTTTCCTTTTTTTGGGTAAGAATCCTGCGGTTTTTGCAGGCAAAAATCCTCGGATTCTTTTTATGGCTAAGCGCCAAAAAACTCAAGAGGCAGTTCGCATCCATTTCCTGCTCCGTCTGTCAGATTAAATAATGCGATATCTTATTAAAAAATTTCCACTCCGCATTTATACACAAATCACCGAGATCTCTAAAGAACTCATATATGTTATAAATCTTCATCAGCGGAGGGGAGCGTAGTAAAACATAATGCATAGAACTCAGCGTACAGTAATTATTTTATGAACCGGGTATGTTTCAAAACGCGGAGTGGGAAAAGACTGTGTGCTGCATCAATGCCGATACAGAAAATTATCTAGAACGGAAAATACAGAGCGACCGGAGGGAGCGTCGAGGCATTGCCCGCAGCACACAGGCTTTTTCCCACGGGAGCGGTTTGAACGTTAGCAGTTTTTTATAATATTTTATTGACATTCTCAGTTCTATACATTATATTTTACTACGACAGACGTAGTACGACAGGCGTTGCAACGATACACAATGTAACGACAGACGTAATACAGGAGGTTGTATGATTGGAATCAGTAGTGATGTTATACGTGGTTATAACGACACTATGATTTTGTACTTACTCCAAAAAAAGCCTTCCTACGGCTATGAAATTTCCAAGGATATTAAGGCCTTATCCGAGGAAAAATACATCATAAAGGAAACAACCCTTTATTCGGCTTTTACGCGTATGGAAGCAAACGGTTATGTGGAATCTTATTCACAGGAAGCGGATAATGGTAAACGGCGAACTTACTATCGCATAACCGACAAAGGGCGGAGTTATTACAAAGACAAATGTGAAGAGTGGAACCTTACAAAAGAGGTTGTAGAAAACTTTATTACCCGTTAATGCGGAGTTTACAAATTGAAAGGAGAATCGAATGGAAACAATTAAGAACTATCTGGAATCAATGTTCCGTGGACTTCCTCTTACAGAAAAAGTTATGAAGGCTAAATCAGAGCTTCTTCAAATGATGGAAGATAAATACACAGAGCTTATCAGAAGCGGTAAAACAGAAAACGAAGCTGTAGGTGAGGTAATTCAGAATTTTGGAAATCTTGATGACCTTGCAGATGATCTTGGAATCAAAGATATTTTGTATCAGACAAAGTATTCAGGAATTCAGCGCAGAAAGCTTTCTTTTGAAGAAGTAACTGAATATCTTGAAAGAAAAAAACATGCAGCTTTAATGAAGGCTTTGGGAATTATGCTTTTTATAATGGCTGTGATTTTTCCGATTATGTCAGATGGATTTGGTTTAGATGAAACTCCAGCTGTTGTATTAATGTTCGTTTGCATTGGAATCGGAGTTGTTCTTGTAGTGGGTGCAAGTGCTCTTATGGAACAGTGGCGCTTTATAAAAACAGAGCCATGCAGCATTGATGCAGTTTCAATTGATTATCTGAAAAACCGAAACAGGGAATTTACTCCTACTTACAGCGTAATGCATTCTGTGGGAATCCTTTTGTGTATTTTATGTTTTACTCCGGCTATAATCCTTGATAATTATAGTGGACGAATTTGGGATAATCTTTCTGGGGCATTGCTTTTTGTTTTTGTTGGACTTGGAGTTTTCTGTTTTGTTTATTCAAATTCAATCAAAAGAACTTATACAAGACTTTTGGGAATTAATGAACAGACTGATTTTTCAGAGGACAGGGAAACAGGGGATAAGAGAATACAGAAAGTTCAGAATCCAACTATCCGTTCTATATTAAAATGCTACTGGCCGGTAGTTACCTGTATTTATCTTTGTGTAAGTTTTTTGACATTTAAGTGGCATCTTACCTGGCTCACATGGCCGATTGCTGCAGCAGTATTTTCTGTGTTAATTGCCTTTGGAAGTACAAGTGAAAAGAAAAATAAAGGAGATGAATAATATGAAAAAGACAATACTTTTTGTAGTACTTGGAATTATTACTGTATGCTGTATCATTTATGGAAGTGCAAAAAATCTTGGTTTTGCTAATTCATTTACAGCCCGTGAAAAATCATATGATTATGATAAGCAGGGCAGCCGTGAAATAAATCAGATTCTTGAAAGTTTTTCAGAAATCAAAATACATGCAAATATCATGTCGTTGACAATAGAAGAAGGCCCTGAATTCAAAATTGATGGAACTTTCAGTAAAGAATCTCTCAGACCTCATGTAAG
>CAKUWD010000273.1 GCA_934699065.1 uncultured Treponema sp.
CAATATTTCAGATGCACTGATCCCAACTTTCGTAAGCTTTCCTCATTCTACCTATATCGTGGTAAACGCTAATAACGTTTCTATTCCAGGGCTTAGAAGAATTACTCATTTTCTTGGAGCGCTTCCATTGCCTGATAATATGGCTGCAACAAAAAATTTCATGAATACACTTAAGCTTCGGGTTAGCGAAGGAGCTTCTATTATGATTTATCCGGAAGCTCATATCTGGCCTTTTTATACAAAAATCAGACCTTTTGCAGATTCTTCTTTCCGCTACCCTATTCAGTATGGATGTCCTGTATTCTGTTTTACAAACACGTATCAAAAACGAAGATTCTCAAAGACTCCACGTATTGTTACTTATGTTGACGGTCCTTTTTTTCCGAATGAAAATCTTGACCGAAAAGAAAAACAGGCTGATTTGCGAAACCGTGTTTATGAAGCAATGTGTGAAAGAAGCAAAATGAATAATGTTGAGCTTATTAAATACGTTAAGGCAACTGACAACGATAAGGAGAACTGATTAATGCGTAACATAATGTTCTGCGGAAACTCTAAAGTTTTTGATGGTGTTCTCACCTGTATGCTTTCAATTTTTAAACGGACTGAAACAAAAGAAGCTTTTACAATTACAATTCTTACAATGGACGTTTCTCATCTTAATCCCGCTTATACTGCAATTGATGATAAGATGATTTCTTTTCTTGATAATGTTGCAAAAAAATATAACCCTGAAAATATTGTTCGTAAAATTGATGTGACAGATATTTATAAAAAAGAATTTTCTAACAGTCCAAATGAACAGTGTTATTGTTCACCCTATACATTGATTCGGCTTTTTGCAGATTTGATTCCAGGCATGCCTGAAAAGTTTTTATATCTGGACATAGATATTATGTTTAATAAAGACATCTGTATGCTTTATGATATTGATATTACTGATTATGAGTATGCTGCTGCCAACGACCATTATGGTAAATATCTGATACGCCCTGATTATATCAATGCCGGAGTTTTACTTTTTAACCTTACAAAATGTCGCGAAACAGGTCTTTTTGAAAAATCCCGTAATCAGATTAAAACTAAAAAATGGCTTTTTGCAGATCAGGATGCTTTGTGGCACAGCACCACAAAGAAAAAAATTATTTCCCAGAAGTTTAACGACCAGAAATTTCTCTGGCCTAAATGGACAGTTGTAAGGCATTTCTCAAAACGTCTTTTCTGGCTACCATACCCTCACACAGCAAACATCAAGCAGTACCACGTAACAAAGGTTCATACTGTTTTTAAGTACGACCAGTTTGATGATATTCTTTATGAATATATTTATCTGAAAAGAAAGTTCGAAGAAGAACAATAGGATATTAATATTATTTATTCAGGTCTTTACCTCTTGGGCCGAATGCTTTCTGTCGCTCTCTTACTGCCTGAATCAGCAGATTATCTTTTTCCAGAAGGTCAATCATATCCCAATGCCAGTCCAGGTCACTCTCAGGAAAAAGAGCCGGAGGATCAGGCTTACGGCGAGAGTTTGCTTCTTTTATGATTTTGATTAATCCTTCAAAAGTATTCTGATCTGCCAGTTGTTTTAGATAAGGCTCTTCATTTTTTGTAAAGGCCGAAGCATCATCATTAAATATATAGTTTTCTGCCTTATATTCAAAAGGCTTTACTGTGTTTCGAACTTTTTTACTTCTTCCTGAAACACAGCTGTAATTTGTCTCGCAGCTTCGCAGGTGTTTTGGAATTATGTAAACATCATCTTTATAAGTGAAGTTAATATAATCAGTAGAATAATCCATATCAGTTTGCCAGTAGCGTACGTCGTAAAGCTTGTCGCCATCTATAATATAACCTGTAATATTTTCAGGAATACTCTGTGGGCTAATCATAAATCCTTTCGAAGGAGCAATTCCCCGGTAAAAAGTCCAGTTTTTGTTTTGCAAAATCTCAGAGTTCTCAATGTTTTCTGAAACAAAAGTTTTATCTTTTTCAAAATATGAAAGGAATAATGAACCATCAATAAAAAAGAATGGAATTGTATTTTTCTGCCAGTTTGAATAAACAAGATCCAGCGAACCATAAAGTGATTTTGAAGTTTCTGTCACATTTATATTTTTAATATAAACATGTTCTGCATTACGTGCATTGGCTGTATTTCTTATCCGAGCTTCTTTTTTTGAATAATCTTCAGGTTCTGCAGCACGATTCAAATACCAGCCATAATATGTTTTTAATATTAAAACCAGTTGAGGCTCTTCTTCATCATTCTGTTCAAAAAAAATGTAGCGGTCTTTAGATTCCCAGATTCCCAGAAGCTTTGAAGGAAGCATTTCACTAAATAAAAGAGAAGAAAAAAATAAAGTTGAAAATAAAATAATAATTTTTTTCACAATTATTTTATCGGCATAAAAAAATAATCTCACCACATGGATTTAGATTTTGCTCACGTTAAATTAGAATCCGTATGGCAACTACTTTAAAAAAAGACTGTTTAAGTTTATAATATTTTTTATGACTTATCTGGCGAAAATTGGGGAATTGACTCTTAAAGGGTCTAATATTCAGGAATTTGAAAATCTTTTAAAACATAATGCTGCAAAATATCTGGAAGGTACGGATGCCAAAATTACTCTCCGTGCCGGTCGTCTTTATATTGAATGTGAAGAAAGTGCCCGGGAAAAAGTTGAATTTACACTTAAACACCTGATTGGTATTACTGGATGGGCAAAAGCTACCGTTTGTGACAAAACAATTGAAGCAATCAGTAAAGCAGTTTTTGATATTGCAAAACTTGAAGCAGAACGTGGATGTAAAACTTTTAAGATTGATGCCCGCCGTGCAGACAAAAGTTTTCCTATGAACTCATATGAAATATGTTGTGAAGCTGCAGGTGATGTAGAAGCAATAATGAAGGTTGATGTTCATAAACCTGATACAATTATCTATGTTGAAGTTCGTGAAAAATGCTTTGTATATGTTGATTCTAATACAGGCTGTCGAGGACTTCCTGTTGGCTGTAGTGGACGCGGACTTTTACTTTTAAGCGGCGGACTAGACTCTCCTGTTGCCGGCTATCGTATGCTTCGCCGCGGAATGAAAATTGAATGCTGCTATTTCCATTCTTACCCATATACTTCTGAAGAAGCAAAACAAAAGGTTGTTACGCTTGCCCAGAAACTTGCATACTACGGAATTACAGTTTACCTGAACGTTATTCC
>CAKUWD010000274.1 GCA_934699065.1 uncultured Treponema sp.
ACAAATGCCTATTTAAAACAGCGGTTTGGTCAGTCATATGGTATAGAAATTACATCACGCATTATGGAAAGTACAATCAAAATGCAGAGCAAAATGAAATTCGAACGCAACATTCGTAAGGCCTTTAGCCGTTTTGTTCCAGAACAGATTATCGATGAACTTGTTGATGGTGCAGAAACAGAGTCTCAGGTTGGGGTTGGTGAAAAAAGAGATGTAGCAATTATGTTCTGCGATATTCGTTCTTTTACAAATATCAGTGAATGCAACAAACCGGAAACTGTCGTAGCCTTTTTAAACAGATATTTTACAAAGATGTGTACTATCATCAAAAAGTACGGTGGAACTGTAGACAAGTTTATGGGAGATGCAATTATGGCTTTGTTTGGTGCACCTGTAAGTTATGAAGATAACTGCAGACGCGCTGTTGCCGCAGCTCAGGAAATGCGCGAAGCCGTAAAACAAATTGAAATGGGAGATTTAATACTTCCTTCTGATATGAAATTTAATATTGGAATTGGAATTCATTATGGCGATGTAATTGTAGGTTCAATTGGATCTGCTGACAAAACAGATTATTCTGTTATTGGCGATAATGTAAATCTAGCAAGCCGTCTTGAAGGTTTAACAAAAACTTATGGTACAATGATTCTTATAAGCCAGGCTGTAAAAGATGATATAAAGAATAATGATTTTGTATATCGTCACCTTGATAATGTAAAAGTAAAAGGTAAAGAACATCCGGTTCCAATATATGCTGTAGATCAAAGTATAGAAGATTTTTCACAGACTTATCGCGAGTTTTATGACAAAGCCTTTGCTCTTTATAAAAAAGGAGTATGGAATCTTGCAAGAGAATATTTCCAGAAGGCGCTTGATGAATGTGAAAACGATAAAGCCGCAGCTCTCATGGTTGAACGATGTGATGAATTTATAATTCGTCCACCAGAGAACTGGGATGGTGCTATTGCATATAATACAAAGTAAATTACATAAAGGTAACGTGTGAACCCTTTACCTTTTTACTTTCATAAACACCTTTGTCTATAAGTTTATAGTTGTCTGCAAAGTCAGCTGGCTCACCTTGTTCCAGAATTATAGCACCTATACTGGCTGTTATTTTAGAATCACCAAGTTCAGAAATCTCAATGGTTTTAAGATTGTCTATAAAGCGGTTAATTATTGATTTTGCAATCTTTTTATCCTGAACTTCAGCAGCATAGGCAGAAAATTCATCTCCACCTAAACGGAATACAATATCATGTTCACGGAAGGCAGACTTTAGGCAGTTTGCTACTTGTATAATTACCTGATCACCTACACCATGTCCCAGTGTATCGTTAATGCTCTTGAAATGGTCAATATCAAGAAGAATAAATAAACCGCCCTTTCCGTTTTTAAGCTTTTCTTCTACCTTTTGTTCTCCACTTACACGGTTCAAAAGTCCTGTCATACGATCGGTTTCTGAAAGTACAATAAGTTTTTCTTTTTCTTTTGCATCATTTACGATTTTATCAATATTCATAACTCCGACAATAATTGTATCTGAATCAAGCCTCATATATTTAAATTCATAAAAATGAATTTCATCGTTTTCTTTTACACGGTAGCTTGAAGAATATTCTTCTGATACATTAAGCTTTTCAATAATTGTATCAAGAGCAATGGCTTCTGACATAAAGGCTTTATCTTCTGAATATACACGATTTTCAATATACTCAGTAAAGTAAGTTTCATAGGAAGCATCTGTTGAATAATTCTTCTTAAAGGATTCAGGAACAAAGCCTCCAAGTTTAATCGGTTTAATAGTTCTTGTTGTAACATTGATGCTTAAGATATTTGCAAAGTCACGGCTTAAAGCATTTACGATATTAAACTGTTCCATAAGATCGATTTCATTTCTCTTATTTTCGTCAATATCGGTAAAGAGTCCAACATAAGTTTGTGGCTTACCATCGGCACTACGGATAATATTTCCTGCTGCATGATACCATTTAAATCCGCTGTTCTTTGTTAAAAGGCGGTATTCAACATCATAAACAGTATTACCGCTTTTATCATTTACAGTATCCCAGAAGGCTTTTAAAACTGCATCCTTATCACTCTTATGAAGTCTGTCCGACCAGGCTTCAAGAGTATTTGGAAATTCCTCTTCTGAATTAAAACCAAGAAGTTTACGGAAAGTATCTGACCAGTCACATTTTAGAATCTGTCCCTTTTCGTCAAACTCAATTCTCCAAGGACCAGAATCAAGAACTGAGTGAATAATCTGCATTGCATTTGTTTCTTTATTAAGTTTCTCATAGGCCTGCTGAGTTCTTTGACTGATTATCTTTTCCTGCTCAAGCTTAAAATGAGAAGCATTTCGGATAATCAGGATTAATCCTATAAAGAGGAAGAATAATAAGGCAAAAATAAAGAAAACATGAGTTCTTGTTTGCTGCATGAGAGATTCAATGTTGGTGCTGATCTGCTCATCAATTGCATGTTCATAAACAAGAATTGTGAGAATCCAGCCTGTATTGTTTACAGGAATATAAAAGAGATGTGCTTCCTGATCTCCATTTCCAATCTCTGCAATTCCTGTTCCACCTGTTTCAAAATCGTTAATAATTTTTTTAATTGTCTTTGAATCACTCTCACTTGCAGAAATTACAGTAAGAAGATTTAAACCGGTCGGAATATTTCCAAAATCAGAATTTGTAAGACTTTCTCCATTTTTGAAATAAAGATTAAAATATGTTTCCATATTATCATAGCGATAAGCCATAGACTTCATCATCTGATTGATATTAATCTCTACAAAGCAGGCAGTTATTTTTGAATTCTTGAAATAAACGCCGGTAACCGGTACTGCAAGAAAGAGCTGTTTTTCTCCTCCATAATTTAATACAGTTGAATAAATTGGCTTTGTAATTTCTTCTGCAAGGAAAGGATATCTTGTCTTTCCTGAAAAGGTAGAGTGCGATGTATAAACAAGACCATTTTCATCTACAAGAGCAAAGGTGTCCATATTAAAGAGTTTGCGCATATTACCTAGATAATTTCTGAGTGCTTTTGTCGATTCAAGATCTTTTTGAGTAATAATATCAAGAGCGTTATTTACGTAATTATATTTTTTATCGAGTTCATTAGAAATAAGGGACGCTCGATTTTTTGCGATTTCTTCTATATAAAAATGACTGATTTTATC
>CAKUWD010000275.1 GCA_934699065.1 uncultured Treponema sp.
CTTGTTGAGAATGCTTTTAATTATGCAATCGAGCCTCTTGGAAAAGATGCCGTTATTTGTGTTTATACAGAGGATGGAGATAAGGACGATAGAATCTGGCTTTGTGTTCGTGATTTTGGAAAAGGAATTTCAGAGGAAAAACAAAAGGAACTGGCGGCTTATCTTGCAGATGACACTTATGAAAGAGATTCTACGGGAAGCATAGGCTTAAAGAATATTCAGCAGAGACTTACAATGTTTTGCGGCAAGGATTACCGTCTCATAATCGAGTCTACAGAAGGCGAGGGAACTTTAGTTAAGATTCCTGTTCCACGTATTTTTTTAGATGATTCAGGAGTAGAAAAGTGATTACAATAGTTCTGGCAGATGATGAAAAACTCATTCGAGCAGGCCTCAAAAAAATTCTTTTAGACTCAATCGGTATTCCACTCGAAATAATTGAAGCAAAGAACGGTGAAGAAGCATACAAGCTCTGCCTTGAAAAAAATCCTGAGATTCTTATTACAGATATCCGTATGCCGGTTATGGACGGCGTTGAATTGATGAAGAAAATTTCGCAGATGGAAGGCAAGAAGCCGGCCATAGTAGTTCTCAGCGGATACGATGATTTTTCTTATGCAAAGGCAGCAATTCAAAGCGGTGCGCTCAGTTATATTTTAAAACCGGTTGATAAAAAGGAACTTATTTCTGCCGTCAATTCTGCAATCATGGATTGTATGAAAGACGAAAAGGAAGCAAATGAACAGAAGTTCCGCCAGATAATTGAAAAGGGAAGACTGGAAGATGTTTCTGGCCTTCCTGAAATTACAATAAAAAATGGACTTCGTTGTATTGTAGTTTATGGTCAGAATTCCATTGAAGCACTGGAAGCGGTTATGCAGGGGCGCCTTTATTATGTAGTTGAACAGACAAAAAATTCTGTGCTTATTGTTTACCCATTTGATGGAGAAGAAGTTCAGTATGATCAAAGTTATCTTGATACATATATAGTAGGCATCTCCGGACCTGCTGATGACTATTCGATGCTTAGGACTATGAGACGGCAGGCGATAACAGCAGCAATGCAGAGTTTCTTTAATGCTAAAACAGGTGAGATTCTTGAGAGCAGCAGACAGGGCGGCCTTTATTATTGGGAAAATGAAAATCATATAAGTGATTTTGCACAACTTGATGAAGCTTATGAAAAAATGATTAGCCATTGTGATATTGCGACTGCAGAAGAAACTCAGGAAGATGTTAATGGTCTTTTTAGCTGTTTCAACGAAAATGGAAAATTAAATTCTGAAAGTCTTTATTATCTTTACAGAAAAATAACTTCTAATATGTTTACAAGATATCCGGGTTATACAGATTCGGATATGTATCTTCACATCAAAAGCATAATGATAGAAAACATTTTTGAGTTTTCGAATCTTCTTGAATGGCAGAGTAGTGTTCAGGATTATGCAGTTTATCTTTCGGCTCTGCTTAAGCAGAATACAAAAGAGTCGCCATATATAACAGAAGCACTTGAGTTCATAAAGACTCATTTCAAAAAAAATATAAACATGGCTATGGTTGCAAATCAGGTATCAGTAAATTACACCTGGTTTTCGGAAAAGTTTAAGGAACACACAGGTGTAAATTTCAATGAATATCTTAAACGGCTGAGAATTGAAGAAGCGAAAAATCTTTTAGAGAAGGGCTGTTATAAAGTTTATGAGGTAGCAGAAAGAAGCGGCTTCTCAGACGTAAAATATTTTATGAAAATATTCAGAGAGGAAACCGGTCTTTCTCCTACCGAATGGAGTAATAAACACAACAGCTAAAATCTGTTAAGACAATCTGGACTTTTCGTTCATAATCAGCATTTGCAGACGGTTTTCTACGTTTGCAAAGCTTGTATCAGGGTCAAGGTCGAGAGGCAGAATTTGAACATTCGGGAACTCTTCCTTGACCTTTTTCATTATACCGCGACCACAAATATGATTTGGCAGACATCCAAATGGCTGCAGAATTACAAAAGACTGAACGCCGCGTAATGCGTATTCTTTGATTTCTCCAGGAATGAGCCAGCCTTCACCCGAAAGGAAGGTGCGGTTCATAATCTCATCTGTTTCTTCGGCAAGCTTTGGTAACGGTGTTGAAGGTACATATTCCGGATGCTTTCTTGCAGATTTTTCACAAATATTAAGTGCAAGCTTAAAGAAAAAGGCTGAAACATGGTCGATGATTTTGTTTACCTTTGTAAATCCGACCTTGAGACTTTTTGATTCAAAAATGCGTGCCAGATATTCTCTATAGAAAACATTTGCCATTCTTGGAAGAATTACTTCAAGGCCGTTTTCTTCCAGATAATGTTCAATGTGGAAGTTTGAGCCCGGATGGAAGGTAACAAGATATTCACCGGTTACGAAAACGCGTGGACGAGGTTTTGATTTATCATATTTGATTTTACGGAATTCCTTGATTCCGCGTTTGTATGCTTTTAAGCCGCTAAGAATACTCTTATCAATTCCACGGGCAATATTGTCGATGGTTTCGTCGAAAATGCGGTTGGTCTCGCCCTTGTTGATTTCGTAAGGGCGGATCTGGCGGCGCAATTCTTCCAGCATATCCATCATAGTAACTACCCAGAGAGCCCGGAGATTAAATAAGGTTCCAAGACGGAAGCAAGGGTGCATTTCCTTAGAGTCGATTGGGTCTGTAGAAACGATAGGAACCTGTTCAAAACCGGCTGCATTTAAGGCGCGGCGTAAAAGAGCAGAATAGTGGGTAAGACGACAGTCTCCATGATATTTTGCCATTCCAATTGCAACTTTGTCCAAAGGATACTTTCCGCTTTGTAATGCAGAAATTGCTTCACCAATTACCATCTGTGCCGGGAAGCAGGTATCGTTATGAACATATTTTTTTCCAACCTGAATCTGAACATTTTCGCCGAGTGAAAGAGGTACTGCTCTGAGTCCCTGTTTGCGAAGAACTCCACTAAGCAGCTTACAGAAGGCAACAGAAACATTTGGAATAAGAACAGTGCGCATATCCTTATCTTCTTTCTGGAACTTTACTGTATATGGGTCTGGCAAATCTGAGAATTGTGAAAGGCCTTTTTTCTCACGGCGTTCTTTGATTGTTTCGAGGAAGGATTTTACACGAATGTTCAGAGAGTTGGCAGCACCACCTTCATCAAGCTTAAGAATGAGAGGAGA
>CAKUWD010000276.1 GCA_934699065.1 uncultured Treponema sp.
GCATCGCGGGCTGTTTCTGCTGCAAGTCCTTTATTAAAGCTTCGGAATACTAAACGTAAAAGTCTGCTGAAAGGCGGAAAATCCAGCATTTCACGTTCTGCAAGTTCACTACCATAAAAATCTTCTATACGATTTTGACAGGCATAAAGTACAGGTCCTTTACCCGGACTATAGGTTTGAACAATAACTTTTCCATCTGGAAAATATCGTCCGGCTCTACCTGCTACCTGTGTAATTAAGGAGAAGGTACGTTCTCCTGCACGAAAATCAGGCATATGAAGTCCGGCATCAGCAAGTATAACTCCTACAAGCTCGAGTTTTGGAAAATTAAGGCCTTTGGCAACCATCTGAGTTCCAAGCATTATGTCATATTTTCCATTTTTGAAATCTTCAAGAGTTTCAATTAATTCCTCTTTATTTTTGAGGATATCTGTATCAAGGCGGACAATTCGTGCATTTGGAAACTTTGCGCGTGTTTCTGCTTCAATGTATTCTGTCCCAAAACCAGAACTTCCTATGTCAAGAGAGCCGCACTGTGGACAGCTTTCCGGCGGGTAAGTTGACCAGCCGCAGTAATGACAGCGAAGCCGGTTTTCTGCCTTATGATATGTTAGAGGGACAGAACAGTTTTTGCAAACTAACTCGTATCCGCATTGATTGCATCTGAAAAAATGAGTAAAGCCGCGGCGGTTTAAAAACAATATTGTCTGATGTCCTTTCGAAAGCGTTTTATTAATTGCATCTTCGAGCGGTTTTGAAATACAGCCATCTCCAGGATAATAAGAAAGATCAATGCAGGAAATATGAGGCATTTCACCACCAGCAAGCCTTTTTGTAAGTAGGTGTCTTTTTATTGAACCGTTTTGCATTCCATACCAGGCTTCAACACTTGGAGTTGCACTTCCCATAAGAAGAGGAATTTTTAATTTTGTACAGCGATGCATTGCTACCTGTCTTGCATGGTATCTGGGATTGTTTCCTGATTTATAAGAACCATCGTGTTCTTCATCAATAATGATTAAACCAAGATTCGGAACAGGGGCAAAAACAGCAGAACGGGCTCCAACAACAACCCGGGCCTCTTTATGCATAATACGATGCCATTCGCTGAGTCTTTGGGATGGTGTAAGTCCTGAATGAAGAACGGCAGCAGTGTTTCCAAAGCGTTCACTTACTGCCTGAACAACCTGTGCGGTAAGTCCAATTTCAGGAACAAGATATATAACACCTTTTCCGGTCTCAAGAATCTTTTCGGCTAAAGAGAGGAATACTTCAGTTTTTCCAGAGCCTGTTGGACCATATAAATAATGAAATAATGAAGTATCTGATTTTTTTTCAGAGGTAATTAAACTACAACTGCTTTTTAATATTTCTTCAACAGCCTGTTTCTGCTCTTCTGATAATTCATTCTTTTTCTGCTTGCTAACTTCTTCTTCAAATCCAAAGCCGCCGGCACTTGAATCACGACGTCCGCTTGGAATCATGGAAAAAACTGCTTCGCCAAGAGTACAAAGATAATATCTTGCAATCCAGTTTGCCATTTCAATCAGTTCTTTTCCAAATAAAGGTTCTTTATCTATAACCCGTTTAATTGGTTTTATTTTTGATGGTTCTACAGGACAGCTTTCAGGAATCTTATCTGAAATATTAATTATAAAACCTTGTGTCTTTTTATTGCCGAACATGATTTCGGCACGTTTACCGATTTCTGGAATGAGTTCTGGTTTTTCTTTTTCCGGAGGAATATAAGAATATGTAAAACCCTGGTTAACAGGCAGGTTCAGTATTATTTCAAGGTACTGCATTAACTACCTGCCGTTAGTTAGTTTTAATTTCGTCGAGGCGTCTTTTAAATTTTTTTAAATCTTCCCAAGCCGGTCGTTTTAGTTCTTCATTGCGAAGAAGTGCACTTGGATGATAAGTTGGCATTACAGGAATACCATTGTAATCAAAAAACTCTCCGTGAGCCTGTGTGATAGCTATATTCTGATTCATCAGTTTTTCAATAGCAATTTTACCCATACATAAAATCATCTTAGGCTTTAAGATATGTATCTGTGCTTCAAGAAAGCTGAAGCAGGCTGCCTGCTCATCTGGAAATGGATTACGATTCTCAGGTGGTCGACATTTTACAATATTTGCAATATAGCAGTTAGTCTTTCTGTCTAGCCCGATAGCAGCCAGCATACGGTCAAGAAGAACACCGGCCTTACCTACAAAAGGTAAACCCTGCATATCTTCGTCATGACCAGGTCCTTCACCAATTACAAGAACATCAGGATGTTCAACTCCCATGCCTGGAACAACATTATTACGGGTTCTGGCTAGTCCACAGCGTGTGCAGCGAAGAACTTTTGCATTGAGTTCGTCAAGAGAAAGTGAGTGCGATTCAGTATTATCTGTGGTGACTGAATTTGTATCAGGGGTGATTGAGCTTGTATCAGGGGTGATTGAGCTTGTATCAGGGGTGATTGAGCTTGTCGAAATTACCCCTGGTGCACTTTGTTCTGCGGTAGTTTCGACAGGCTCAACCACCGTATTTTCTGTATCATCAGAAAATAACGGCTCTCCGGAAAACTTTTCGCGCGTATATCCGCATTCATAAGCATCTGCAGTTTTGAGTAGTGTATAAATTAATTGTTTTTCAGCTGCCTTCATTTTCTCCCACCCAGGTTTTAGTTATTTGTTTTCCAGTCCGGTTCTCCACACGCGGTCAGTTTGATAATCTCCCTTTCTTTATAAGATTTTTCAATCAGTTCATCAACTTCAAGATTTTTATAAATCTCTTCTGCATCTTCAGCCTGTCCTCTCAAAACAGGATGTCGTGGGCTGAATAAAACACAGCAATCTTCATAAGGAAGAATTGAAGTCTCATAAGTATCAATAAAATAAGAATCCTTAATAATTTCTTCTTTGTCCATTCCGCAAAGAGGGCGGAGAAGGGGGAACTCTGCAAAATGCTCGGTAACTGTCATATTTTCAATAGTCTGACTTGCAACCTGACCAAGGCTTTCACCGGTAATAATACATTTTGCCTTACAGCGTGCAGCAAGACGGTTCGCAACCTTCATCATACAGACACGGAGCATAAGTGTGCTCCAGGCTTCAGGTGCCTTTTCTTTTATCTTCATCTGAACATCTGTAAAAGG
>CAKUWD010000277.1 GCA_934699065.1 uncultured Treponema sp.
TAGCAACTATTTATCGTCAGCTTGAAAAACTGGTTTCCGAAGGAAAAATCCAGAAATATTTTATAGATGATCATTCTGCTGCCTGTTTTGAATATGCAGGAGAAAACTGCAATGCAAGCGAACAACACTTTCACTTAAAGTGTGAACTTTGCGGCCGGCTTATTCATCTTGAATGCGAGGAGCTTGAAGAACTCGGCGGCCATCTTAAGACGGAGCATGGCTTTGTAATAAATCCACTGCGTACAGTTTTTTACGGAGTTTGTACCGACTGTGCAAATAAAAAGGAAAAAGAAAATGAATAATCAGAAAAAGTATTTCCGTCATTTCCAAGTTGCAGCCCTGATTACTGTACTTTCTCTTTTTGCCACACTAACCTTTGAAGCAGTCCATGCAGGCCACGAAGAAGTCTGTCATGAAGAAAACTGTCCTGTCTGTCTTGTACTACAGATAATTCATAACAATAACAAAATCTCAGAAACAACTCCACTGACATCTGTCGAGTTTTCAGCTTTCAGCTATATAAATCTTTTCATTCTTTCTGCCCTCTTCCTTGCTCCTGCAACTCTCGTTAAGCAGAAAGTAAAGCTGGTGATTTAACATCCCGGTCATCCCGAACTTGTTTCGGGATCAATTAAGAGATGCTGAAACATAGGGAGCGGCTCTGCATAGCAGGGCAAAAATAGTCCAGTGCACTATTTTTAGCGAGTCTCCAAGCAGCTATGCTGCGAAGGTTCAGCATGAAACATGTCTTAATAAAATGACAATGTAAGGAAAAAATCACTATGAAAAAGAATAATAAAAAACCCGTAGTCCTTATCACTGGCTACTTAGGATCTGGAAAAACCACTTTACTCAATAACCTGCTCCGTCAGGAAAAACGTCGCGTTGCTTTAATTGTAAATGATATGGGAAGCATTAACGTAGATGCAGAGATTCTTAAAAAGAACGGCTCAAATGTAACAGAATGCCCTATGTTCGAACTTCAGAACGGTTGTATCTGCTGCACCCTTCGCGACGAGTTCATTCAGCAGATTGAAAAAATCTCTAACCTCGATACAGTTGATGTTGTATTTGTTGAAGCATCAGGAATCTCTGATCCTGGTGCTGTTAGTGCCAGCTTCCTCGCTTACGAAGAAGACAATCCTAAAACAAACGTTTATCTTACTTCAGTAGTTACAGTTGTTGATGCAGACCGCATCTACCGCGAGTTCCTGGATGAACTCAAACAGAAGGCCGACAAAAATGCTACCGACCAAAACAACCTTACCGCAGAAGAAATCTCTACTCTTATTGTAGATCAGATAGAATTCTGCAATTTTATCGTCCTCAACAAATGTGATCTTTTGAACGAAGAGCAGCTTAAAGAAGTTGAAGCAATCATCCGTGACTTCCAGCCACGCGCTCCAATCTTCCACAGTGTAAACGGAAATATAGACATCGATCAGATTACCACAACAGAGCCTTTCAACTACGAACAAATTGATTCATCTTCCGCAATTCAAAAGGCAATCAACAGCCTGAACGAACCTAACCGTGCTCAGCAGGGCTGTACAGGTGAATATGGAATTTCAAGCTTTGTGTTTGAAGAAAAAAGACCATTCAACCGCGAACGCTTTATGAATTTTGTAAACAACAATTATCCAAAGGAGCTTATCCGAGCAAAGGGCTACATCTGGTTTTCCGATGCAGATGCCAACGTGCAGCTTTTTGAACAGGCCGGCCGCAACTCTTCAGTAATGACCGTAGCCTACTGGATTGACGCTTTGGAAGAAAAACAGAAGCAGGAATACCTCGAATACAATCCCGACGTAAAAGAAGCCTGGGACGAGGAATTCGGCGACAGAGTTAATCAGCTTGTAATTATTGGCAAGGGATATAATAAAGAAGCAATCACGGCAGCTCTTAAGAGTTGTCTTGACGAAAAGGCTATCGCTTAGGTGCTAGGTTTTAGGTTCTAGGTAGTAAGGGGGGGGGAAGTCTCCCCCCCGCTCCAAAGACGGTAGTTTCGACAAGCTCAACCACCGTCTTTTACGCTACCCCCTCTGCGGGGCTCAAACGCCGCCCCGCAACGCCTGGCTTTATTAAACGAATATATTGAAAACAAGGAGTTTTATAATGAAAAAAATATTTTTAATACTTGCAGTTTTTTGTGCACTTACAACATCAGTGTTTGCCGCAAAAGCAAAAAAATCTGATAAACTTAAAGTCGTAACTACAATCTTCCCGGAATATGACTGGGCAAGAGAAATCATCGGTGACAAGGCATCTAATGTTGAACTCACCCTTCTTCTTGGAAACGGTGTAGACCTCCATTCTTATCAGCCATCAATTCAGGACATTGCAAAAATCTCAACAGCAGATATCTTTATCTACGTTGGTGGAGAAAGCGACGGCTGGGTAAAAGACGCACTTAAAAATGCAACCAATAAAAACATGAAGGTTATCAACCTCATGGAAACTCTCGGCGACAAGGTTAAAGCCGAGGAAGTAAAGGAAGGTATGCAGGCTGAAGAAGAGCACGAGCATCATCACCATGATGAAGATGCAGAAGAAGAACATCATCACCACGGTGAAGAAGATGAAGTTGAGTATGACGAACATGTATGGCTTTCACTCCGCTTTGCTAAAATTCTCAGTGCAGAAATCGCAAACGCTCTCTGTGAAAAAGATGCAGCCAACGCCGCAGCTTACAAGGCAAATCTCTCAGCATTCGCAGCAAAACTCGACGCCCTCGATTCAAAATATGCCGCAGCTGTAAAAGCCGGTTCAAAGAAGACAATTCTCTTTGGCGACCGCTTCCCATTCCGCTACTTTGTAGAAGACTACGGTCTTGACTACTTTGCAGCCTTCGTAGGTTGTTCAGCAGAAACAGAAGCAAGCTTCGAGACAGTAATCTTCCTTGCAAAAAAAGTTGATGAACTTGGTTTGAACTCTGTTCTCAAGATTGAAAGAGGCGACGGAAAGATTGCCCGCACAATCATTCAGAATACAAAGGGTAAGAATGCAAAAGTTCTTACAATGGACTCAATTCAGTCTACAACCGTAAAGCAGGCTGCAGCCGGAACTACTTACCTTTCAATTATGGAAGGAAACCTCAAAGTTATTGAAGAAGCTTTAAA
>CAKUWD010000278.1 GCA_934699065.1 uncultured Treponema sp.
TCGGTACACAAATCAACTATGTGGCGGAAAAAGCTTCCGATTTTATTTACAGATTTAACGACAGAGCTTTTAGACTCTTCTTCTCTTCTGGAGCTTTCTTTTACAGTAGACCTCTCTTCTTTTCGTTTGCGGAAAGTCAGCTTCAAATCATAAAGCTTCTTCTGGCAAATATCTTTTATATTCCAAAAAGAATCTTTTATTGCCAGCAAGGTCAAAGGCAAAGAATAACTGCTATCTACTTTTTCATAACTATTGGCATCAAAAGCATCTGCAAAATTAGAAGAAATTGCCCTTTCCAGAAATGAGATTTTTTCCAGAGACACCACAGACTCAAAAGCGAAAATAAAAAGCGTTCCCGAAATCCGCAGCTGAAGCTCATTTTTTCCGTCAGTTCTCCCGGCCTCATCAGCAGACTTTACGTCAGCCCCAAGGAAGGTGACCTTCTTCTTCTCAAGAAAATTTGTATTCCGCGGAGCCCGCTCCTTTGCACCGTCGGCTGCTGCAGTTTCAGCCATAGTAACAAAATTCCAGGCCAACCCATTTTTTGTAACAACAAAGCCTCGCCGCTCAAATATTGAGTATGTCCTGTCTGAAAACCAAACCGCAAGTAAAATCTCATCATCGCTAGCAAGATTATATTCCTTGGTAATAATTTTTCGTGAATCATTTGAAAAGGAAGTCTGAAAATGAATGTTATTCTTTGACATATTTTTTCACCTATCAGTTAATATAAGTTTACGCAAAATGCGATATATGGTTGTATATAAAAATCAAAATATTTAGCAATAGGATATTCAACAAACACACGATCTATATAGAAAGATGAATAATAATAATGTGTTCTCGTTTCATAGAAACCACAAGTTCGATTTGAATAAAAATCTAGATTTGCAGTAATTCCAACAACAGGAGAACATCTTCTATCTGGCGTAAATTTTGCAGATATATTAAATTCACTACCTAAAATAATTCCATTTCCATAAATTTGTAAATGCGGCCCTAATTCAAAAGTTGTCGAAACAATTTTATTCTCAAAAAACTGAAAAACTCCACCTATAGAAATTTGCAATCCCATATTAATGATTGATGATGGCATATCATTTCCCGCTAACATAAACGCTTCATAAAACCCGAATTTTCTATCATTAATTAAATTTATATTTTTTATTTCATAAAGGTTCGGACCAAATTCAAAAAATTGTTTTTTTTCAAATCGATATTGCTCGCCCGTCACTTCCATATTTTTAAAAAATGAAAAAAAAGGAGCATAAAACTGAAAATCACTTTTTGCATGCGCAGAAATTGAAATGAATAAAAATACACCTATAAAGAGTCCAATTCTTTTTTTCATATAATCACACCTCCAATTTACCAGATTTTTCTACCAAATTAGTAATATTATAAACCCGAAAAGTGGATAAATCCATCAAAAAAGCCCTGTAATACCTATATATTAGTAATATTTATTACCTTTTCAAAAGTTCCAAGAAGGGCGGGCTCGTGAGATAATCTTATTCATGGAAGAAACGGAACTGAATATTCCAGATTTATTCGGAAAAAACGTACAGAAATACAGAAAAATGGCAGGCCTTACTCAGTCAGAGCTTTCCAAGCGGCTGGAAATTACCCAGAAGCATCTTTCCATCATTGAAACAGGAACACAGTTTGCCTCGGCCAATCTTATTGCACGTATTTCTAAAGAGCTTAATGTTCCACCTGCTGCTCTTTTTGGTGATGATTTGACCCAGACTTATTTTGATAAACTCTTCGCAAGGCTTGCAACCTACATGGAAAATAAATTCAATATGATGAGAGTTTATCTTTCCACCGAACTTTCCCGCCAGTTAGACGAAAAACTGCCAAAATAAAATTAAGAAAATCTCCCTACCGCAATTGTATAGAAACATTCAGTTTTTTATGCACATAATCTGTTAGTATTTTAATATGAACATTGCAGCGCTTTGCTGCTGCATTCATTTTTTCACAGGAGTTTTTATGAAGAGATTTGACGGATTTATGCACGGAGTTAATTTGGGTGGCTGGTTTTCGCAGTGTAATCATACAGAAGAACGCTATAACAATTTTATTAAGGAAGAAGATTTCGCCACAATTAAGAGCTGGGGACTGGATCATATCCGTCTTCCGATTGATTATGAACTCGTAGAAAGTGCTGACGGGCAGAAAATTGAAAAAGGTTATGAAAGAATCAGACAGGCAGCGAAATGGTGTGCATCAAATAATCTTAACATGATTCTGGATCTTCATAAAACCTGTGGTTATTCTTTTGATGTCGGCTACAAAGAAGCAGGATTTTTTGATGACGAAAAACTCCAGGAACGTTTCTATAAACTCTGGGAATCTCTTGCTGAAAACTTTAAAGATATTTTTGCAGGCACAAAAAATGAAATCTGTTTTGAACTTCTGAACGAAGTAACTGATCAGGCTTACTGCAAAAAATGGAACGCAATTGCCCGCACCTGTATTGAGCGAATCCGTGCAATTGCTCCTACAACAAAGATTCTTGTGGGCAGCTACTGGAACAACTCACTGGCTTCTGTAAAAGACCTGGATGCACCTTACGACGAAAACATAGTCTACAACTTCCACTGCTACGAGCCTCTCCTCTTTACTCATCAGGGAGCACCTTGGGTTGGTCCGAATATGAATCCTGATTTCAGATTCCCTCTCAAATCAAAATATGAAGACTATACAAAAATGACTTCAGCAAAAGTTGGCCAGATTGGAACAGCTTTTGGAGCTTTTACTCCTGATGCAACTGTAGATGTAAATTATTTTGAAACAATTTTTGCAGAAGCAGTAAAAACCGCAGAAGACCGCAACGTTTTACTTTACTGCGGTGAATATGGCGTAATAGACAAAGCCACACCAGAAGATACGCTCGAATGGTATAAGCTGATTTCAACAGTATTCAACAACCACGGAATCGGTCGTGCAGCCTGGTCATACAAACAGATGGATTTTGGACTTGCTGATGCCCGTCTGGATAATATCAGACCAGAACTAATTAAATATCTTTAATCATAACCACCCGTCAAACGGGTGGTTTGCTCTTAGCCTATAAGGCTAAGGGTCTCAAGCCGAGACTTAAGTCC
>CAKUWD010000279.1 GCA_934699065.1 uncultured Treponema sp.
TAAGTATCCTGCAACATGGGCAAAATCTACAGGAGCAGATTGGACCAGCCTCACAAAAGCAAACCTGCCAAAAGCCGGTGATAAAATCACAGTTCATATGAAATTTACATCTGATACTGATATTCCAGAATTAAAAGTTTTGCCGCTTGATGATTCTCAGGGAGAAGATAATATTATCAATCTTTCGGAGACACAATCAATAAAGAACATAAAAGCCGGTCAGAAGGTTGATACAGTTTTAACGTTTGATGTTACTGCAGATGCAAAAAACTGGTTTATTCTGCAACTTTCTTACGACGAATTACGTCATGATGGAACTCCGGCCTTAACGATTGAAAAAGCTGTCAGTAAATCAACAATAAAATAATTAAAGAATAAAAAGAACTCAAAAAAGGGTTTTAGCAGAAAACGCCGAAGGCGGTTGAAGCGAGGGGGAGACATCCCCCTCCTTTTTTTATAAAATGTTTTCATGACCTTTCAAAAATATTCAATAAAAACACAAATTATTCTTGGACTCATTTTTACTGTATGTAATATTCTTGTTGCATATGTGGCACAAGTTTTTCAATGGCCATTTTTTATGGACATGATTTTTGTATATACCGGCAGTTTTTTTGGAATTCCTTGCGGGCTTATTGTTGGACTTGGGCATTCATTATGGACTATTTTTTATCATCATAATTTATTTTACTTTTTATATGGTATTTGCTGTATAACAGGCACTTTGCTTACAAAAGCGCTTGTGACACGACATGAAGATTTTTCTTTGATTCGGCTCTCACTTTTATTCTTTCTTTCAACCGTTATTATAAGTTTTGAAGGTTCTATTATTTATTCAGTTTTCTTTGCAGAAAGAGTAGGAGATAATGAAAATACAACAATTATGTTTCTAACCTATACTCTGATTATGCAGAATCTTAGTGTGCAGTTGAGCGCCTTTCTTGCAAGACTGCCTGTAAATCTTATTGATAAGGCTATTGCCGTATTCGGCGGTTTTGGAATTTTCTGCGAAGTAAGGAAGATTATAAAGTCAACAGGGGAAACTGATAATTCATCAGATGATTAAGCTCTCTTTCCTAAAGATATTCTATAAACTCCGGATTTTCTTTTGTAAAAGATTCTGCGTCTTTTTTAAAATCAAGCCAGTTACCGGAAAATAAAAGTTTCATTCCCGGAAGCATAGAAAGCTCGCTTGGTGTTATGTAATCATAACTGAAATCTCTTTCGCAAAAATAAAGCGCAATACGTGGAACACAGGAAATCAAAATATAACTGCAGAAAGTCGAACAGACAAAACGATCTTTTTCCTTAAAGCCTTTGAATGCACGGAGTGTCTTTTTTAAACTTGTCAGAAACTCTCGGTATTCATCAGGCAGCGGAAGTTTTGGAAGGCTTGGGATATTCATCTTTTTTTTGATGCAGTAAAGCGCAACAGGAAAGTTATGAAGAACTGCATATTTCACTTCTTTTGTTTCATAATAGCCGAGTGTTTTCTTTTTTGCAGCTTCGTATTCTTGAGCCGTTACTTTTATTGCGTAAGTATAGTGAAATGACTTTTTAGGATCACAAGTCTGCATGTATGCGCAGGAATCAGGATTACAGCATTGTTCTTTTTTAATATCATAGTCGCCACCGATTGTAAGACCATAAAAATTATCTGACAAATCAAAACCGATTGCAGCATGTGCTGCAGGGATTTTTGTGATGTTTGTGATGTACTGTCCTTTTTTCAAAAGTTCTGCGGGGAGATTCGCTGTATAAACCGGATCATATAATCTGATAAAAATGTATTTGTAATTTTCTTTTGGAAGTGCAAGTTTTTTTTCAACGTCTTTATTTTCTATTCCCATTGCTTCTGAATGAAAATAATCGTAGATTTCTTTAAACTGTTCATAACTTTTTTCGAGTGATTTTAATTCTTTTTTCAGAAAGTCAATTGGAAGCCTGCTGTACTTTTTCATAGTAAAATTATATATCAAGAAATTGTATAAATCCATAAATTTGATTATAAATACTTTTTCTTTTTATTATTATTTTACACTATTATATTGCACAAAATCTATTTACACATTTTATTCTTTCCATTATATTTTCTTTACAAATACAAAGGAGTCTTAATGATGAACAGAAAACAGAAAATCTCATTTGCTTTAAATTGTTTGATTTTTGTCTTCACAGTTTTTGCAACTGTAAGCATGATGATTGGTTTTAATTTTATGAGTGGAGAAAAGGTTCTATCTTCTACAAGCTATAAAGCTTTTAAGTATTTTACAGTAGACTCAAATGTAATTGCGGGACTGGTTTCTCTTTGTTATATGATTTACCTCTGCCTCATGGCAAAAGGCCGAATCAAAGAAATGCCAAAGTTCATGCCATACTTAAAGCTTGCCTCTACAACAGGTGTAACTCTAACTATGATGGTTACAGTTTTCTTCCTTGCACCAAAAAGTACAACAACTTACTTTGCATACTTTATGAACTCGAATTTCTTTATGCACTTTTTGACACCGCTTTTGTGTATAATCACTTTTGCTTTCTTTGAACCGGTAGAGCTTTCTTTCAAAGAAACTTTCTTTGGAACCTGTTTTATGATTCTATATGCACTTTTCTATATCCCAAATATTCTTCTTCATCTTGATAACGGAAAAGTATTACCAGAATATGACTGGTATGGCTTCCTTTTTGCAGGTCTTAATACTATCTGGTTTGTTATTCCTCTTTTACTGCTTATCACCTGGCTCTTTTCTATCTGCTTATGTTTTGTAAATAAGAAGTGTGCAAAATAGCTTGCCGCGTCGTTCGCTTTGATCACTTCTCGCAATAACCACCGCCCAACGTCATTGCGAGCGCAGCGAAGCAATCCACAAAAGGAAACTTCGCCGCACCCGACAGATACTTTTGTATTCTACATCAATTTTTTCTTCAGTTCCTTGATTTTTACAATGCTTCTTACAAAAACGTATGTATAAAATATAAACATAACACTGAAAAATATTGAAAAAAATAAATTAATGGCAGAATTGTGAAAATCTCCATTAATAGCTCTTAAAAAATTTGGCACAACAGCACAAAGAAAAATAATAATAAGTGGCAGCAGCC
>CAKUWD010000280.1 GCA_934699065.1 uncultured Treponema sp.
ATTATATAATCCGCCGTAAAATGACTAGGGCCGCAAGATTGATGATAGAAAAGCCTGCTCTAAGTATTCTGGATATTGCCGTTCAATTCGGCTATTCAAGTCATGAAGCCTTTACGAGAACTTTTTCGCAGGTGTGGAATTGTAATCCGTCGGATTTCAAAAAACGCTACACCGAAAAGGGGCGTGAACACTCTGCGGAACTGTTTCCTAAAATTACCGGCTTCATTCAATTAGAAGGAGAAGCTATTATGAGAAGAACTGTTGACATTTCGGAGTTGTATGATTTTTTTAAGTCGCGCAGAGACTGCTGGTTTGTATGTGGTGACATTGTTCACCTTATTCCAATTAATGAGATTTCGCACAAGGCAGGGGATGCCGCAATTGCTGAAGCTCTGCGCCGAATGGAAAGCGTGTGCGGTCCTGAAGATGTTGTGTTCAGAATTGGCGGTGATGAATTTGCTCTGCTTACAAACTCAAGAGACCAGGCTTATGCCGAAACACTCAAAGAAAAAATTCTTGCCATGAATGGACAGCCAATTCAGTTTGAGGGGAAGGATATCCCGCTAAGCCTTTACGCAAAAACTGTAAAGATTGAAGATAAGACGGTCCGCTACGCCGAAATGTTTCCAAAGCTGATGATTCCGGATATGGAAAAAAAGAATTAAAAATTGATAAAAAAAACTTAAAAAATTTGATGACAAACAATATCAAGAATCTAAATGACAGCGGTGCTAAAATCATCGTATAAACTTGTGGAGGAGCCAGGCATGGACGATTTTAAACCGCTGTTTGAATATGTTGAAAAAAACATTGAAAACAAAATGGGACTAAAGGAACTCGCAGATTTTATGGGCTACAGTCCTTTTTACATCAGCAGAAAATTTATGGATCTTTACGGCATTCCGATTACCGCTTATGTGCGAATAAGGAAGCTACAATATTCTATAAAAGATTTGCTTGCTGACATGAAAGTGATTGATGTTGCCATGAAATATTCCTTTGAATCTCACGAAGGTTTTTCAAGATCGTTCAAAAGTCTTTTTGGCTCTTCTCCAAAGGATATCAAAAAACATTTGCAGAGGTACGACATTCCGGAGGTTGAACTTTTTGCAAACTGTAAAACCAAATCTATGGAGGAAGAAAAAATGAGTTTGAGCGATGACATGCACAAAATGATTTTCACGATTCTTGATAATTCGTTTGAAGAAATGGCGGCGGGCTTTTGTTCAAAAATTGAGCTTAGTCTGCTGCCAGATAATTGCCTTAAGATTTTTGATGATGGCCGCGGTATCAAACTGGATGACGATGGAGTGGTTCACGAAGAAGTTCTGCAGAATCTTTTTTCGGGTAAGCCGATTACAAAGCTTGAGTATTCCCAGATGGGAGACCTGCCCTTTGATGACCTCAAGCTTGTAAACTCACTTTGCGAAAAGCTTACAATAACTGTCTGGCGGAATGGAAAAATCTACGAACAGGATTATATCCGCGGAGTTCCTCAACATTCTGTTATGAGAAAAACTAATGATTCTGAAATCCTGCACGGTACACAGATTGTTCTGAAGCCGGATAGCTCGATTTTTGAGGATACTGAGTTTAGCAAGGAAAAACTTGAAAACTGGATTAGCGAAAATTATTCGGGGTTGATGGATAAGGTAAAGATAGGCTAAATTATAATTGTCACGCTGAACTTGTTTCAGCATCTATAAAAAGATCCCGAATCAAGTTCGGAATGACGGGACAAGGAGATTAGTCTGTTGTCTAAATTAAGATTCCCTTATCTTCTTAATCTCTTCCTGTAATTCAGGACTGAAGTCTACTAAATCTTCCATGGTTATAGCCTTTTCATTAAGCAGTTTTAAGAGATTTATTTTGAACATGCTGCGACTCATTTCTACAATTATACCGGCTGATTTTTTCTCGCGGAAAATCAGCTTTTCGGCTTTTCAGAATTTTTCTGAAGGTGGGAGTTTTTCATCAGATAAAAGTTTTAATAATTTCTTATTCACTTTATCAATGTAGCGTTCCTGCCACTCAACAATTTTTACACGAAATAATTTCAATCGGATTCTTTGCAATTTGTCATATTTTCATAGTAGCAGTGGAAGAATTAAATTGCTATAGTTTGATTATGGAAATAAAAGATTATCTGAACTCTCTTTCGAAAGATGAATTGATTTCTCTGCTTATACAACTTTCAGAGGAAGAAATTGTTGTAAAAGAATCTCTCGAAAGTAAGTTACCACTAACATCTTCCTTTGATAATAATAATTCAGGAAAATCCGATTTTAATCTTTCTTCAGATAATGAAAATCTTGTGTCCCGGATAAGTTCTCCTCAAGAAAAAATAAACCTTTTTAAATCTCTTTTTGTTGGACGACAAGATGTATTTGCCTTGCGATGGCAGAATTCTAAAAGTGGAAAAAGTGGATATTCTCCAGTCTGTGAAAATAAGTGGGTAAGTGGTAAATGTGATATGAAAAAATATTCCTGCAGCACCTGTCCATTTAAGCTTCCTGTTGGTTTGGATGATAAATATTTTTATAATCATCTTGCAGGAAAAGACGACCTGGCACGTGATGTTATAGGTCTCTATCCCTTGTTACCAGAAAATCTCTGCCGCTTTCTTGCAATTGATTTTGATGCGCATGCGCCGAAGGCGCAAACGTCAATAACTTCCACTCATGCAAACGACCAAAGGTCGTACAATCATAAAGAAAATGAAGCTCTCTGGAAATCTGATATTCTTGCTGTTCACAAAACATCTTCTGAATTGAATATTCCAAGTTATATGGAAATATCTCGTTCCGGAAATGGCGGACATTTGTGGTTTTTCTTTGAAGATAATATTTCTGCCCGCTTCGCAAGAAGTTTTGGAAGCGCAATTCTAAAGCTTGCAATGCAAAAAAGACATTCAATTTCTTTTGAAAGCTTTGACAGAATGTTCCCTAATCAGGATGAAATTCTAAAAGGCGGCTATGGCAATCTGATTGCTTTGCCTTTGCAGGGGAAGGCAGTTAAAGATGATCACTCTGTTTTTGTTGATGAAGATTTCAAGC
>CAKUWD010000281.1 GCA_934699065.1 uncultured Treponema sp.
TTTTTTCCCATCGTCGTATCATTTTATGGAAATTTTGTGGATCTTTAATACCTTCTGCTCTTCCTGAGGTCCTGGAATAAAGCCTGGAACATCAACAAAAGTAAGAAGAGGAATATCAAAGCTGTCGCAGTAGCGGATAAAGCGTGCAATTTTGTCAGAAGCATCGCAATCAAGAACGCCACCGAGTCCCTTAGGATTGTTAGCAATAATACCTACTGTACGGCCTTCAATCTTACCAAAGCCAACTACACAGTTGATTGCAAATTCCTTCATGATTTCTAGGAAAGAATCTTCGTCGATTACGCAGTTGATTACTTCGCGAACGTCGTAGCCCTGGCGTGGATTTTCAGGCATGATTTCTCTGATTTTCTTTGCAGCTTTCTTTTCATCAAACTTGAACTTTTCATCTGCTGCAATTTTGTCTCCAAAGTAGTGTGGAATGTAGTCCAAAAGGCGGCGAACTGTTTCGTAACATTCGTTTTCTGATTCACAGCGGAAGTGTGAAACACCAGATTTTGTTGCGTGAATGTTAGCACCACCCAGGTCTTCTGCAGAAATATCCATGAACATTACAGATTTTACAACCTTTGGTCCTGTAATGAACATCTGAGTTACCTTATCTACAGTAAAGATAAAGTCTGTGATTCCAGGTGAGTAAACAGCACCACCGGCACAAGGTCCGGCAATAATAGAAATCTGAGGAATAGCACCGCTGGCTCTTACGTTCTGATTGAATACGTTACCGTATCCGCCCAATGCTTCTACACCTTCCTGAATGCGGGCTCCACCCGAGTCGTTAATTCCGATTACAGGACAGCGGGCATCAATTGCCATTTTTGTAAGGTCTGCAATCTTGCGGCCGTGCATATGGCCAAGAGAACCACCCTGAATTGTAAAGTCCTGTGCATATACAGCAACCTTACGTCCGTTTATTTTTCCAAATCCTGTGATTACACCATCATAAGGAATATCTTTTTTATCCATTCCAAAGCTTGTACAATTGTGCTTAACACCCTGATAAGTCTCTACGAATGTTCCTTTGTCGCAAAGTGCATTGATACGCTCAATAGCGTGAAGCTTGCCTTTTGCGTGCTGTTTTTCAACATTGTATTCCATAAATTAACCTCATAATAGATGCCGAAAGTTGTTCGGCATTACAGTTGATTCTATTATGACAAAATGTATAGATTTGTCAAGATAGATTGACTTGTGGTATTCTTTTAGAATCCGAGTGAGGCGTATGGGTGGGTAAGGAAGTATTCTATCTGGTCTTTTTCGCGCTGCATTGCGTCCTGTTCTGGAAGCCACTTGTATTTTGAACGAAGGGCCGCTACAGCTGGCATAACTTCGCCGCCTGTTTTTTCAAGTTCAGCAAAATAATCAGCTTTGAATTCAGCGCAGTTTGTGCCAAGCGGAATGTTTTGCATCTGGATGTCTGTAATAATCCAGCGGTTTTTCTTGTAGGTGAGGGTGATTGTAGCTTCAATCTTGTCTGTAAGGAAATCAGCTTCTTCGCCCTCTGTATAAATCAGATAATATTCAACCTTGTGAACGGATGTGCTGCCGTTCTGGAGGGTAACGTTTCCTTCTTTTGTAAGAGGTTCTGGCTTTTGATTTCTTTTCTTGAGTTCAACCTTGAGGGATTCTGCTTTTCCATCAATTTTAAGATTTGTAACTCCGTAAACTCCGGAACGGGCATACTTTGCTTCATCTGTAATATAGAAAAGCCAGTTTGCAGGATAAGCAAAACCATTGTCTCCATAAGAAAGACGCTGTTTATGAATAACGTAGACTCTGCTTACCATATCTCCAAAGTCGTCTGGTGTTTTTCCAGAACCAAAATCAGAAAGAATCATTGTATCTTTTTCGTTTACACTGTTCATGTAAGCGCGGATTGTCTGTGTTGAAGTGAGCCCTGCGGAAGTATAATCTTCTCCACGGGTACGGATTGTATGCAAAGTAGAACAGAGAATTACTACAAGAATTCCTGCAATTACTGCAATTGTTGTAGAATTTCTTTTTATTCCACGTTTTGTTTTGATTTTTGAGTTTTGTGATTTCTGATATGCAGCAACTTTTTCTTCAAATTCTTTGTCGCTGCCATTTTTTGCCTGAGTCTGGCTCAGTTTAAATGCTTCTTCAAGTTTTTCAAGCGGGAATTCTGCCTGAGGACGGAGATCTTCGCTTGCCTTTCCCTTTTTGCGTTTGCCGGGAACATTAACTGCTGTGGAATTAAGTCTGAGCGAATTGTCGATTATTGCAGCCAGCTCTTCATCAATTCCGTTTACGCAGTATTCTATTGGAAGAAATTTATGGTCAAAGATATCTGCATTGCGGGCAATAGAATCTGTGGCTGTGAAAGGCAGACGGCCTGTAAGCAGACGATAGATTATTACGGCCCGTTCAAAACAGATTGCAGGGAGATCCGAAATTGTTTCATTTAAGAAACCGTTTTGTTGTGTGAGTGCTTCCTGAGGCGGCAGACTGTTTGCCGCATAACTGTAAAGAGACTCTGGAGCAAAAAGAACTTTGCTGCCGTCTACAAGGATTCCGCCTGCACCAACCATAGGAATCTTATTTCCATCCTTTGCAGCAGATGTAAGGGCAGTACATACTGCTATAACTGCCTTGAAGGCTGCTTCTCCACCTTCTTCCAGTAATTCTGCAAGGGAACGAGCCTCATCGGTAAGCGGATTTTTCATACAATAGAAAACAAGATGCTCAGATACAGAACTTCCGGCTTTCTGGCCATCGTAGGATTTTACATCCTCAAAGGTCCACTGGCGAAAATTCTTACCGTCAAAAAGTACACCTTCCTGGCTTGCTATTGAGCTGTGGCCAGTTTTACCGAATGTGTACTCATCGAGGTTTGTGTTAAGGCGAAGTTCTTTGTTTTCTATTGTAAGTAAATTCATGTGAGTTCCTTTTTGATTATACGGTGGTTGAGCTTGTCGAAACCACCGTTGTATGGGGTAGTTTCGACAGGCTCAACCACCCCAAATAGGCTTTATCTCTTACCATCTGCACCATACAGATAATTAAAG
>CAKUWD010000282.1 GCA_934699065.1 uncultured Treponema sp.
GGGGTAGCGTACAAGACCGGAGCGAACGGTGGTTGAGCTTGTCGAAACTACCGTGAGTGAGACTTGGGAGCGAGGGGAAGACTTTCCCCTCCTACAATAATTTTAAGGAGATATCATTATGGCAAATTATAAATTCGAAACATTACAATTACACGTTGGACAGGAAAGTGCAGATCCTGCAACAGATGCACGCGCAGTACCAATCTATCAGACAACATCTTATGTATTCCATAATTCAAAACATGCGGCAGACCGCTTTGGTCTTGCTGATGCCGGAAATATTTATGGCCGTCTCACAAACTCAACTCAGGACGTCTTAGAAAAACGCGTAGCTGCTCTAGAGGGTGGCTCGGCTGCCCTGGCTCTTGCTTCCGGAGCTGCAGCAATTACTTACACAATCGAGGCACTTGCTGCAAACGGTGGACATATTGTGGCACAGAAAACTATTTATGGCGGAAGCTACAATCTTCTCGCCCACACTCTTCCACAGTATGGAATCAGTACAACCTTCGTAGATGCTCATAATCTTGCAGAAATAGAAGGTGCAATCAAGGAAAACACCCGCGCAATTTATCTTGAAACATTAGGCAATCCTAACTCCGACATTCCGGACCTGGATGCAATTGCAGCAATTGCTCACAAACACGGACTTCCAGTAGTAGTTGATAATACTTTTGGAACACCATACCTTATCCGTCCTTTTGAACATGGTGCAGATATTGTTGTTCACTCGGCTACAAAGTTTATCGGCGGTCACGGTACAACACTGGGTGGTATCATCGTTGAAAGCGGAAAGTTCAACTGGAAGGCAAGCGGAAACTATCCTCAGATTGCAGCTCCTAACCCAAGTTACCACGGAGTTTCTTTCTACGACGCAGTTGGACCTGCTGCCTTTGTTACTTACATCCGCGCAATTTTGCTTCGTGATACAGGTGCTACAATCAGCCCATTCAACGCCTTCCTTTTGCTGCAGGGGGTTGAAACTTTGAGCCTGAGACTGGATCGTCACGCAGAAAATACAAAAAAAGTTGTAGAATTCCTCAGCAAGCATCCAAAAGTCGAAAAAGTAAATCACCCTTCCCTTGCCGATCATCCGGACCATGCTCTTTATCAGAAATATTTCCCTCATGGCGGAGCTTCGATTTTTACATTCAACATCAAAGGTGGACGCGAAGAAGCATGGAAGTTTATTGATAACCTCAAGATTTTCAGTCTGCTTGCAAATGTTGCAGATGTAAAATCTCTTGTAATTCACCCTGCCAGCACAACTCACAGCCAGCTCAATGATGAAGAGCTTGCAGATCAGGGAATTGCACAGAACACAATCCGCCTTTCTATTGGTACTGAACATATTGATGATATTATTGCAGACCTCGAAAAAGGATTTGCGGCAATATAAACAAAATAAAGAATAGTTCATAAAGTTATGCCAATACTCCTATAATTAAGGCCCCGGGGTTTGAAAGTATTCCGGGGCCTGTTTTTATTAAGAACTCAGATTTTTTAGTGTTACTATTGACAGCACGGGCGGATTTGCCCTAATGAAGCGACAGCTTCAGCCGCCCGTGCCTTTTTTCGTAAGAAAAAAGGATTCCTTACACGCTGTTTCTGTTGACAGAAACAGCGTGATGTGTTACTATTTACAGTAACAAAAAGCAGACGACCTCGTGCACACCCGGCTACTTTATAAATAATTATTGAGGTGAATTAAAATGGAAAAAAGAGTATTAAATCAAACAGAAAAAAAAGGCATCAGCCTTCAGGATCTGCTCCTTACAGCAGTACTTCTTGCAGCCGGTGCTGTTCTTAAGTTCTTTGTAGGAACTTTTATAAACTTCTTTGGAATGAAGCCTAACTTCATTATCGCAATGTACTGTATGGCAATTGTTCTTATCAGACCAAAAGTTTATTACAGCCTGATTATTGGTATTATTGCAGGTGCTATCTGCCAGTTCTTCCCTGGTACTCCTTATTTAAACTTTGCTTCTGAAGCAGCTGGTGCCCTTGCCATGGGTCTTTTAGTTTTTATCCCTGCTAAATCAAAAGGATTGAAGATTGGTCTTGCAGCAATTACAACTTTTATAAGTACTGTAATTTCTGGCGGACTCTATACAGTTCTCCTTTTCGTATTCATCAAGTCTGATCCATCTGCTATGGCAGCTTATGTACCTATTGTTCTTGGTACAGCTACTTTGAATGCGATTATAGTTGCAGCGCTTTATGTACCATTGATGAAAGCATTGAAAAAGGAAATTGTTGAAAGTGCTAAAAATGAAGAGTAATTAATACACCAGATTTGTCACTCCCGTAGAAAATGACACTGGCCAACGGGGGGTGTGGTAAAGCTAAAAATTGCTTACGCAATTTTCTTAACGCTTTGCTATTGAACAACGGCCGCCAGCGGCCTTACACATGTTGTCCAGTATCATTTTCTACTCCGTGTCAAATCTGGTTTCGATTTCTTTATTACATCACTGATTACACTTTCAACAATTCCATTTATTGACCAGGAAAAGGAAAATGATCGAAATACAGGAACTTACTTTTAAGTATAACGGGGCTAAAAAAAATGCTCTGGAAAAAATATCGCTTGAAATTGAAAAAGGTGGATTCGTGGGAATCATCGGCGAATCTGGTGCCGGTAAAACTACTCTTTGTAACTGCATCAACGGACTGATTCCTCACCACTATACCGGAGACTTTTATGGAAGTGTAAAGGTATGTGGAAATGACACCTTTGATATTGATGCGGGAAAACTTGCTCTTAAAGTAGGTTCTGTATTTCAGGATATTGAAAGCCAGATTACCGGTTACTTAGTTGAAGACGAAATTCTTTTTGGTCTTGAAAATTTTGGTATTCCATACGATCAGATAGAAAAAAGAATTACAAACTCTCTTGAAACTCTTGGAATCAGTGAGCTACGTCATAAAGAGATTGCTTCTCTCAGCGGCGGACAGAAGCAGAAGGTTGTAATTGCGGCTATTCTTGCCCTTGAACCGGATATTTTAGTTTTAGATGAGCCGACAGGCGAGCTTGATCC
>CAKUWD010000283.1 GCA_934699065.1 uncultured Treponema sp.
TTCCTATGATAGACCTTGCGACCCGTGCCATGCTTGGAGAAAAAGTTCGTGATCTCGGTTACGGCACCGGCCTCTACAGAAAGCCAGATTATTTTGCTGTAAAAGTTCCTGTTTTCAGTTTTGAAAAACTTATGGATGTCGATACACACCTGGGACCGGAAATGAAATCCACAGGTGAGGTCCTCGGAATTGCCAGCACCCGCGAGGAAGCCTTGTACAAGGGCATGGTCGCCGCCGGCTGGAAGATGATTAAGCCAGAGGGAGGGGAAGGCCTTCCCCACGCTCCAGCCTCCTTGGCTTCGCCTGCGGTGGCTTCCGCTACCCCTTCTCCTAGGGGCGACGCCCCTAAGACCCCACAAAGTTCCCCGCGAGTTTGCGAAGCAAACTCGATAGTGAGCGAAAGCGAACGTACAACGCACCCCGGAGTCCTCTTCTCTGTACGCCAGTCTGACCTGCCGGAGCTTCCTGCCCTGGCCCGCAAGTTTGCAGACCTTGGTTTTACACTTTATGCAACCACAGGAAATGCTGCCACAATCGAACGCAGCGGTATGGAAGTTACCCACGTAGCAAAGGTTCACGAAGATTACAATAACAACGTAATGACACTGCTTGAAAGTGGCAAAGTAGCCTATGTAATTTCTACATCTGCAAAGGGTCGCGACCCTGTAGCCGAAAGTGTAAAACTCCGTCGCCTTGCCGTAGAAAGAGACATTGACTGTCTTACAGCGTTAGATACTGCTAACGTCCTTGCAGATTGTCTCGCAAGCGATTTCACATTAGACAATGTCAGTTTAGTAGATATAAATCATAATCTGGTACAGTAGAAACGGGAGGATTTTTATTATGAGTAAATTTATTTTTGTAACAGGCGGAGTTGTCTCAGGACTTGGAAAAGGAATTACCGCTGCCTCACTCGGCCGACTCTTAAAATGTCGCGGCCTCAAAATTGCCAGCCAGAAGCTTGACCCATACATGAACGTAGATCCGGGAACAATGAGTCCCTTCCAGCACGGAGAAGTTTTTGTAACAGAAGACGGCGCCGAAACCGACCTGGACCTCGGCCATTACGAACGCTTTATTGACGAAAATCTTACAAAGTATTCGAATATGACAAGCGGCCGCGTTTACTGGAACGTTCTCAACAAGGAACGCCAGGGTGAATATCTTGGTCAGACAGTTCAGATTATTCCTCACGTAACAAATGAAATCAAAGATTTTATTTTGAAAAATGCCGAGGTTAGCGGAGCCGACGTAAGCATTGTTGAAGTCGGCGGTACAATCGGAGATATCGAAAGTCAGCCCTTCCTCGAAGCAATCCGACAGCTGGCTCTGGAAGTTGGCCGCCGCAACTGTCTTTTTATTCATGTCTGCCTTGTGCCATACATCAGCGGCTCAGATGAGTTTAAATCTAAGCCAACCCAGCACTCTGTAAAGGAACTTATGGCTGTTGGTATTCACCCGGATATTATCGTAGCCCGCTGCGATCAGGAAATACCACTTGATATCAGAAAAAAAATCAGCCTCTTCTGTAACGTTGGCGAAGACTGCGTTATCAATAACACAACCTGTAAGAGCCTTTACGAAGTGCCTCTAATGCTCCATGCCCAGAATATGGACGACGTAGTTTGCCGCGACCTGGGCCTTGATTGCGCCGGAGGAAATCAGCACTATCCTGAACTTGCAGCCTGGTCAAAAATGGTAGAAACAATTCATGAGCGTAAAGGCGAGATTCAGGTTGCCTTGGTTGGAAAATACGTAAAGCTGCACGACTCATATTTGAGTATTGTAGAATCACTGAACCATGCAAGTTTTGTTGTTGGAAAAAATATCAAAATCAAATGGGTGGATTCCGATAGTGTAACAGATGAAACTGCCCCAGAGATTTTTTCAGACTGTTCAGGTATTATTCTTCCTGGTGGTTTTGGTCACCGCGGCGTTGAAGGAATGGTCTGCGCCTGCCGTTATGCCCGCATACATAAAATGCCATATTTTGGAATCTGTCTTGGAATGCAGATTGCAGTAATTGAGTTTGCCCGCTCCGTTCTCGGTTACGCAGATGCAAACAGCCGAGAGTTTGACGAAATGTGCGATCACCCGGTTATCGACCTGATGAAAAATCAAGAGGGTGTAATTAAAGGTGGAACTATGAGACTGGGAAGTTACCCGTGTAAAGTGACTCCGGGAAGTATATTAGAAAAAGCATATACAAGTTGTCATGCTGAACTCGTTTCAGCATCTAACGACGATTGCTTAGTAATCGCCGAGCGTCACCGACACCGTTACGAGTTCAATAACGACTTCCGTACCCAGATGCAGGAGGCTGGACTCACTATAAGCGGAACCAGTCCTGACGGCACTCTCGTAGAAGCTGTAGAAGTTGCCGGACAATTCCACGTAGGAGTTCAGTTCCATCCGGAATTTAAGAGCCGCCCAAACAATGCAGGCCCGCTCTTTGTTGAATTCTTGAAAGCGTGTAACGGGTAAGTTATAATAAATTATTGTCATGCTGCCCCTGAAACGAGTTCAGGGTTCAGCATCTCCGGAAGAGATCCCGAAATAAATTCGGTATGACAGATTAGCAAAGGGGTAAACATGTATACAAAAGACGAAGTTTTAGATTTTATTGAAGAAGAGGACGTAAAGTTCATTCGCCTTGCTTTTTTTGATTTAAAAGGAAAACAAAAAAATATTTCGATTATGCCAACTGAACTGGGACGTGCCTTTGAACATGGCATCCCTTTCGATGCATCCGCAATTGAAGGCTTTGAAAATCCACAGAAGTCTGAGCTTTATCTTAAGCCGGATCCTTCTACCCTCGCAATTATTCCATGGCGTCCTGCTACCGGAAAAGTTGTCCGTATGTTCTGTAATATTCTCACCCCCGATGGAAGTCCTTATCTTAAAGACAGCCGAACAATTTTGCAAAAGGCCTGTCAGCAGCTTAAAGACGAATGCGGAATAGAAATGATGATTGGAACCGAAGTTGAGTTTTACCTCTTTAAACTCGACGAAAAAGGAGAAC
>CAKUWD010000284.1 GCA_934699065.1 uncultured Treponema sp.
TGTGCTTTATGATTTTGAAATTGCAGCATGGAACTCTTGTGGTATTTCTGAGTTCGAAGGACGTACTGCTTGTGTTGCTACAGATAACGTAGCTGCAACAGCAACAAAACCTGCATTAACAGGTTATAGCACATCTAAGGTAAACCGCTATAAGATTGATTATGATCTTAGCAGTGGAAAACTTGAGAAAAGTGCGACAGAAAGTTATGAAGGAACTTATACAGAATTTAAGACTTATGCCGGTGCAGAAATTACTCTTCAGGCAGGAAAACCTGCATCAGGTGCTACATATCCTAAGGCAACCCGTTCAAACAATCCGTTTGTAGCATGGTATTACAAGCCAAGTGCAGCTGCAGCCGCAACAACAATTTCAACTTATAACAGCTGGAATAACCTTTCAGTATGGGCTTCTTATGATCCTACATATATTATTTCTTATGTAGTTGAAGATTCATTTGGAGATCTCGCAGATACAGACGTAACTGCAACAGCTGATATCGGTACTGCTTCTGCAGTAAATTGTAAGAATGCAACACTTGATTTGACTGCAACTGGTGCAACAAACCCTGTGTTTACATTCACAGTAGCCGGTGCAGAAGAAGTTAAGGTAATCTTTGGTGATAAAGCAAATAGAACTAACACTGGAACAACTGTAGAACTTGATACAACCGGTTCAACTGTTACACCTGGTGCTATTGATCCTCTTGAAGGAAAGACTTACTGTGTAACAGTTCTTGCTTTGAAGCAGCTTACTGGTGATACAGCTGCAAGATGGTACAGCAAGGTATTTGCCGTAACAATTAAGCGCTAAAACTCAGTAATGAGGTCATGCTGAACTTGTTTCAGCATCACATTATAATACACAGGCTGAACAGAGATATTTCTGCTTCAGCCTGTTTTGTTAAACCGCTTTGTTATACATTGACGAAGTAGAGCATTTTTATTAAAATATATAACACTTTATCTGAATTAAAATTTTTGGAGAAATAAATTATGGGTACAATTGGCCTTGTTCTTCTGGTATTTTTCGTAATCGTTTGTGTATTGCTGGTTTTGCTGGTTTCAATTCAGGACGATGGTGAAAACGGAATGGGACTTCTTGGTGGTCGTGGAACTGCTGCTTTCGGTTCACATTCTGCGAGTGTTCTTACCAAGACAACTTTCGTATTGGTTTTTCTTTTCTTTGCACTCTCTTTTGGTCTTGCAATGGTAAACAAAAAGCCTAAACTTGAAAAGGATCTCGTTCCTGTAACTTCAGTAGAATCTACTGAGTCAACAACTGAAACTGCAACAGGTGACTGGTGGGCAGAATCAGAAGCTGCTGAATAAGGAGCGTTGAATGCTCAGCAGTTTCCTTTCTCCATCTTCCATAAAAGTTGCTCTGGAAAGTACAGAAAAAGAAGAGTGCTTTGCAGAACTTTTGGAAGTTCTTGTTGCTAAGAATCCCGGTTTGAATCGCAGGGAGGCAATGGATGCTCTTGTTGCACGGGAAGAGAAAATGAGTACTGCTGTATTTCCTATGGTGGCTGTTCCACATGCATTGTGCAGTTCTGCGGGAGATACTCTCGTGGCTTTAGGAATCAGCCGTTCGGGAATTGAATTTGATTCACCGGAACCAGATGTAAATCCTGAACATCCTGTAGTAAATGTAGTTTTTGAAATCCTGTTTGAAGAAAAAGATACTGAGACTCATCTTCACGTTTTACGCGATATTCTTCAGATAGTTAGTAATTCGGATTTTGTTAAAAATGTTTTACAGGCCCAAACTTCGCAGGAAGTGTATGACCTTATAGAGTCTATGGAAATGTAAATAATTACAGGAGGCACATCATGGCTGAGAATACAGAAATTGATGCCATTAATCATCTGCTTGAAGTAGAAAAAAATGCATCGGCACTTATAAACGATGCAGCAAAGGAAGCAGACCGCCGCCTCTCAGAAGCCCGATCTAAATACAATTCAGAATATAAAAATCGCTATGAACAAGTAGCGGCCCGCCTTGAAACGGAATATCAGAATAATCATCAGCAAATTGCAGAAAAATATCAGAAAGAAATAGAATCTTATAAAGAATCTTTGGCTGCAAAGCCTCAGAATTATAAAGATTTTTCGTCGCTGCTCGACAGGCTGATTTTTTCATAAGCCGGTCTGATTAAGGAGTTCCTTATGGATAAGACTGGTGCAGATGCTTTTGTTTTTGCTAAAGCCAACGGAATCTTAGGTAAATCATTTACAGCTAAACGTGCTCATCAGCTTTTTGCGGCTAAGTCTATAGGTGAATTATGGACTCTTCTTTACAGAACTCAGCCGCCTCTTGTACCTGAAGTTCTTCTCTCTCAGCAGATTGAAGAAAAAGCGTTTACTGACTTTATAGATCAGTATGTAAAGTTTATTGATATGTATGATAAGCCGGAGAGTGTACTTGTTGATCAGCTTTTACTTTTTGAAGGCGAAAATCTTAAAGAAATTGGAGCCTCTTTGTGTAAGGGAGAAAAAAATCCTCCAAAGTTGATAGATTTAGGCTCGTATTCTTCATTACATTATAAAGCCTGGCCTGATATTAAAAAAATAACCAGAGGAACTCCTTTTTCATGGTATAATAAAGTTCCTTCAATTCACGAGCAGCAGCAGTTTGATTTTAAAATCGACATTCAGGTTTGCCGCCATCTCTGGGAATCAGCTCAGCGTGAGAAGGGGGAGGCAAGCGAAGCTCTTCTTGAGCTTTACAAGCAGGAATTCATTATAAAAAATATTGTATGGGTTTTGCGACTCAGATTGTTTTACAATATGAAAAATGAAGATGTTATCAGTAATCTGATTTATGTAACAGATAAGCCTGGTCGTTCAGATCCTGTTGCTGCTCCAGCAATTAAAATCCTGGACTGGCCGCTTGATGAATATGAGCCGTGGAGCAACTGGAAATATTCAGATCTTGTAAATCCTCATGAGGATGGACAGGTCTGGCAGATTGATCCTGTCTGGATAGAACGTCGTAACCG
>CAKUWD010000285.1 GCA_934699065.1 uncultured Treponema sp.
CTTTATGAGTTGATTGTCATCCCGAACTTGATTCGGGATCTGATACAAAGATGCTGAAACAAGTTCAGCATGACATTACGGTGCATTAATTTACAGATAATGTTTAATCGCGTCAAGCAGTTCTGAATATTCTGTAAATGCAGGATACTGTGGATAATCTTTTATGATTTTTTCTGTAGAACGGAAAAGAAAGCCCGCTTTTGAAGCCTGAATCATTCCAAGGTCGTTAAAGCTGTCGCCTGAAGCAATAGTTTCAAAACCGATAGACTGAAGAGCTCTAACCGTTGTCAGCTTACTCTGCTCACAGCGCATCTTGTAACCGGTAATTTCTCCAGAATCAGAAACAATAAGTTCATTACAGAAAATTGTTGGCTGACCAAGTTTTTCCATAAGCGGAGCTGCAAACTGACTGAAGGTGTCGCTCAAAATAATTGTCTGACAGCAGGAACGCAATTCATCGAGAAACTTTTTTGCCCCTGGAAGAGGATCTATTTTTTTGATTGTTTCCTGTATCTCTTTAAGACCAAGACCGTGCTCTTTAAGAATCGCAATACGGTATTTCATAAGCTTGTCATAATCCGGTTCATCACGGGTAGTACGACGCAATTCAGGAATACCAACAGCATCTGCAAAAGCAATCCAAATCTCAGGCACCAGAACGCCTTCAAGGTCAAGACAGGTAATAATCATTTTTGTTCCTCGTGTATTTTATTATAGTAAGTAAAATACCTTATTTATAAAAATATATCAAGGAATAGAGAACAAAGTGAAGTGGAAGTAAAATAATTACAAGCTCAGGTGAATCAATTTACAGAAAGTTCATTCTTTTTTTATGATATTTAAAGGAAAGAATTTTATTTTTCAAAATTCTATGTTAAAATAAAAAAAGGTTGTGAGTTAAAAATACATTATTTAAAAGGAACATCTGCTATGGACTCTACTAATGAAATTGTAAAAGGACGCAAAACCTTTTTCATTGCTCCGGATGAACTTCTTTTATCTTCTGATTTTCTGGAAGAATATCTTGCAAAAGACTACGAATGCTATTTCATAAAAAATGATTTAAATACTTCTATTACTACAAAAGTATACACTATTCTTTCTCTTTTTTCAGATTCAATTATTTTCTTTAACATTGATCATCACATTGAAAATGAAGAAACTGACTGGCCACATTTTATAACAAAGCTTTCACGCGACTTTCCGAATGCCTGTATTGGAATTATGTATGAAAAACGAAAAACACTTGCCGAAAAAAACATGATAGAAAAGTTTTATCTATATGATTTATGTATAAAGGGTGGATGCATCCAGCTTGAATTCCAGAAATACCGTAACTTTGTTCTTATAGAAAAAGTTTTATATGCAAATCAGGCAATGGGTCGCCGAAAAACTGTTCGCGCAATCTGTCATAACAATAACTGCTACATCAATTACGAAGACAAGGAAGGTAAGGTAAATTATCTGCCATTAAATGATATCAGTTTGAGTCATTTTTCAATTACAATAAAGGATGACCTTGAAACACCTATTCAGAATACTGAAAAACTGCTGAACCTTTCCTTTATCATAAAAGGTATGCGTTTTATCGCAAATGCAATTTTATTTACAAAAAGAAAGCTGGAAGAAGGAACTCTTTATGTTTTTGCCTTCTTTACTAATGGCGGAAAGATTGGTCTGGATAATGCACTTAATAAGCTTTTGATTCAGAAGATGTATGAAATTCTTTATGAAAACTGTTCAGCTCTTTTGCTTACCTCATACAAAAACTATCAGCCGCGTAAAGAACCAGCTCCATTACCCGTAAAGAAAGAAATTTCTTTTGATGAGAATTTGTCAGAACAGTCAATCAGCTGATAACTGACAAAAAATCACTAAAATGATATTATCAGACTATGCCTCAGAAAAAGACCGTTAAAAAAACGGCTTCAAAAACAACAAGAAAAACTACTTCAAAACGTTCTGCCCGCCGCACAACAAAAAAGCCAAAGGTTTATATTCCGGCTTATAAGGCAATTATTTTCTGTTGTGTAATTATTACCTTATGTATGGGGTTACTTCTTTTTACAACTCTTAAAAGTCCAGATGCTAAGATTGCTCAGTCTGTAACAGAAAGATTTCAGGAAGAAAAAACTGAAAACAAAGCAGAACAGATAAAAAAGGAAGACTCCAAAAAGTCCGAAAAGAAAAAAGAAGAAGCTTCTGTACCAGAAATAAAAAAGGAAGTTCCAAAACAAGAAACTTTAAAAAAGATTGAAACGCCTCAGATAAAAGAAGAAAAAAAGCCTGCAGAAACAAAACAGCAAGTTCCGGCACCAGTACAAAAACAAACCCCTGCACCAGCTCCAAAAAAGGAAGTAAATAATAAATACAACTTTCCGGCAGCAAAGAATAATGCCCAGCTGATTTTTGTTTTTGATGACGGGGGCCAGAATCTTTCGCATCTTGCACCATTTCTAAAACTGCCCTTTCCTATAACAGTTGCCGTACTTCCACAAATTGCTCATTCAAAAGAAACTGCGGCACAGGTTCGCGCTTCTGGAAACGAACTGATTCTTCATCAGCCTATGCAATCTGTAAATGCAAGTGTAAACCCTGGTCCAGGCGCAATAAAACCGGATATGACAGAGAATCAGATAAAATCTCTGCTTTTCCAGAACGTTACCGAGATTGGCCCTATAGCCGGAATGAATAATCATGAAGGTTCTGGCATTACTGCCGATGCAGAAAAAATGGCAACTGTGCTTCAGTTCTGTTCTCAGGAAGGTATATATTTTCTCGACAGCCGCACAAATGTTGAAACGAAGGTACCGTATGTTGCGCGCGAGCTCGGTTATTCATGGTATGAACGCAATATCTTTTTAGACAATGAAAAAACAAAAGAGAACGCACTCAAGGAGCTTAAAAAAGGCCTTGACCTTGCAAATAAAAATGGAAGCGTTATAATGATAGGCCATATCTGGAGTGCAGAT
>CAKUWD010000286.1 GCA_934699065.1 uncultured Treponema sp.
CCGATTTTAGGCGTGTCGGGAGTTCGATCCTCTCACTGCCCACTTAAGACACTTCTTTTGAAGTGTCTTTTTTTTTGCTTCTCAAGCTTTTTGGTTTTTCTCGGCTCTCATTTCTCACATTATCGCATTGTTTTTATTTTTTTTATTTATATTGTTTTCTTTTCATGTTATAATTAAATATTCTAATTTTTCGGAGGAAAGAACATGAAAAAACTTATTGCAATCATGGCAGCATTTCTTTTGGTAGGATCAATGTGTTTTGCTGCTGACCCGGCGGAGGGATTCTGGATTAGTGTTGATGAAAAGACTAACGAAGATACAGCCGGCTGGAAAATCTGGCAGGAAGGCGGAAAGCTCTGCGGAAAAATTCTTTCAGTAGCAGACAAACCACAGGATGAAAAAGCTACTGGTGGAAAAGGTAAAACTTATGACAACTTTATGAAGGGTGCTGATGTTGGAACTCTCACAGTTGTTGGAACTACCTGGATTTGGGATCTTACAAATCAGAGTGAAGGTAAATGGGCAAACGGATACATCATTGATCCGGGTGATGGAAAACGCTATAAATGTAAAATCAATTTCCATAAAGCTGATGGTAAAAAATTCAAAACAGATACTCTTGAAATGCGTGGAGAAATCGGTATGGGTATCGGCCGCAGCCAGTACTGGAAGAAAGCCGCTGAAGCTGACGCCGCTGGTTTACGCTAAATACAGGAGTTTTGTGTGGCTAATCTTTCTTCACCTGATGGTATTGTACTTCTTGCAAAAAAGCCTGGACTTACTTCATTTTCATCTTTGCACAGTATAAAAAAAGCATTGGCGACAACAAAGGTTGGTCACACAGGAACATTAGACAGCTTTGCACAGGGGCTTCTTGTAGTTTGTACAGGCCGCCTCACAAAGCTGGCTGGAAACATAACTGAATTTGATAAATCTTATGAGGCTGTAATCAAATTCGGCCAGGAAACAGATACTCTTGAATATACAGGAAGCATCACAAAAACAGCCCCACTTCCATCTTTAGAAGCCCTTAATAAGGCAATCAGTAAATATACAGGAAATATAATGCAGTCTCCGCCTTCTTTTAGTGCTGTTCATGTAAACGGCAAAAGGGCCAGTGACCTTGCAAGAGAAGGAAAATCAGTTGAGATTCCTCCCCGCCCTGTTACAGTTTTTGAAGCAAAACTAGAAGAAACTAAAACAAATACTAATGGGGATATTGAATATTGCAAAATCTCTTTTACAGTTTCAAAAGGAACTTACATCCGCTGCCTTGCACGTGACATTGCAAAAGAAGCAGGAAGTGCCGGCCATCTTATTGGATTGTACAGAACTCGTGTCGGCAATTTTGATATAAAAGATGCAGCAGGCTTTAATGAGCTTGAAGTCTTTTCTATTGAATCTTCAATCGAGGCTTCTAAAAAATCAATAGACTTACAAAAAACTTATCCTGATGATTCTCTTCTACAGGAAGAAATCAAAAAGACTATCCGTCAATGCGACCGTTCAACAGCAGCTCTCTGCGGTTTTAACTCCATTACTTTAAAAGATGACGAAGCAGAAAAAGATTACTGTAACGGAAAGCCTCTTCGTTCTGCCCTCTTTACAACAAAACTTCATGAGCTTGCTTCCGATGCTTTATATGCAGTATTTTCGCAAAAAGATGTTTTTCGCGGGCTCATAGAAAAAGAAAGCGGTGGACGTATCCGCCACCGCTTTGTCTTAAACTAGATTGCTTCGGCTACGCCTCGCAATGACGTCATTGCGAACCGCAGGTGAAGCAATCCATATTATTCTTTATTTTCAGATGCCTTTTCTTCTCGTTCCAGCTCGTTCAGCTTTTGTATCATATCGAAGCCTGCTTTCATACCTGCATCAATCTGGAACTGAAGCTTTGGAAACTGACGTATTCTCAATTTCTTTGCTATTTCGCGCTGAATAAAACCAGCTGCAGCCTGAAGTCCATCAACACCTTTCTTTACCTGTCCATCAGGAAGAAAGGAAGAAACATAAACTTTTGCATAGCTTAAATCGCTGGTAACTTCCACACGGTTAACACTAAGAAAGGTATTTACACGGGGATCTTTTACCTCCCCGCGCAAAATCAACTGGGAAATCTCATCGCGGAGCTGATCATTCAGTCTCTGAATACGATACTGTCCCATTACTGAGCTCCTTCTGAACCACCGGCAGTTACATTACGCTTTGCAGCCTCTGCCTCTTCTTCGGCAATAGTCTTTCCAAGCTTCTTTGCAACTTCAATGATTTCAAATACTTCAAGCTTATCACCAACCTGGATATCCTGCCAGTTCTCTAAGCCGATACCACATTCGTAGCCTACGCTAACTTCCTTGGCATCATCCTTAAAGCGCTTGAGAGAAGAAATCTTTCCGGTAAAGATTACGATTCCGTCGCGAACAAGGTTTACGCTTGCAGAGCGGCGAACAATACCTTCTGATACAGAACAACCGGCGATTACGCCAACCTTTGGTACCTTGAAGGTGTTGCGTACTTCAACCATACCGATAACTTCTTCTTTTGTATCCGGCTGAAGCATACCTTCCATAGCCTGCTGAATTTCTTCAACACACTTATAGATGATATTATATTTTCTGATTTCAACCTGTTCCTGCTCGGCAAGAGTTTTTGCCTTTGGAGTAGGACGTACATTGAAACCAATGATAATTGCATTTGAGTCTGCTGCTGCTAAAGTAACGTCTGATTCGTTGATAGCACCCGCACTTGAGTGAATAACAGAAAGGCGGATTTCGCGGGTAGAAAGTTTTTCGAGGGAAGCCTTGAGTGCTTCTGCGGATCCCTGAAGGTCTGCCTTAATGATAACCTTAAGTTCTTTAACTTCGCTGTCTTTAATATCTGTAAAGAGAGTATCAAGAGTTGTCTTTTTAACAGCCTTAGCAGCTTCGAAGCGCTTAAGCTCCTGACGCTTTGCAGAGATAGCGCGGGCATC
>CAKUWD010000287.1 GCA_934699065.1 uncultured Treponema sp.
GTGTAGTACCGGATCTTATTGTTGGTGATTTTGATTCATGTGATCCAGCAGCTTTATCTAAATATGCCGGTACTGCCGGTCATCCTGAAATTGTAAAACTTCCCCGTGAAAAAGATGATACAGATACTTTATATGCAGCAAAGCTTGCAGTGGAGCGTGGCTTTAGTGATTTTTTATTACTTGGTGCAATGGGCGGCCGCTTCGATCATGCGCTGGCAAATATTTCCATTCTTTTATATCTGGATGGGCTTGGAAAAAAGGCGGTTTTAATAGATGACTATTCAAAAATGCAGATAGTCGGTAAAGAGCCCTTTTTTATAGAAGATAATTGCTCATATTTTTCTGTTCTGACGGTTGCCGGCGATGTGAGTGGTGTGACTATTAAAAACGCAAAGTACCCGCTGGAGAATGCCAGCCTGAGTGCGAACTTTCAGCTTGGAGTAAGCAATGAAGTACTTCCTGGAAAAGTGGCCGAGGTCTGTGTTGCAAGCGGATGGGTACTTGTGGTTGTAGTAAAATAAAGTGACGTGTCACCCCGAATTATTTCGGGGTCTCTTGTATAGATCCTTGCACCTTCGCAGCATAGCTGCGAAGGTGCAGGGGTCTATGTTATAGATGCTGAAACAAGTTCAGCATGACGTGTTGTGCTTAGAAATTTCTCTGATGAATAACTGTCGGGTCGAAGCTCTTGAGGTCTCGGATGCCGGTGCGGGCCATGGTTGCGGCCAGCTCGCCTGTCATTTCTTTAATTCGGTCTGAAGTTTTGTCAGCTCCTTCCTTCAAAAACGGCATGAGGTGGCGGCCAACACTTACAGCTGTTGCTCCGAGGGCAAGACATTTATAGACATCCATGCCGCTTTCAATTCCGCAGTCTATGAATACAGGTATTTCGCCGCGTGTAACTTGAAGAATCTCTGGCAGCATCATAAGTGGTGGTACTGCATAACTCATAATTCCGTGGTGGTGTGAAAGCTGAATTCCTTTGCAGCCTGCCTTAAGGCATTTTTCAGCGTCTTTTGTGCTAAGTACTCCCTTTACAATAAATGGAGTGTCGCCTGCTGCCTGAACAAAATCAGTAAGCTCTTCTGTAGTCTTTGGCTTCATGGGAAGACCCAGTACATTATCATAGCCGCCGTTTCCGTTGAAGGCGTGGTCTATGTCCATACCTACGGCAAAACAGCCGGCTTTTTTAGCGTGTTCAATCTTGCGGAAAACTTCTTTATTGTCTGCATGCGGTTTTATGATTTTGATTGTAGCAGTGCCGGTTGAAGTTATTTCTTCCAGCTCTTTATCTTCTCCCATGCCGACCCAGTGAACAGCGTTGCACTTTGCGGCTGCCTGAGCATAAATTACCATACCGTTTTCTGCGGTATTGCCCAGATGAGAGAGGGCGGCTGTCATAACCGGTGTGTCGAAGGTGCTGCCGTAGAGCTCCAGGTTTGTAACTGGTAAGTCAGAATCGATATAGCGGGGTTCAAGTAAGAGGGAGTCGAAAAAGTCGCGGGTGATTTTATCTGAGTTTGCTGTGTATTCCATGATATCTCCTGATTACGGTGGTTGAGTAGGCGAAGCCGTATCGAAACCACCGAGGTTTTATAACAGGTGTTTTCGATACAGCACTTCGTGCCTACTCAACCACCGGGGGTTATTGTAGTCTTCCGTAGGTATAACCACGGTTGCTCTTTATTGGTGCGGCTTTTATTTCAAAGTAGCAGACTGCATTTTCCTTGAGCACCAGATTTATTTTATTACCGCAGCGCTTTGTCTGAACAAAAGGCTGGGCGGCCGCACGAAGGATTTCCATCTGCTCCTGGCTCGGATTTGCAGGTTCTCCTAAATCGTGCCAAGCCTTGAGTGGATTGCAGACTTCTTCATCTACCAGCTCGGTAATAAGCACGTTAGGAAGCTTTTCATCTTCTGTTTTTCCCTTTGCCCGGTTTTCGAGTGGGAAGGTGAGGTCGAGTTTGAATTCTTTGTCTGTCATTTCTTCATCTACATTCCAGACTACTCCAGAATAACTACCGTTAGTTTGTTTTACGACCACGCAGTTTTTTGTTTTTAGTACGCATTTTTCGTAGTTCTTTGTAAGCTTTTTGTAAAAGGCAAAAGTCCAGAAGGTTGGCTTTGGAATAAGTCCGTTTGCAACAAGTCCAAAGCCTCCGTGGAATGGAGTATACGGAACACCTGCCTCTTCAAAAATATCTCCAAAGGTCCAGTAAGAATAAGATTTGTGATTGTCGCCGAATGTAGAAAGCATAAGTGCAATATAGGCAGCATTTAGATTCATGTCGTGAACCGGCGCGTTTGGTATATAAGAAGTATTGAACTCTGTTACATTTATATCCATGCCCTTGAATTCTTTGAATGAATCAACTATGCCGCGGGTAGAATCAAGCTGTTCAAAGCATTTTTCTTTTGGATGAAGTTTTGGGTAACCGTAGTGGCCGTCGTAATTCGGGAACTCTGTGGTGTAGTGGTGACGGCTTACAAAATCTAGAGGACATTTGTTTTTGCGGACAAATTCAAGAAAAGCTTTTATCCATTCCTTGTCGGTACCACCGCAGACTGCAGGTCCGCCAACCTTAAAGCGTTTGTCTACAGCCTTTACCGCTCTGGAAGAAATATCATAAAGCTTAAAATATTCCTTCATGTCTGCATCTTTCCAGAAGCCCGGAAGGTTTGGCTCATTCCATACTTCAACAGGCCAGGTAACAACTTCGTCGGTTCCATAGCGGTCCATAAGATGGCGCAGTGTTGCCTGAATTAAGCCTGCCCAGCGATCGTAATTATACGGAGGTGTTGTGTGACCCTTCCAGTAGAAAATTGAATTGTCGCCTGAAGCCAGCTGTTTTGGCATAAAGCCAAGTTCTATAAAAGGTTTTATATGAAGTTCGCGGTAAGAATCCATAACCATATCAAGATAAGTCCAGTTGTATTCTACCTGAACT
>CAKUWD010000288.1 GCA_934699065.1 uncultured Treponema sp.
AGCCTATACAGAAGAAGTCCACCGTCTAAAAGAAAAATATGCCGATAAAATCAAAATCTATCTTGGTTTTGAAGCTGATTATTTTGAATCTGATATATATGGAACAGCAATTCCATCTAAATCTAATTATCAAGTCTTTTCTCCGGATTATCTGATTGGAGCCGTACATTTTATAAATACAGACAAGGGCTTTTTTACAGTTGATCATAAGCCTGAAATCGTAAAAGAAAACCTGATACGTTTTTACTCTAAGCCAAACGGAGAAATAGATGGTCGCGCCGCAGTGTGTGACTATTTTTCAGCTGAACGCGAAATGCTAAAAAAAGGTGATTTTGACATTATAGCTCACTGCGACTTAATAAAACTTAGAAACGGTCCTTTGAACTTTTTTAATCCCGAAGAAAGCTGGTATAAAGAAGAATTAAAGGCAACTGCAAAAGAAATTGCCCGTGCCGGTGTAATTACAGAAATCAACACAGGTGCAATAGGCCGAGGCATTATGGACGACACCTACCCTTCTCAGTACTTCCTTGAGCATCTTTTTGAACTTGGTGTGCCTGTATGCATCAATTCCGATGCCCACACTACAGCTATGCTGGATGGAGCCTTTGATCGTGCCGCTGCTCAGGCAAAAAAAACAGGATATACCGAACTGGTATATCCTGGAAATAATATCGTACAATTGTAAAAGACAAATGTCATGCTGATTCTGAAACAAGTTCAGAATGACATTTCAGCATCTTTCTGACAGCTCCTGAAACAAGTTCAGGGTGACGGCGCTAGCGATTCTTTCTTTCCTGAGCACTTGCACATGTAACACACATCAGTGCATATGGAAGAACTTCAAGTCTTTCCTGAGGAATCTCTTTACCGCATTTAACACAACGGCCATAAGTTCCCTGATTTATACGATCAAGTGCATTATCTATCTGCTGAAGTCTGTTTGCATCCTGTTCTCCAAGTGCTGTAAGCAGAGTTCTATCAATTACATCGGCAGCAACGTCAGCCTCATCTCCAGATTCTACAGTTTTCACCAGACTACGCATATCTTCACTCTGGTCTGCAAGAGAAGCCAGAAGTGTTTTTCTCTGTTCAAGAAGGTATTCCTTCATCTTTTTTAGAAATTCTTTATTCAATTTTGTAATCCTCCCGAAACGATTTTTACCTTGTGTTGTCAAATCGTGGCGTTTTGTATATAATAACTAATATAAATGCAAATCGGCAAAAAGACAAATTTTTTTTTGCAAATTTTTAATTTTTTTTAAAGGATTCCTATGGCAAAAGAAGAAGCTATTGAAGTACAGGGTGTAGTAAAAGAAGCCCTTCCTAACACAACATTCCGCGTTGAACTCGAAGGCGGACACGTAATTCTCGCACATCTTTCTGGTAAAATGAGAAAACATTACATCAGAATCGTTCCAGGCGACAGTGTAAAAGTTGAACTTTCACCGTATGATTTGAACAAAGGTCGCATTGTATTCCGCGAACGCTAATAAATCAGGAACAAATAATTATGAAACACACAGTCCGTTGGGCACAGAAAATCAATTCCTCTACGTTGGCTTACCTTTATTATAGCTTAGATTTTCTCTGTTCTTACGGAAAACGCGGGTAATTCTGCGCTGTGTTACTAAAAGGTAATTACAAGGCTTTCCGTAAAAGGGAAGCCTTTTTTTTGTTTAGATTGCAGGTTGAAAATATAATTGCAACCTGCAAAACGACTGAGTCAAGGCTTTAAGCGAAGCGTGCCTTGACCAGTCGTATATCACGTTTATTTAGGAGACAAGAAAAAATGACTTTATTTGAAGACTTGAAATGGCGCGGCCTGATTAAAGACATCGCAGGCGAAGAATCTGATTTACAGAAGGTACTGGACGGTGCCCCTTTCGCCTTTTACTGGGGAACAGACCCTACTGCCGATTCTCTTCACCTTGGCCACTACTCTTCTCTTTGTATGGCAAAACGTCTTGCTAATGCAGGCCATCACCCGGTTCTTTTGTGTGGTGGAGCTACAGGCCGTATTGGAGACCCTCGCCCAACAGCAGAACGTGAAATTATTTCCGAAGAAGCTGTTAACAACAATATCACAGGTATCCGCAATCAGATTAAGCGCCTGGTTCCAACTGCAGAACTCGTAGACAACTACGACTGGTGGAAAGACCGCTCTTTCCTCGACACTTTGCGTGATATTGGTAAATACATCAGCCTTAACTATATGCTAGACAAGGATATTATCCGCCGCCGACTCGAAACTGGTATTACTTTTGCAGAATTCTCATACATGCTACTTCAGGGCTTTGACTTTGTTCATCTCTTCCAGGATAAGAAATGTATCATGCAGGTTGCAGGAAGCGATCAGTGGGGAAATATCACAACTGGTGTAGATTTAATCCGCAAAATGCTCGACGGCCAGGCTTATGCCTTCACAATGCCGCTCATTCTCGACGCAACAGGAAAGAAATTTGGTAAATCAGAAGGAAATGCACTCTGGCTCGAAAAATCAAAAACTTCTCCATACGCAATCTACCAGTATCTTATTAATACTGATGATAATAAGGTTCTCGAATACCTTAAGGTATTCTCTTTCCTCAGCAAGGAAGAAATTGAAGCTGTATGGGCACAGCAGCAGGCAGCTCCAGAAACACGTATTGCCCAGAAAACTCTTGCCTGGGAAGTTGTTAAAGACCTCCATGGAAAAGAAGAAGCTGACAATGCAGTTATGGTTTCTGAAAAGCTCTTCAAGGGTGATTTCAAAGGCCTTTCTGTAAATGATATTATGATGGGACTTAAAGGTGTTCCAAACTTCCAGTTTAATGAAGAACTTCCACTTGTTGATGTTCTCGTAAACAACGGTATGGCAAGCTCTAAGCGCGAAGCCCGCGAGTTCATCAAAAATAATGCAATTTCTATTAATGGTGAAGTTG
>CAKUWD010000289.1 GCA_934699065.1 uncultured Treponema sp.
AAACTTTAATAGACACAAAATATGCATTTTGATACTATATCAGATAGTTAACTATTAATTTTGGGGGTCTCCAATTGGCAGGCAAAAAATCATCTGCAGAAAAAAGACACGCACAGAGCGAAGTTCGCAGACTTCATAATAAAGCAATCAAGAGCACTTGCAGAACTTATGCAAAGCAGTTTGTAGAAGCTGTTCAGGCAAAGGATCAGAAACTTGCTGAAGAAAAATACAAGCAGCTTCAGAAAGAGCTTGACAGCGCTCGCAGTAAGGGTGTTCTTAAGAGAAACGCTGTGTCTCGTAAAAAGTCAAGAATGATGAATCTTTATAATGCTACATTTGCAGCAAAATAACATTTTTGATTATTAATCTGGAAAACCAGTTGAAATATTTTCAACTGGTTTTTTTTATGTTATAATAGAATAATGTCTGATAAAAAAATTACTAAAAGTGATCTGGTAGATTTAATTTATAAATCTTCAGATATTGAGAAAAAAGTTATTTTACAGGTTGTTGATGATTTTCTTATCCAGTTGAGAAATTCAATGGAGGAAGGTTCAACAATAGAATTGCGCGGTTTTGGTACTTTTGAAAAAAGGCTTCGGAAAGGTAGGGCTGTGGCTCGTAATCCTAAAACTGGAGAAAAAATCAAAGTTGACCCTCATTATGTAGCAGTTTTCCGTGCTGGTCAGATTCTAAAAAATAAGTTATGGAATCTGAAGATTGATGAAGATGAATAATAAAAAAGTAAAGCCTTCTGATTCTGCAGGAATAGTATTTAAAATTTTTTTACTGTTTTTATCCTCTGTCTTGTTCTGGCTTTCAAACCCAAATATATTTTTTGAAGATGGTTTAGGCTGCTTAGCTTTTTTTAATTATCTTCCGATTTTGTTTTTAATAAAAAAATCTCGTTTTGCTGAAGCTGTAATTTTTGGAGCTATTTATGGTGGGCTTTCTTATGGTCTCTATGGTTACTGGCTTAATGCCTTTCATCCTTTGGGATTAGTTATTGTCTGTATCGGGTATTTAGTAATTTGTGCTTTGCTTTTTTCTGTACTTAAATGGGCTGATATCATTACATCAAAAAATGGATGGCTGCTTCAGTTTATCATCATCTGCGGATATGAGTATTTGAAAACTCTTGGATTTTTTGGAATGAATTATGGAGTTACAGCTTATACCCAATGGAAGAACTTGTATTTAATTCAGATATGTTCTTTAGGAGGAGTTTTTGCATTAAATTATATTGTAATATTTCCTTCAGTTTTTTTATTCAGTCTGATTTCAAAAAAGAAAGAAAAAAACAGACTTTTGAATAATGTTGATAATGGAAAAAAATCCAGTATTTCTGCTTATGTTAAAAAAGAAAAAGCTCTTTCTGATACATCTTTAAAACTGACTTTTATTTGTGGTGGCCTATGGCTTGCGATTTTTGCAGCATCATATATTTATGGTCTTTCTGTTATGGGAAAAAATAATTCTGACAGATATGTTACTGTAGCGGCCATTCAGAATAATGAAAGTCCATGGAAAAATGGAATAGAAGAATACTCCAGAAATGTAAATAAATTGATTCAGCTTACAGAGGAAGCACAGTCTCTTTCTTCTGAAATTGATTTTGTTGTATGGCCGGAAACTGCAGTAGCACCTTCTATAATTTATAATTATGATTATGGAACTGATATGAGACGTTTTCTGCTTATTTCACAGTTGCTGAATTTTATTGATGAAAACAATGCTGTTTTTGTAATTGGAAATTCTCATGAAGAAGAATTGAAAAATACAGGCAGAACAAGATATAACAGTGCCCTGGTATTTGAATCAGGTAAAAATGTGCATCCTCCAGAGCCTGGTATTTATTCAAAGATAAAACTTGTGCCCTTTACCGAAAGTTTTCCATGGAAACATACATTTCCGTATTTCTACCAGAAGCTTTTGAATGGTGATAATCACATGTGGGAAAAGGGGGATGTGTATAAGGTTTTTGATTATCGTGGTCTTAAGTTTTCAACACCAATTTGTTTTGAAGATACCTTCAGTACAGTTTGCCGCAGAATGGTTTTAAATGGCTCACGTTGCTTTATAAATCTGAGTAATGATTCCTGGTCTAAAAGTAATGCATGCCAGAAACAGCATCTGGCAATGGCTGTGTTCCGTTCGGTAGAGAATGGAGTTCCTTCGGTACGCAGCACAGCAAGTGGAGTAACTTGTGTAATCAATCCTAATGGAAAAGTAATAAAAGCAGCTCCTGAATTCTGTGAGGCTTATATAATTGGAAGAGTACCTGTAATCGATGATGGTCAGCAGACTTTGTATACAAGAATCGGAGATATTGCGGGAATTGTTGCAGCAGGGCTTTCTGCATTAATATTGATAATACAAACAATTGTTGTTATAATTATCAAAACAAGAAAATAGATTTTACAGGTGAATTGATGGCTGAAAAAAACGAAAACGAAAAAAGAAATATCACAGTTTTTGGTGAAGAGACAGAATTTGATGGAGTTCTTGAATTCAGCGATCGTCTTGTAATTACCGGAAAATTCAGCGGAAAAATCAATGCACATTCAGGAGATCTTGAAATTGCAAAAAATGCAGTTTGTAAGGTAGATAAAATAGATGCTAATTCAATAATTATTGCAGGTGGAGATGTAAATGGTGATATGAATGCGGCAGAGCGTGTTGAAATCTGTTCGGGAAGTAAAGTTATAGGAAATATTACCACTGCAAAAATCCGCATTGCAAATAATGTAGAATTCAGCGGTGATGTTAGTATGCTCGATAAAGAACCTGATGTAGATTTGTTCTCGGTCGCATCTGCAGAATACAAACAGGCAATGATTATACATAGTGATGTTATAAAATAAGCCAAAAATCGAAGAATAAGGCTCTG
>CAKUWD010000290.1 GCA_934699065.1 uncultured Treponema sp.
TACTGACTGGATGTCACTTTGCCTTGACGGAACAATTACAAAACAATCATTCGACTAATATGGAATGGAAAAATCTTCACTCAGCTTAATATAATAAGTTACATAACAAACAGTATCTGTCAATGGAGGTTCCATATAAATTGAAACTGAATCATAGGCATTTACATTACACAAAACTTCTTCACGTAATGAATCCTTGAAAACTACAATTTTATAAGGTGATTCATTTTTTATGCAGGTATTTGTGCTCAAATTATCATCATCTGATTTTTCTTCTTTTTCTTTTGCTTCCGTATAGTCCAAGAAATAAATATTGTCTCCTAGACCTGTAGTGCAGGAAGTCAGGCAGAGGAGCACAAAAATAAAAAAGCAAATATGATTTTTCATAACATCACCTCCAGAAAAGGGCCGACCAATAAGCATTGGTCAGCCAAGCAAGATTTACTATGCAACCTGTTTTCTAGCGCTCAGAATAAAATGTTTCGGCAGACTTTTCTGAAACAGTCCATACAAGGGGATTTGTCTTTTTATCCTTTCCGGTATTTATGGAAGCTGTTACAACATAAACCTTGCCATTTTCAAAAGAAACTGATTTTGAACATGTCTGACTTCCGCTCCATGCTACAGAACGAATATTTAATGAAGTAGAATTGGTCCCTTCAGCGAACGAAGTAAAGAAGGCAGTTAATCCTGAAGCCAATGTATAGTCTTCACTAACAGCACCTGCATCCGAAAGCTGTACCTGTCCGTTATAAACTCTTATGGTTTTTCCGGTATTATTAATAAATTGAACTGTAGGAGCCAAATCATCATACTCTTCAGCTGCAGTTCCATTCAAATCAGTTGTAAAACTTGTAAGATTGTAAAAAGATGCTTCATCGTTTTCTTCCATGGAAGTTTTTTCTGCAACTGCTATAGTGATGTTGTTGTACTTCAATTCTTTTTTGTAAACAATCTTATAAGGATAAGAAGCATTTGTCTGAACTGGAATAGTAACTCGTTTTGCATTTGGAGCAATCACTGCATAACTTTCACCTGAATTATCTACATGCTCAACTGACACCCAGTAATTTGTGTTATTATTGAAAATCCATGTTGCACTACCAGTCAGATTTTCAGGAGAAACACTTACAGTATAAGCCTGAGTATCAGAATAATAAGCAAGTTTACTTGTCTGTACAGCGAGAGTCGGATTTTCTTCATAAACAGACTGCTGAACTGCAACAATATTATAAAACTTTCCGGAATTGAGTTTTACTTTTATTGATTCCAATGCAGGAATTGTAGCAATATAATTTGATGGAGAAACTGAATCTGTAAAAACAAGAACTTTTGAATTAACCTGATTTTTTAATGTAAGTGTTCCTCTTGCATCCTGTTTTCCCTGCGGATAATTTGCAAAATCTTTATAGAGCTCTGGAATTTGAGTTGTTTCTTCAGTGCCTTTCTCTTGTACATTCCCCTCTTCTGTTGCAGTATTTGCAGGAAGCATGTTATTAATTTCACTTCCTCCAGCAGCAACCTGACAGCTAATAAGGCCAAAAACACCAACTGCAAAAATTGCAATTCCAAAAATCTTTTTCATAAGATCCTCCTCTTGCCAGTCATAAATCTGACTGGACTTTTATGTAAAACCGCATCCACGGCTTTCATAATACAAAATATAAAACATGTATATTCCCAAGTCACGGGAATAAAAAAACATTTTTTATCAGATTTCTTTTCTTAATCTTTGAAGTATTCTAGTTTCATTTTTTAAATCTTTTTCTTCAGAAAAAATCCTACCGTCGCCAACATCAGCTAAAATTTCAAATCTGATATTTGTAAATACATCAAGCGCAGAAGAAACTTCTAAATCTGAAATAAGATCAATATTTTTCAAATGACAAATTTCAAACATAAACTTTTTAGCTACATACATAATAGGACTTATACAAATGACTGTTGTTCTGTCTTCAAAAGCAGAAGACAATGCTTCAATTTCTCTGGTAAAAGATTTAACAATTCTCTTATCAACATTAAAGTCACCAATATCTTTCCAATTATCATTTAAATATTCAGAAAAACTTCTGCTTAATCTCAAAACCTTAAGAGTGTTTTTTTTGATATAAGGAGCAACAATATCTGACGAAATTGCAAGACGAACTTTTTCATATAATGAATTAATTAATTTTTTAGTAACCTTTTCTTCGTTTGCGATAACTTCCAGAATTGGAATGATGTTACGAATACTGACATTATCTTTTATCAGGGATTGAAGGATTTCTTTTACAATTCCATATGCTTCATATTCGTATTTACCAGCTATATGGGCACACAAAGCCTTATTATCTTCCATAAGTTCATCAAACAAATCGCTCACATATTGAGTTGTAATTACAGAAGCCAGATTGGCTTTTATGATTTCGGTAAAATGAGTTTTAATAATTTTTTGATATGAAACAAGCAAATAACCTCTTTCTTTTGCGATATCTTTTCTTGCAGAAGAAATCCAGAGAGCAGAACAACCATATGCAGGTTCAAAAGCTTCACTCCCCTTCATTTTTTGAGTTACGTTACCGGCGTCAAGAATTAAAATACAATTTCTTTTGAGTTCATAACGGGAAACTTCGATTTCTGAAACCTTTATTACATATTCAAAGGGAGACAGATTTCTGTTATCTTTTACCCTTACATTTGGTATTACAAGACCATATTGTTCATAAATATCCGCTCTAATTTCAGATATAGATTTTAAAATATCCTGAAGTAAAAATTCCTGACAAAGTGACTTACCGATTTCAAGAGTGAATAAATTTATTTTCTGATATTTTTCCATAATCATAACCTCCATGTAATGCTGAATCAGCCATGTCATACCGTTTCAGTCA
>CAKUWD010000291.1 GCA_934699065.1 uncultured Treponema sp.
GCCCGCCGAGAGCATCTATTTCGCGGACAATATTTCCTTTTGCAATTCCTCCAATTGAAGGATTACAGCTCATTCTTGCAATTGCATCCGGAGTCTGGGTAATAAGTACTGTTTTTAACCCCATGCGGGCACAGGCAAGTCCTGCTTCAATTCCGGCATGTCCCGCACCAACTACGGCAACATCATAATAATCATAAAAACCAGGCATTTTTTCTTCCAAATTAAAAATAGACCCCGAAACAAGTTCGGGGTGACAGTTCCGTTATTATATCTAAAAACAAGAGCTTGCACAATAAATCAGAAAAACTTATATCGTGCACCAACGGTGAGCGATATGCCTGGCATAGGATATTCATCGATTGCCTGATAATTCCAGTTTAATAAATTATCCAGCTTTAAGAACGGTGTAAACTTTCCCTTTATAGGAGCCCCTTCTGCCGCAAGATTTACAAGCAGATAAGGATCCAGTTTGTAAAGATTCATATTTTCAGTATATCTGTTGCCTGTATATTCTGCACAAAGTCTGATTTTTGCAAGTTCGAAATTTAAGCCAAAAACCAGAGAGCATACAAAATCAGGTGTCCACATAATTCTCTTTCCATAAGTATGCGGACTTGATTCATCCAAAAGCCGGTTATAAAGATAGTCGCCATTCACATCAATTTCCAAAAGCCCATTCCAAAATTGTGCACCAAGAGAAAAATCTACACCAAGATAAAAGGCACTTGAAATGTTCTGGGTTGTACCACTGCCCCACTGGATTTTATCCTTATAATAGTTTGAGAAAATTGTAACAGAAGCATCAAAGGGGCAGTTTCTGAGTGCAAAACCTAAATCAGCACCCCAGCCGCTTTCAGGCTTCAAGTTTGGATTTCCATGAAAGCCACCGCCTTCCCAAAACAAATCATCCATATTTGGAAACTGCACCATGCGGTAAACGTCAAAAGTAAACTGAACCTTTGAAAGTTCAAGAGAAAGACCAGCCTTCGGAACAAAAGCAAAATTGCAGTTGTTATCATTAAAGCAAAACTTTACAGCAAGAGGAAGCGAAAAAGTCCAGCCCCCACCAGGTGTAAATTTAAAAGTTTCTTTTCCTACTCCCGAAATCTGATTATGTTTTCCATCATTCGTAGAATCAAGAAAAGTATAATCTGCTGAAATTCCAATAAGTTGCTGTATACGCCCGCCAGCGAGCGAATAAAAATCAGCAGTACCTGTATATTTAATTGCATTTATATAATGAGTGCTTTCATCACTATAAATAGCTTTTGTATTTTCTCTATAATAGCGATTATTATACTGCCATGAAATACTGTTTTTTAAATTAAATAAATTTACTACTGCCGGATTAGAAAGTGAAATCAAAACATTATTATTGATATCGCGCTGGAGTCCGGGAGTTGTAGAATTCATTGCTCCAGGTGCATGTTTGTTTCCAGCATAAAAAATATCGCTGAATGAAATATTATTTCCATCTTTAAAATAATGAGTTACAGCAAGATTCCCCTGTCCGTCCAGAACCTGAGAATCTTTTCTCTGTGACAAAACATTTTTATCATTTTTATACAAAAAAAGATTCTGCGCATAATTGCAGGCTAGCCCGGAATTAAAAAATGTCTGTTCGCCGATTTTCCCTGAAAACAAAAGCTTCTGGAAAGCTGAATCAAGCGGCAAATTCAAATTGAAAAAAGTTTTAGCTGCCACTTCAACAGAAAGAGTATTTTTTAGATCTGTCTTTTTTGTAGTAATGTAAATTACACCACCAACTGCCCCTTCATCTTCAACACCTTCTGTAAAGCCGCCACGAATTATTTCAATTTTCTCAATTGCAGAAATATCAATAGCAGAAAAATCAAAAGTGCCGTACTGAGCATTGTTAACACAGATTCCGTCTATTACAACACGTACTGTTTCATCTGTAAAACCACGGATACTTGGTTTATTTTCAAGCCCATAAGCGCCATAAGAAAGATTCTGAATACCGCAGCGTTCTATTACCTGAGATAGAGATTCAATATGTTCTGCTTCAAGCATTTCAGCTGTAAGCACAATCTTTTTTTCAACAGAGGATGGAAGATAGGTTGTAACTTCGGGAAGTATGATTTCTGCTTCCTGTGAGCTTAAAGGTGAGAAAAATAAAAATATCAGAATTAAAAAAATAAGAGGGGAATTACTTCCCCTCAATACATGGCGTTTCACTTATGCATTAATATTGTTTTGAATAAGTACCATAACGGCCAAAATAACCATTCTCAATTGTAAATTCTAATTTTGCTTCAAGCAGGCTGTTTGCAAAAGATTTTCCGCCAGCTTTATAAGCATCAGCAAATTTACAAGAAACTGCATTCCAGTCCTTATAAGAAACTGCATAGTATCTGTTATTTGAATCTACAAGGTAAATATACTTATCTGAAATTTCTGCAATAGTTCTTGTCCAGCCATAACCGTAACCGCCGTCATCATAAACTACAGAACTTGTGTCAATTCTATAACCATCATTGTACTGGCTTCTCCAGTTTCCAGAAATCAAAGTTTTGTAATAAGTCTGCTGATAAACATAATTTGCAACAACTACCTGAGTAGTTGCATCTTCTGCCGGTTTACAACCTGTGAATGAAAGACATGCAACAAGCGCTGCTGCTGCAAGGAGACGAGAGAGTTTAAAATTTTTCATTATTTCCTTCCCGGGAACCGAGACTGCGCAGTTCCCAAAAGTTAAGATATCCTTTCATACGAAAGGCGTGTACCAAAGTTTCCGGGCTCACAGCAGTCAGGATTAACCTTCCCAGAACCGTAGATGTTCCAGTG
>CAKUWD010000292.1 GCA_934699065.1 uncultured Treponema sp.
ACACACGTTATTCATACGGTGAAGGAAGGCTGATTATCCTGTTACATTGTGATGGCAATGCCTTTACGCGTCCTGTGAACAGATTTACCGGCCTGATTTACGCGGAAAGCCTGTTGCAGTTCTTTCTAATAATGATGGAGTTATAATCGCACTTAACAAGGAAGCCAAGGCCTACGGTATCAAGCGCGGGGATCCGTATTTCAAAGTCCGGGATGTTTGCAAGTGTCGTGGTATCACGATTTTTTCCAGCAATTACACACTTTATGCAGAAATCGCCGTTGAACGCCTCCGAAAGCAGAATATTCTTGTGGTGCCGGGGGTGAGATAGTACAAAATGTTGTAAGAACAACATAAAATCTTTGTAAAATATTGTAAGTTATAACTAACAAAATATAGAGAGGTATAACTTATGAATACAATTAAAATAAACACAAAAACAAAACTTTCAGAATTAATCAAAACTTATCCACAGCTTCGTAGCCGCCTTTCAGAAGTGAATCCAAAATTCAAAATGCTTTCTTCTCCAATGGGAAATATAATGATTCCAAAAACGACTGTTAAAGATATGATTGAACGCAGTGGAATGTCAGAAGAAGACTTGATAAAAGGAATCACAGATCTTATTGCAGATATTGAATCTTCGAGCAAAATAAATAATGAACCTGAATGGCTTTCTCAAATTTCTTCTTTCAAAAGGATGGATGTAAGAAATGCACAGGGAAACTTCTTTCCTGCTTTAAGAGAACAGGCTGTAAAAATGCAGATTGGCGAAGTTCTTGAAATAATACAGAAGTTTGAACCACTTCCTTTATATGAAGTAATGGATGGGCTTGGTTTTGAGCGTTTTACAAAGCAGCTTTCTGAAAATGAATGGCACGTATATTTTTATCGAACAAAAATAGATGAAAAAGGCATGGACATTCCTTTCCGTCCGGCAGCACTTCTTAATTTTCCGATGATTGATGAAGAGCTGGGGAATGTAGCCGTAAACTTTTGGGATCTTACATGGAATAATAAAAAGCGTTATCTTCCTTATGAAACCAGACTTTTATTATCTCTTACAAATGCTGTAGGAGCTGGAAGAATGCGTCAGGCAACACGAGAACTTGTAAAAGCATACATTCATGGAATAGACAGTCAGGCACTGGATGATGTTTTTGAACTTCTTGCCTGGAATCAGGGAATCGGATTTTTTGCTTCAGAAATTGGACCATCAACTTTATTCAAAGCTTATAAGCATATTAAAAACAGAGAAAAAAATGGTATTGAACGTGAAAAAATCTGTTCTGAACTTATGGAAAAATTTGGTGAATCTAATCCAGATGTAAAAGTCTAAAATGATTTTTCCAGTAATCAATCAGGCCGTCAGCTTTCATTTTGCTGAGTTCGGCACTTAAAGCAGAACGGTCTACCTGTAAATAATCTGCAAGTTGCTGCCTGTCATAAGGAATATCAAATTCTGCATGAGGGCTTTTTGCAGGAAGGCAAGATGAAAGATACGCCAGAAGTCTTCCTCTGATTGTCTTTGCATTTGTATGAAATATACGCTGTGAAAGATGAAGATTTTTATTCATGCTAATCTGCAGAATATTTTTAATCAGAACCGAATTAATTTTATTGTTGCTGTGAAGAAAAATGTTCCTAGGTTTTATCATCATAATCTTAGAATCTTCAACAGCAACAACATCTACCATCAAAGGTTTGCCTGTTAAGGCATAAGTCTCTCCGAAAACCTTTCCGCTTCCAAGATTATCAATGATAGTTTTATTTCCCCAATAATCTGTGCTTTCTATTTGAATTCGGCCTTCAAGTACAAAGCCCATTACTTCTGTTTTGCTTCCTGAATTAAAAATACACTCCCCTTTCTTTAGAGCCTTTTCTGAACTTTCAAAAATCTTTAATGCCTCTGGCAGGCTTTTTTCATCAAGGCCTGTAAAAAGAGGATGTTTAATCAGTTCAAGGATATTCATATTTCTAGTTTATTTGATTTTTGTTGTTTTAACAACATTCTTTTTCATTACCTGCTGATAAATTAAATCAATAAAAAGGATTAAATCGAGGTTAATTATGATTAGAAAGATTGTTAAGATTGATGAAGAAAAATGCACTGGTTGTGGTTTATGTGCTTCTGCCTGCCACGAAAATGCAATTGTTATGGAAAATGGAAAGGCTCATCTTTTACGTGATGATTTTTGTGATGGTTTTGGAGACTGTCTTCCGGCCTGCCCTGCAGGTGCAATTTCAATTGAAGAGCGGGAATGTGCAGAATATGATCCGCAGGCTGTTGAAAAGAGAAAGCAGATTCTGGCCCAGCAGGCATCGGGAGCTCCCATGGCACATCCCCACGCAGGAGGTTGTCCGGGAAGTGCTATGCATACATTTAACCGTGCTCAGAATCCTTCTCAGACTTCGGAATCAGAAAACGAACCATCAACAGTAAAAAGCGAACTTATGCAGTGGCCGGTTCAAATCAAACTGCTTCCTGTTCAGGCACCTTTTTATGAAAATGCAAATCTTCTGATTGCCGCTGACTGTACAGCCTATGCATACGCTGCTTTCCATAGGGATTTTATCAAGAATCACATTACGCTCGTCGGCTGTCCAAAACTAGATGAAGGCGACTACACAGAAAAGCTTACAGCGATTATAAGTCAGAACAACATAAAAAGTCTTACTATTGTGAGAATGGAAGTTCCCTGCTGCGGAGGACTTGAACGTGCTGCAACAGATGCCCTTAAAGCAAGCGGAAAATTCCTTCCCTGGCG
>CAKUWD010000293.1 GCA_934699065.1 uncultured Treponema sp.
TTGGTTATTGCCGAACATCTTTCCTGATTATTTTTCTTGACAGGAGACACAACATAATAGGACTTGGGAGCGAGGGGGAGACTTCCCCCACCTTGCTACAAATCAGCATCGTTTGAAGAAGAATCTACTGCGGCATCGCCATCATGATTTACTGTCTTTTCTTCTGCTGCAGGGCGTTCATCTTTGATAATTACCTGAACTTCGCCGCGAGCTGAAAAAACATCAAAAAGAATCAGAGCGAGACCCGCAACCAGAACTACAATTCCAATCAGGCGGATAATTGCATTACCAAGACTGCGTGGAGAAATCAGAATGAGAACCACGGCAGCAGCAAGAAGCAAAAGATTTTCTATTATATAGCGCTTTCGTTCTACGCCAGAATCCTTAAGAAGTGCAGCGGCATAAAAACCTGCAGCAGCAGAAATCAAAAGATAAAAAATAAGGAGCCAGATCATCGCTGTCCAGGCAGCACCACCAATCGCAAGCGGAAAGAGAACAGCCATAAGGCCGGCAACAATACTGACAATACTTTTTATGAGGATTGTACGACGGTAATTAAGCTCATCTGAAATCACCTTTGTAATTTTGAGACTGTAGATTCCATAAGCAATTGCGGCAAGTCCGAGAATTACAACAACAAGTTTAATGCAGAACGCCGGGAAAATGATAATCAGAAGCCCAAGCAAGGCTGCCAGAATACCAGAAAAAAGATACCATCGTTTCATAAATGCTCCTCCAAAATCCGTCATTCCGGACTTGATCCGGAACCCTTATACAAACAAATTTAATTTCAGATGGTTATAAAGTCAAGAAAATTATGTATTCGGAAAATCGACACGATTCGCCACGACGGTCGGCCCCCTCCACCCCAGTAGGGTGCAGAACCTCCCGTTATGCAGAATGCCAAATAAAATGGTTTACAACTCGCCGAAAAATAATATTACAAAACGCCGAAAAATATCTTTACAAAACGCCGAAAAATACGATAATTGAATTATGGAAGAATACAGAAACCGAATAGTTGATACAATTTTACAAGATAAACTCGAAGCAAAAGGAGCTGTTCTTATAGAGGGCCCTAAATGGTGTGGAAAAACAACAACTGCCGGGCAGAAAGCGGCCAGCATTTTACACATGGATAACCCTTCTGAAAAAGAACAGAATCTTAGTCTTGCTAAAATAAATCCTCTGAGACTTTTGAAAGGTGATACTCCACGTCTTATAGATGAATGGCAGCTTGCTCCAACTCTTTGGGATACTATCAGATATGAGGTGGATCAGCGTGCTAAGATGGGGCAATTTATTCTGACAGGTTCTGCAGTACCGCCAGACACAAAAGAAATTACACATTCGGGAACAGGTCGTTTTTCGTGGCTTATGATGAGACCAATGAGTTTATTTGAATCTGGTGACTCTTCGGGTGAAGTAAGCTTGAAGGAACTGTTTAGCGGGAATCTGGATGTTGATGGTGAAAATCAGAATGATATTGAAAAGCTTGCATTTTTGATTTGTCGCGGCGGCTGGCCTGGTGCAATAGATTTAAAAGAAAAAGCAGCCTTACAACAGGCATTTGATTATTATGATGGCGTTGTAAAATCCGATATAAATCGTGCAGATGGGAATAATAAAAATGAAGAACGTGTAAAACGGATTATGCGTTCCTTTGCAAGAAATCAGGGAAGTCAGGTCGCAAATACTGTAATTGCCGGTGATATACTTACCAATGATTCTACCAGCATAAATGAAGATACTGTTCATACATATATTGATGCATTAAAGAAAATCTTTGTAATTGAGGATATGAGTGCCTGGAATCCAAACCTTCGTTCTAAATCTGCAATCAGAACTTCTGATACACGTTACTATGTTGATCCCTCTATTGCTGTTGCAAGCCTTGGGGTTGGACCTGATGATTTAATAAATGATTTGAATACTTACGGGCTATTCTTTGAAACTTTATGTGTTCGGGATTTGCGCGTTTTTGCCGAAAGTCTGGATGGTTCTGTTTATCACTACAGGGACAACACAGGCCTTGAGTGTGATGCAGTTATTCATTTAAGAAACGGAAAATATGGCTTAATTGAAATTAAGCTTGGTGGGGATACACTGATAAATGAAGGTGCTGAAAATCTGAAGAAGCTGGCTGAAAAGATTGATACTACAAAAATGAAAAATCCATCTTTTTTGATGGTTCTGACCGGAGTTGGACAGTATGCGTATAAAAGAGAAGACGGCGTACTTGTTGTCCCTATCGGATGTTTGAGAAATTAGATTTTCAAATTGTTTATAGTGACATAAAGAAATAAAAAGTCACAAATGGTTGATTTCACCCGGCGCTAACAGTGCCCGTTCCATAAGGTAGGGAAACAAAAAGTAAACAATTATTCATTGTCTAAATACTTGTATTAAAAAGATTTCTAAATATTTACTGTTAAACTAAAAAGATCCGATATCTTATCGGACCTTTTCTTTGAGACTGACACGATTCGCCGCGACGGTCGGCCCCCTCCATGGTGGCTCCCTCCGCGGCGCCTGCGTTCGCTAAATTGCCATCCATGGCAATTTACTTCAAAATTGCTCCAAGCCTTCGCAATTTTGAAGCCGTTCACTCCGTTTCGAATCGTGTCATGAGTTCTCAGTATTTTGCCGTTAAACAAAAAAGTTCGTCTTCTCGACGAACTTTAGTTTGAGACTGACACGATTCGAACGTGCGACCCCCACCTCCGCAGGGTGGTGCTCTAATCCAGCTGAGCTACAATCTC
>CAKUWD010000294.1 GCA_934699065.1 uncultured Treponema sp.
ATAATTGCAGGCAGGAAGAAACGCGGTTTATGAGGCTCATACAAGCCCTGCGGAAGCGGAGACTCCTGAATCTGTTTATTGCGGTAAAGCTTAAGAATAAACTCCGAATCAAGTTCAAGATAATCTGCATAGTTTTTAAGAAAGCCGACCATGTAGGCATCTCCAGGAAAAACTCCATTATCTTCTGCCTCAAGACCTTCAAGATATCTTTTTTCTATTGAGATTTCCCGACTTGCACGGTCAAGATCAATCTGTTTTGATTCGCGGGTTGTTTTTAAAAGTTCTCCATAACTTTCCATATTACTCTACTCCGAAAACAGGAAGTTGTTATAATTATTTGCTGAAGAAGGTGCATCATAAACAAAACGCTGTTCAGACAAATTCTGATTTAACACATAATCGTAAAAATTGAAAACAAAGTTTTCTCCTTTTGGAGTAACAGCTTCAATACGGCGGATAAGCTTTGTATCTGAATTTACAGCAATTTTAATATATCTGAAAGCTTCAGAAGCACTTTTTCTTGTTAAAATCAATTTTACAACCATTTCTGTAGAACCTTCTTCGAGGGGTTCTGCAGTCTGGCCAGTTTCATAAGACACAGTATAATAACGTGACATGAGAGAAAGCCCCTGAGGAGTAGCAAGGGTTGCAGAATTATTTGTACCATCTGGAGAAACCTGCTGCTGAAGAACAGCTTCTGCAGGTTCTTTTATATAGATTGTAAGAACATCGCCATTAAAACAGATTACCTGCTCCGGAGGATTTGTATAATCCATTCTTAAAAGATTAGGTGCCTTAAAAGAAAGCTTTCCTGCTGATTCTGTTTTATCAATCTTAATTTCGAAATCAACTTCGTAATCTTTTATTGTGCCGTAGTATTCAGAAATAGTCTTAAAATAGGCACTGGCAGTTGTGATGTTCTGCGCAAATGCAACTGAAGAAATAAAGAAAGCGCAGAAAATAAAAAAATGCTTTTTCATATCTGAATATTATAACGTGAAAACAGAATAGTGTCTATTTATATAAAAAACCGGCTCATAAAAACAATCTTAAGTGCTCCCGCCGAAATGTGATATGGACATGCTCGCTTTCCCTTTTTTGTGTAAGAATCCTGCGGTTTTCGCACGCGAAAATCCTCGGATTCTTTTTATGGCTAAGCGCCAAAAAGCTCAAGAGGCAGTCCACACCCCATTTCGGCTCCGCACTTCAGATTGTTTTTATTTTTCAGTTTTTTTTCGCTCGAGTTTTACGAGGTTTGTTTTCAGATTCTTCTGATTTTTTAGAAGATTTGTTTGTTTTTTCTGTGATTTCTTTACAGTGTGCTTCACCTTTTACAATTTCGTAGAACTCTTTTCCGTCCATGGTTTCTATTTCAACAAGGCGGTTTGCAATGTAATCGAGAAGCTCTTTATGCTGGCTCAAAAGCTTTACTACGTATTTATAGCGTTCATCCATAATGCGGGCGATCTCTTCATCTATGTAATTCTGAGATTCTTCACTGAATTCGCGGATAAGATTTGCGTCTCCACCACGAGATCCGAGTACACCTTTACCCAGCGTCATATTCTTGAACTTATCAGACATACCAAAGTCTGTAATCATGCGCTTAACAATATCGGTTGCACGTGCAATATCATTCGAAGCACCTGTAGATATGTCACCGAGAATTACCTCTTCTGCAGCCCGGCCTCCAAGAAGACTGTCTACTTCGTCTATCATATCTTTACGGGTTTGAATAAACTTTTCTTCGCCTTCTTCGCGGTACTGAGTAAAGCCGCCAACACCATGACTGCGAGGTACTACTGTAATTTTATTTACAGGCTCATGATCCGGATTAAAAGCCGCAACAAGAGCATGTCCTGTTTCGTGAACAGAAACAAGGCGCATCTGCTTTTTATTATCCTTTCGGCTCTTCTTTTTAAGACCAATACTTACCTTATCAATAGCATCGTTGAAATCTTCCATAGTTACTTTCTTGCGGCCATTGCGGACAGCAAGAAGGGCTGCCTCGTTTACTACGTTTGCGAGGTCGGCACCGGCAAAACCTGTAGTTCCGTGAGCAATTGATTCAAAATCAACATCTTTATCAAGCTTAACGTTCTTTGCATGTATACGGAGGATTTCTTCACGTCCCTTAACATCTGGCTTTTCTACCGGAACCTGACGGTCAAAACGACCAGGACGCAAAATTGCAGGGTCAAGAACATCAACACGGTTAGTTGCCGCAAGTACGATAAGTCCTTTTTCGTTATCAAAACCATCCATCTCAACAAGCAGCTGATTCAAAGTCTGCTCGCGCTCGTCGTTGCTTGAAAAACCGTTAGCACGGCTCTTTGCAAGCGCATCAATTTCATCAATAAAAATGATACAAGGGGCTTTTTCGCGAGCCTGCTTAAAGAGGTCGCGAACGCGCGAAGCACCAACACCAACAAACATTTCAACAAAATCAGAACCAGAAATACTGAAGAATGGAACTCCTGCTTCTCCGGCAACGGCACGGGCAAGCAGAGTCTTACCGGTTCCAGGATCTCCTACAAGAAGGACTCCTTTTGGAATCTTTCCACCAATATCTGTATATTTTTTTGGTGTTTTCAAGAAATCAACAACTTCTACAAGCTCTTCCTTTGCTTCATCTACACCGGCAACATCTGTAAAACGGGTTTTGATTTTACCCTCTTCTACCACTTTAGCACGAGAATTTCCCACACTGAAAATACTGCCGATTCCACCACCGT
>CAKUWD010000295.1 GCA_934699065.1 uncultured Treponema sp.
TCTGTCCTCGACATCACAGCCATAGATTTTTTCGTAAATTTCATGGTAGCTGATGCGCGAGCCGATGCGGGATGCCAGCAGGTAGAGGATCTGCAATTCTCTTTGCGGCAGCGAGCATGCATTGCCGTCCAGTTCAGCGGTTCCGGCAAACAGGTCGATTGTCAGATCCGGAAGCTCTATGCGCGGATGCTGCGCTTCCGGTCTGGCATTGCGGCGAAGCTGCGCCTCGATGCGCGCTTTCAGTACATTCAGATCATAGGGCTTCGTGATATAGTCATCGCCGCCGCTGCGAAACCCCTTGATCACGTCATCATTTTCGTCACGCGCAGTCAGGAAGATGACCGGTGCCTGCGTTTTCTGCCGCAGGATCCCGCAGAAATCCATGCCGTCGCCGTCCGGCAGCATCACATCGAGCAGCACCAGATCCGGCGCGCATTCCTCCAGCAGAAACGCTGCCTGCTGCACGGAATCCGCACAGTGTACATTATAGCCCTCTTTTTCCAGAAAGCTCTGATTGATCCGCATGATGTCGGAATCATCCTCTACAAGCAAAATATGTGCCATAGCAACCTCCGCGATTACAAAATCGTAATCCTGTTTGATTTTCGGTAAAAATATGGTATAATGAATGCAAACGCATTCATTATAATTTATTTTTGATGTAATATCACTTATAAAATCCATTGCCATTTCTATATAATTATTTAGTCCTGATAATAAATTAGTTGTTTCTGTAATAAGCTTTATTCCACCATAAATTAATATAACCATAAAAAATGAAAAAATTGTTACTAAAACTAGAATACTACATGTTTTTCTAGTAAAGCTTGTCCTTTTATATATAAATTTTATTACTGGATCTATTATAACTGAAATAATATATGCAATTAAAAAAGGTATATAAAATATTGTTAATTTACAAACTACACAAATTAATAAAATAAGTAATATACCTATTATACTTTTTTTCAATATGTTTAAATAATCCATATTTTCTCCAAAGTTTTAATTATTATTTTTACTTATATAAGCAAATTGTATTTTATAACAATAGTGGACTGATTATATATTTACACTATAAAATTCAGTCCACAAAATTGTTTGCACTCAACTTTTTGTCTTATTATTACATTTTCTTAAAAGTAAAAATCTTAATATATATTCATATTATATGGTTGCTGACCATAATATTGTTGATAATTACATTGTCTGTTTGAAAATCCTCTTCTATTTTGTAATTCTTTTAAGATAAGTATTTTTATAATATCTTTAAGTAAACTGTCATTCTTGCTATTTTTTGTATTAATACTTGATGGTTTAGATTCTGATGTTCTAGATATTGTTGATGAATTATTTTGAGATGTAGATTGCGTATTTGACGTTGGAGATGATGTCATATTAGATGATTGATTATTATCTTCTTCATAATCAATTTGACCATCAACAATATTATAAACAGTTTCTACCATATTATTTAATGAATCTTCATTTAAATATTGATAATTACTATTTATAACAACATTTGAAACTACTGGTGTTATTATTCTATATATACTAGGATAATAACTATTAAAATTTTGATTATTATTCATCATATTATTATTCATCATTGGATTTTGTGGCTGATTATTCATAGCACCATTTGGAATATTGTTCATATATGTAGGATTTGGCATTTGATTATAAAAATATAAATCTTGCATATAACTATCATTATTAGAATAAAACATAAAAAAACCTCCTTTAACATAATTATATGTTGGAGGTTCTTTTTTAGAACATTATTATTTATTTAATTCTTTAACATAAGATTTGAATATTTCTCCTCTTTCTGCAAAATTTTTAAACATATCAAAACTTGCACTAGCAGGAGAAAATAATACTATATCACCATTTGTTGAAATACTATCAGCTTTTTGAACAGCTTGTTTTAATGCTTCACACATATATATTGGTAATTCTTTTTTTGCTCTTTTTAATTCAGATTTTACTGCTTTTTCAATTTTAGGTGCTGTTTGACCTAATAGTATTAATGCTTTACAATTATCTATTATTGGTTTTGCAATTACATTATAATCTAAATTTTTATCATATCCACCTGCAATTAAAATAATATTTTTTAATGCAAATGCATTTAATCCAGCTATTGTTCTTGTAGGACTTGAGCTTACTGAATCATTATACCATTTTACTCTATTTTTTGTTTCTTTAACTAATTCTAATCTATGTTCAACACCTTTAAATTCAGTTAAAACTTTATCTATTGATTCTTTTTTAACAAGATCTTTTGTTGCAATTATAGCACAACATGCATTTTCAAAATTGTGAACTCCGCGTAATTTCATATTTCTAGTATCAAATACATGTTTTCTTAAACCTTTTTCACATACTTTTATTTTTCCATCTTCTTTATCATAAATGTATCCATTTCTGATTTTGTTTTTACTACTGAAAAATACAACTTTTCCTTTAGCTTCTTTTGCACATTCTCTTGTTATTTCATTATCATAATTCAAAATTACTAAACCATTTTCATCTTGATATTTAAATATATTCTTTTTTGACTCTATATATTCTTCCATATCTTTATGAATATTCAAATGATTTGGTGTTATATTTGTAATTACTGAAATTTTAGGACTTATTTTCATATTCATTAATTGAAAACTACTTAATTCTAATACAACAATATCTTCTGGAAGCATATCTTTTATTTTTGTAAATAATGG
>CAKUWD010000296.1 GCA_934699065.1 uncultured Treponema sp.
GGATAAGCGTGCCTCGAACACAGTATTCCAGACATACGCACTTTTTCCTCACATGACTGTATATGAAAATGTTGCATTCTCATTGCGTCTGAAAAAACTCCCTAAAGATGAAATTGACAAGAAAGTACGCGAATATGTTCATCTTGTTCAGCTTGACCAGCACATCGACAAAAAGCCTAATCAACTCTCTGGAGGTCAGAAGCAGCGTGTAGCAATTGCCCGCGCCCTCATCAACGAGCCAAAGGTTCTTCTTCTTGACGAGCCTCTTTCTGCCCTGGATGCAAAGCTCCGCGCCAATCTTTTGATTGACCTGGATCGCCTTCACGACCAGATTGGCATTACCTTTATTTACGTAACTCATGACCAGAGTGAGGCTCTTTCTGTTTCAGACCGCATTGCAGTTATGAATGCCGGTCATGTACTTCAGATTGGCACTCCTTACGAAATTTACGAAAGCCCTGCAACTCAGTTTGTAGCCCAGTTTATTGGTGAAACAAACCTTTTTGATGCAGAAGTTGTAGACTGCGTTCCTCACAAGGATGCAAACGGTAACGATGATTTTATGGCTACCCTCAGTGTTCCTGAACTTGGAAAACAGGCTCCACTTGCTACAGATACTGCCGCAGAAGCTGCCCTTGACCGCTATATGCAGGTAACAGACTACGAGCACACAGACAAAGGACAGAAGGTTGCTTTCACTATTCGTCCTGAAAAAATCCGCATTACACTTGAACCACCTTCTACAGGCGGCCGAACAGATATCAATGTATTCAGTGGTGTTGTTGAAGAGCCTATTTATTCTGGCTTCCAGTCAAAGTTCTATGTAAAGCTCGAAACCGGCAAAATCATTAAGGTTTTCAAGCAGCATACTGACTATATGGATGATGGTCCTGTAATTCAGTGGAAAGACAAGGTTTACGTTTCCTGGTCTGCAGAAGACGCATATATCGTTGAGGACATTGAGAAATAGCTGTTAGCTAAAAGCTAATAGCTAATAGCTTTTTTTTTAGACTTCAGGTATTAGTTATATGAATAAGAAACAACTATCTAAAGAAATCCGCGATTCCCGTGTAGGTCTCTTCTACGGCTGGCCTATGGGGCTCTGGTTTATAATCTTCTTTGTTGCGCCTCTTGTAATCATCTTTGTTTACAGTTTTTTGAAAAAAGGAACTTACGGCGGCGTTGACTGGAAATTCTCTCTCAAAGCTTATAAGCAGATGTGCAAGCCAGAATATGGCCTGATTGTACTGCGAACCCTAAAAATCACAATTATTTCTACTATAATAACAATTTTAGTTTCGATTCCAAGTGCTTATGCTATGGCCCGCAGCCGTCATCAGACTCTCTTCCTCTTTCTGGTAATCATACCTTTCTGGACAAACTCTCTTATCCGTATTTTTGCCTGGATGAGTATTATGAATAACGATGGTATTTTGAATCAGATTTTGCTCAAGCTGCATATCATAAAGGATTACCTGCCTCTGCTTTACAATACTAAGGCAGTAATTCTTGTAAGTGTTTACATGTACATTCCGTATGCGATTCTCCCGATTTTTACCGCAGTAGACCGCTTTGATTTTTCTCTTCTGGAAGCTGCCCGCGACCTTGGAGCTACAAAGCCCCAGTCTATGTTCAAGGTTTTGATTCCAGGCATTCGCAGCGGTATTATTTCTGCTTTGATTTTTACTTTTATTCCGATTTTTGGTGCTTATACAGTTCCTTTGCTGGTAGGCGGTAAAGATTCTTACATGCTGGGAAACATCATCGTTGATCAGGTTCAGAAGACCCGTAACTGGCCTTTAGCCGCAGCATTCTCTATGGTAATTACTTTGATTTCTGTAATCGGAATTATGATGATTACCCGCACAAATAGTAAAGATGCTCAGCTCAAAAAGAAGAACACAAAAGAAGATAACTATGTGGGAGGTGTGCAGTAATGGCTAGAAATCTTTTTGTACTCTTCCACGATGCTATCGTTCAGAAAAATAAGCCGCGCTCAGAAAACGCCCGCCACGCAAAACGTGCCTGGAAGCGCCGCGGTCCACAGTTTTCATTTTCAAAGATGGTGCTCTGGCTCACAATAATATTCCTCTTCCTGCCCCTTTTTGTAATCATTGTTTATTCTTTCAACGAAAGCAAGGGTGCAGAATTTACAAAACCAAGTCTTACCTGGTACAAAGAATTATTTTTAAACTCAAACGCTTTATGGCAGGCTCTGTTGAACAGTATTCTTGTAGCTTTTTCTTCTGCAGCAGTTTCTACCGTGCTTGGAACAATGGCTTCTATCGGCGTAAACTGGTATAAATTCCGGGGTAAGAAGTTTATTCAGACTCTTACCTACCTTCCTATGGTTTTGCCTGAGGTTATTATCGGTATTTCCATGGTAATTTTCTTCAGTGGCATTCATCTGCCTCTGGGACTTTTTACCGTATTTGCAGCCCACACGACCTTTTGTTTACCTTTCGTATTTTTGATGGTGAACGCCCGCCTCGATGAATTTGATTTTTCGATTGTTGAAGCGGCGCACGACCTTGGAGCAACAGAAAGACAGACAATGTTTAAGGTTGTAGTTCCTGCAATTATGCCCGGCATTCTTTCTGGCTTTTTGATGGCAGTTACAATGTCTCTCGAAGACTTTGTAATCACCTTCTTTGTTTCAGGACCAGGTTCAACAACCCTGCCGCTTTATGTTTACGCGATGAT
>CAKUWD010000297.1 GCA_934699065.1 uncultured Treponema sp.
GGTTATTCTGACGGATTAACCCGAGTGGGCGATTATTACATGAACAAAAATGAAGGCTTAAAAGCTTTGAAGGCATACTATCTTGCACATAACAAGCGGGATGCCGAGCCAATTTATGAAAGTCTGGCAAAAGTAATTTCATCATTAATAAAAGATTGATAATAAAAAAGATGGAGTATAAAAATGGATAAATTTAATCAGAGCGAAGACATAATGATGCCTGAATCATTTATGCCTGATACAAGTGCTGAAAATAAGCCTGATGAAATAACAAATAAAATTTCAGATTTATCAAAAAAGGGTTATCAGCTTATTAAAGAAAATGATATTCAGGGAGCAAAAAAAGCCTTTAATGAAATTCTTGAAATTGAAGAGAATAACAACTATGCATTGGTTGGTCTTGGAGATACAGAAAGAAAATTAAATCGTTTTAATGATGCAATTTCTTATTATAAGAAATGTCTTGAATTCTACCCTGCAAATAATTACGCTCTTTTTGGTCTTGCAGATTGTTACAAAGCCTTAAATCAATATGCAAAGGCAATTGATATCTGGCAGCAGTATCTTGTACACGATGATAAAAATATTACAGTTATTACACGTGTTGCAGATGCTTACCGTAAGATTCATGATTATAGAAAATCAAAAGATTTGTATCTTAAAGTTCTCGAAATGGAAAAGGATAATGCTTACGCTCTTATCGGACTTGGCCATTTAAACTACGACTTTAAGGAATATAAAGAGGCTCTTTATTACTGGACTCGTATTTTTGAATTAAATACTAAAGAAACTGTTGATATTCGTGTTCTTACAGCTATTGGAAACTGTCACAGAAAACTTAAGACATTTGAAGAAGGAACAAAATATTTTGAAATGGCTCTTGAAAGAGAACCTGCAAACTTCTATGCCCTCTTTGGTCTTGCTGACTGCTATCGTGGAATGAACCAGCAGTTTAAATCAATATTCTACTGGAATAAGATTCTTGAAATTGATCCAAAAAACAAGGTTATTCTTACACGTGCAGGCGATGCTTACCGTACAACCGGTAACTATGAAGAAGCTAAATCATATTATAATAAAGCTCTCGAAATTGACTTTGATATCTATGCTGCAATTGGACTTGCCCTTATCTGCAAAGGTGAAGGTAATAACGAAGAAGCAGCAAAGCGTTTCGAAAATCTTATAAAAAATGATCCTAGAAATGGTCGTCTTTATGTAGATCTTGCTGAATGTTATGCTGGTATGAACCGTAAACAGGATGCTGTAAAAGTGCTTAATGATTATATGAAGATGGACAGCAGAAATGTTGCTGTTCGAAATGCACTTGATAAACTTCAGAGAAACTAATAACATTCTCTCCTATGAATCAGATTGTTTTAACAGGACTCCTCCCCTCTGAAATTTGTGAGCAGCTTGAGCTGCCTCAGAAATTTCGGGGAACTCAGATTTTTAAATGGATAGGAAGCGGCGTTACAGACTTTGATGCTATGACTAATCTTAGTGCTGAATTACGTTCAAGTCTAAAAGAAAAAGCACTACTCCGCTCCTCAACTGTAAGTAATGTTTTAAAAGATCCTGACGGAACAATAAAATTACAAATTTCTTTACATGATGGAAATGCTGTAGAAACAGTTTTACTTACAGATCGTGAAGGAAGAAAAACTGCCTGTGTTTCCTGTCAGGCCGGTTGCGCAATGAAATGCGCTTTCTGCCAGACCGGAACTCTTGGACTTTCCAGAAATCTTACAGCTGGTGAAATTATAGAAGAATTTTTTTACCTTGAAAGTATTGCCGGAAAACTGGATAACATTGTTTTTATGGGTATGGGAGAACCTATGCAGAATCTTTCTGCAATAAGACGAGCAATTGAGATTCTCTGCCATAAAGATGGTCGCGCACTTTCTTCAAAACGTATTACTTTATCTACCTGTGGAATTGTAAAAGGAATATATGATCTTGCAGATAATGGACCTTCAATCCGTCTTGCGGTTTCATTAACTACAGCTAATGAAGATTTACGTAAAGAACTGATGCCTGTTGCCCGAGCTTCTGAAAATAACTTACAGGAATTGCGAAAAGCTGTTTCATATTATGCAGAAAAATCTGGAAAACGAGTTACTCTGGAAGCTGCTCTTATGCATGAAAAAAATACGGATGATGCAAGTGCTGTTAATATGATTGATTTTGCGCGTGGTATTGATGTAAATATAAATCTTATTCCATGGAATCCAGTTTCAAGTCTTCCATTTGAAGAACCTTCAAAAAATGAAGTAAACAGATTTGTAGAAAAGCTTGAAAAAGCAGGACTTAATGTTACACTAAGAACCCGCCGAGGCAGAAAAATTGGCGGAGCCTGCGGTCAGCTTGGTAAAACAAATCAATAAAAAAATATTTGACAATTCCCTATCCTGTGTTATGATTATATCAGTTTGATAGTATTACTATCACATCAATTTTTAATCTTTCATTTTCAGGTGGGAATAATGAAAACTTATACTGTACATCAGGATTATTACGCTAAAGAAAACTCTATAATCGATAAATTAAATATTGCTACTTTAGTGGATGGACAAAAATATCGCATAGATAACGCCTGTATAAATCCTGGAGGATGGCAGAGTTGGAATCCATGTACAGAAGTTTTTCCAGGAAAAAAACAGCTTTCCCTAACCTGCCGTCTCATACACCAATGGAA
>CAKUWD010000298.1 GCA_934699065.1 uncultured Treponema sp.
GTACTTCAATGCCGATAGATGATCATGCATTTGAAGGAATAGAAAAAACAATTGCCTATAGATTTTTTGCGTTTTTATGTGACTAGGCCCAAAAACTTTTTCTGTTATTTTTTCATCTTTTTGAAAATACTCTACAGCAGTTTTATAATCCCCTTTAGCTAGATATATCATTCCAATATTATTATAAGTATTCGCGCAATCTGGATGATATGGACCATAATTTGATATTCCGATTTCAAGGGATTTTTCGTAATATTTTAACGCTAAATCCCATTCTTCTTTTTCCTGACATATCATCGCTAAATTATTATATGTTAGTGCAGCAAGCATATTATTAGCTAAATCAGATTCAACAATAGCTAATGCATCTGCAAACATCTTTTGAGCCTCGATTATTTTTCCTGTAGCAAAATATGCCACTCCATGCCCATTATATAGCTTAACAATAAATGAAGGGTCTAATTCAGGTGTTTCTCTGACAATGGCTTGAGCTTGACAGAAGAATTGTAAAGCTAAGTTAAATTCTTTTTTTTCATAGTACATCAAAGCAATATTGCAGTAAGTCATTGCAAAAAATGGATGGAATGGACTTAGCTTCGTTTTTCGTATTTCAATCGCTCTTTCATAATACATTAAAGAATTATCATATTCTTCGAGATGGTAATATGCTAAACCAATATTATTATAAAAAGTTGCCGTATCCAAATGATCTAGCCCATATAGTTCTTCACATATTTTTGATCCTTCTGTAAAAGCGTGTAGTGCAACTCTATAATTACCAAATTCCAGGTGCATAATAGCATTACCAGACCACGCATGATACAAGGCTTCTAATTCCTGTTCAGTTTCACAGTAGATCTGATCATATTTTAACAATCTGATTTTTGATAAACATTCTTCTTTTGTTTGAAAATTTCCATTTCTAAATAAGCAAAGTAAGGCTTCTGTATATTTAAGCAAGATGAACGAAGATGAATTCACACCCAGCTTTTCAATTTTATCAATATAATGTTTTTGTGTTTCTTCTGCAAATGCTTTACGAACAGCCTGCTTGAAAACCTCCGCACAATGAACTCGCTGTTCTACATCGGCAGACTGATCAGAAAGTATATCACAGAGGTTTTCTGATTCTACCGGCCAGTCAATCAGACACAGGGATAGAAAATGAAGCGCGTACTCATTAGTCAGAAGTTCAGCAAACCAGGTATCCTGTTCATCCGCACAGTCGTTCCATTTATTCAGGAACAAATATTCTCCGATCAGATCGGGCTTCAAGGGTGGGACAATATCCTGCTCACATTCAGCTTCGCTGAGTTGGCGTAAAAAGCTGCGGCGTTCCTTCCCGCTGCTGAAAGCGCTCTTTATGTCATCCCAGTGCTTCTTCATGCATGCATGATTGTTGGACTCAGTCAGTTCGTGCCATGTAAGGCCGTCAAATGCCGTGGCATAAGCAAGAATAAGAAAACCGGTATCTGCTATTATTTTGCCGTGTTGATCACGCATAATTTGGGCAGAATGATTGATATAATTTTTAAGCAGTGCACCGGCATCCATTTCCTGAATATTCTCATCTCGCAGGAAGGCGTCCGTCAGCAATAAAAGGAACAGACAACGAACAGACTTTTTATTCTCTGAAAGTGCCAATGCTCTTTGATAGATCTTCTGATAATCGCTTTCAATAAGCGTTTTATCCGGATACCTTCGACTGTTACCGTCTTTACTGAAATTCAGATCCGTCATGATCTGCCTGCAAACCGCTTCATCAAGAACAGCTTCTGTTAAATTGAGCGGCATTTTCGGGTTCGACTGTTCTTTGAATGCCAGATCATTTACCCGATCTTCTTTACTGAGATAATCTGCATACCAGGTCTGCTGCCGTTCCAGAAGCAAGAATTTGGCATCTAACGGTTTGGTGCTGAGCCTTTCAATCAGTGTTTTCAACCTGTCTTCAAACTGTGCGGCATAATCACAGATAAATAGGATTGGCCGCGAATAGCTGTAATCCGCAAAGTCAGGAATCTTGTTAAGCTCAATTTGATTCAGCCAGACTACGGTTCTGTCAGGCCTTTCCATCAGTGCGAACTCGCGTGCCAGCTTACTTTTCCCGCTTCCGCCAACGCCTACGATACCCCAGACGGAAATACCAGGCTGTTTAACAAAAGATTTCAGTTGTTCCAGTTCTGATTCTCTGCCGCGAAGTTTGATTTGACGGTTGCAAAAGCTGAATATATTTCCGCTGATCGGTGCGGGTAATTCCGCATGATCAACCCATTCTGCAAAGGTTCCTCTGTATTGCAGCTTTTCCAATATAGCATTGTTTTCTGCAAACAGCGCGTCATAGGAATACAGCTTTTTCAAAACAGCTTCTTCTGCATCCGACGCAACTTCCAAAACAGGCAAGTGCTTGTAAACAGATTGCAGAATCTGTTCCATTGTACTCTGGTAACTTTCGGCAGAGGGATCTTGTCTTGCAGGATCTCCATACCAGGATTCTGTCAGTTCTTTACTGTATGCTCCCGCCTGATTGTAATAGTGCAAAATTCGTTTTGCAGAAAAGCGTTCTCCATCTGCCAATGTGATCAGTATCTTTTCCTGGACATCCTCAAAAGCATTTTCGTCCCATGTAATGTTTTCGAGCATATTCTTAAGTTCAATAATATATTTTTCTTTTTTTGACAGTTTATTCTGTGCTGC
>CAKUWD010000299.1 GCA_934699065.1 uncultured Treponema sp.
TGAACGTTCTCAAGGATTTACTTCGATAAAATGACAGCTAAAGCTACAATAAATATGTTAAAAAATAAAAGTTTACCAATATTTATAATTTCTCTTGTTATAATAGCAGTCTTTGTTCTCTCATTTTTCTGGTATACAGTTGCAAAAGATTATCATAGAAGAACTTTTATTTTCCCTTCAGCAGATAATGGAAAGTATATAATAGAATATAGAAATCTTACAAAAAAGCCTCATCAGGGAGAAATTCAGCTTTATATTGATGAAATTCTTCTTGGTTCGACAGTGGAACGTACAAAAAGGCTTTTTGCCCCTGAAACAAGGGTTATTTCCTGTTTTGAACGTGATCATGTACTATATTTAAATCTCTCTTCGGATATTCTCCAGATGGGAGATGGTGTAATTGAAATCAGAGAGGGGACAGAGCTCCTCAAAAAAAATATTATGAAAAATTTTTCAGAAATAGACTCCGTGGAGATTTATATCGAAGGAAAATCTGCTTTTGAAAAATAAAAAACATTGACAAAACGATGTACTTGTTAGATAATTATCTATAATACAAGGCTACATCGAATAGTATAAAAAAGGAGCTTCAAATGAAGAAGACTTTTGGTTTAATTGCAGCTGCTATGCTGCTTGTTGGTGGCGTTGCTTTCGCTGATGAAGCAATCCTCATCGATTTTACACTTCTGGATGCTGACTGCTGTGCAGATGATAATGGAAATCCGACACAGAACAGTCGCACAGTTATGGACTACTCTGTAAGCGCTGGTGCAACTTTCACAGAAGATCAGAAGGATCTTATGAAAACTTCATTGGCACTGCCAGAATGGGAAGTTAAGTTAAACTCATCTGCAAAGACAGTTTCTAGCTTGGCTGACTCAACAGTTGTTGCCGCTCCTGTAAAAGGCGAGGCAGATGTTCCATTTGCTGGTAAAAATGTAATGGGTGTTCGCATCGTATTCCCTACATGGAACTCAAATGCTAATGCTCGCATTGAACCACCATTCGACATTCCTGCTTACGAACCATTGGCTGATGCTGATGAAAATGGTGTTCGCCAGGAACCAACTGATGAACAGAAAGCAAGTGGTAAGACTCTTTTCGAAGACAATTATGGTATTATTAAGAACGTAGGAACAGTAAAGGCTATTTCTGTTACAACAATGGGTATGAACTACCCACACGGACTTTATGTTCTTATGTCTGATAACGACGGTGTTGAACGCCGCTATTTCATGGGTTACCTTGGTTTCGACGGATGGAAAGAACTCCGCTGGAACAACCCACAGTACATCTCTGAAATCCGTAACCGCGAAATCCGCGTTTACCCAATCTATCCTCGTGGACTTCCATTTGTAAAGTTCGAAGGATTCCAGATTACTCGTGATGCAGCTCACATTGGTGGAGACTTCATCGGATACTTCAAAGATGTAAAGGTTATCTACGACAAGGCTCTCCTTACTAGCGACCGCGACATTGCTGATGAAGACCTCTGGGGAATCATTGGTAAGAAAGAAAAGGCTCGCCAGAATGCTGAGATGCAGAGATTCGGTAACAAGCAGGTTAACCGCTACCTCGAGAAGGCTAAGCTTGCTACAGAAGATGAATTTACATCAAGCTTGAACGAAGATTCTAGCTCAAATGCTCAGAGCAACGGTGGTCAGGCTGCTGACTAATCTAGCTTATAGCTGAATAACGCCTTGGAAAGTTATTTGTAAATGGTAATTTTCCAGGGCGTATTTTTTTTAACTTCAACGGATTTTACTTATGGAAACAGCAAACTTAATTTCAAAAAGACAGATTCGTGAAATTTATGAATCATATACAGATTACTTTTATGAAATCATGTCAAAGGTTATAGAAAGACTTCAGCAGAATGTAAAGCTTTCTGCGCAGCCAACTTATAAGAGCCGTGTAAAAAGTTTTGACAGTTATTATAAAAAGGTTCTGCGTTTAAAACCTGAGCAGCTGGAAGAAAATAAATCACTTATTTATCTGACAGATATGATGGGAATCAGAATGATTTGCGCATTCCTTGAAGATATCAATCTTGGTGTAGAACAAATAAAGAAGCTTTTTGAAATTAAGGAAGTAGAAGTAAAAGGAGCCGAAAAGAAGTTTTCTGAATTCGGTTATGAATCTGTTCATGTACTGGTAAAAATCCCGGATGAATTTAAGCCGGAACTTACTGGAAAATATGAAGGTCTGGAACCTATTTCAGATGAAATTGTCTGCGAAATCCAGATTCGTACAATTCTCCAGGACGCCTGGGCAGAAGTAGAACATGAATTAATTTATAAAATCGATTTTAATCCTTTTGATAAGCCTTTACGACGTAAGCTTGCCTCAATTAATGCCTCTCTGACTCTTGCAGATATTACCTTCCAGGAAATCCGTGATTATCAGAATAAGCTTCAGCGTGAACTGGATGAACGTCGCCGTTCTTTCTATTCTCTTGCAGACGGCTTTTTGAATGATAAAACCGAAAAACCTGAAGAAGATATTAATCGTGTAAATCCATTTGTTCAGGGAACTATTGATGATTTAATTCTTAAAGCCATTGAAGCTCATAACGAAGGTCATCTTTCGGAAGCTGTTGATATTTATACACGTATTCTTGATGCAGTTGCTGATGGTGACAAAAATGTACTTGCTGTAATACA
>CAKUWD010000300.1 GCA_934699065.1 uncultured Treponema sp.
TAAGTTTTGCAGATTCAGGGATATTTTTTATAATTAATCTTGTAAATCGCTTAAATTTTTTTATTTCTACTTCTTTTATTTTCATTTTTTTTCTCCTATCATCAACCTAATCTTACCCGTCAGGAGTTGCTGCATCATGGCGGTTTGTTCTTCTTTTGATGGTATGAGAACTTTTACATTCTGAATTGCTGTCCGTGAGATTGCAGAAACTTTTGTTCCTGTGATGAACGGTAATAATTGATTATGAAAAATTGCTTGATTCATAAAATAACCTAACCATTTAGGAGCGAAATCATCTGTAATTTTACGACATAAGAAGGTATGTAAACCAGAAACAATTTTCTTTTCTCCAAGATTAAAGACTTCAACAACTTTACCAACTGTTTCATCTTCAGCTGTATCAGCGATGATAATATCACCTTCTACAATTCCATATTTTGAGAATTTAACATTTATTCCTTCATTTATAAATGGAATAGTTTCTTTAGAGCAGTCTAAAATACTTGGATATTTTATTAGTACATCCCCGTAGTGTACATTTTGATATTTACCTTTTGAATCATTTAAGCAATCTCTTGTAAAAGTATTATTAGGTCTGAATTCAAAAATCTCACCCAAACTCTTCACTTCCCAGTCTTCGGGGATGGGGCCGAGTTCTGTTTGTTTGTAGGTTGGGGATTTGGTTTGCGGGCTAAAATCTGGGAGGCGTTTTTTACCGGTGAGGAGATTTTGCATTGTGCCCTGCTTGATGTTCTTTTTCTTTTGGATGAGTTTTTCTGTTGTGGAAATAAGTGTATCTACATCGGAAAGGGCTTTTGCGATTCGTTGTTGTTCGGCAAGAGGTGGAAATGGAATTTGTAATGATCTGATTTCTTCTGTTGTGATTCCTTTTATTGAAGTTCCCTGAGCTTCAGATGCTTTCTGCTGCAACTTCGGCAGCAATTGATATGCAACAAATGTTTCATCTACATTATTATTACAAACAAGATTTGTAAAATCCTGACTTGTACAAATTTCTGTATTCGAAATTGCAATCTTACCGACTCCCACACGAGAGACAATAAGGATTGTATTTCTGGGGCATAATTTTGTTGCAGAACAAGAAACTGCCTTTTTGGTAATAAAGCGAGTTGGGAGTAATGTATTTATTGAATCTTTACTTATATCCGAAGATGAAATCCATGGTATATTTCCTTTCCAATAATTCGCATTATTTGTATTAGGAGTTCCACCACCTATAAACTTGCCAATATCATTTAATGTCTTCACTTCCCAATCATCAGGAATCAATCCAATTTCTGTCTGCTTCATCATCATTCCTTGTCTTCGAGAGTGCGTTCAATTTCTTCAATACTTGGAAGTTGAGATTTTATATCATTCGGCAGAGATTCTTCTATTTCCTTCTGCCATTTTGCAACACTTAATGGATTTTTATATCCTTCAAGAGAATATTCAACTACAGTATTATTCTTGCTTTTTACAAGCAAAAGTCCGATTGCAGGCTTATCATCTGGATGATTCAAGATTTTGTTCACTGCGTTTACATACATATTAAGCTGCCCTAAGAAACCGGGCTCAAATTCACAAACTTTGAGTTCAACTACAACATAGCAGCGCAATCTTAAATGATAGAACAGCATGTCTATATAAAAATCGTCTTCTCCAATTTCGAGATGAACTTGTCGGCCAACAAAGGCGAAGCCCTGTCCTAATTCCAAGAGAAACTCCTGTATATGCTCTGTAAGTTTTCTTTCTACCTCTGTTTCTCTTCTTGGAATATCCGTACCTAAAAAATCGAAAAGATATGGATCCTTAAAAACATTGTTAACCAAATCAGAATCCTTGGAAGGCAATAATACATCAAAATTATTTACGGATTTTCCAAGTCGCTTGTGGGCATCAGCTTGGATTTGCATTTCCAAGATATTACTGCTCCAGCCGTTTTTTAATGTCATCTGCGCATACCAAAGGCGTTCTTCATTCTGAGAAAGTTTATCAAGAAGAACTATATTGCTGCGCCACGGAATTTGTGCAACAACCTGTTGCACTATTTCATCTTCGCGCCAAACCTCAGCAAATTTACGCATATATTTAATATTTCGTGGAGAAAAACCTTTCATCTCTGGAAAATTCTTTTTCAAATCATACGAAATTCTATCTATGACTTTTGCTCCCCAACCCAAAGATTTCTGTTTTTCCAAAATTGCGTTTCCTATTTTCCAATAAAGCAACATCATGGAAGAATTGGCTTGAAGTACAACAGAAATTCTTGTCTTATGAATATCCTCGATGAGATTCTTTATAAAAGCCGGATAAAACTCATCCATTTCGCTCAGTTCTGCAGGAGCTGTAAATCTTGCCTGATTATTTGAATCTGAAAGACCTTTTCTTGTATCATCGTTTTTTTTCATAATTTCTTTCTCCTACAACTTAAATCCCATCTGAGCAAGGTGAGCGGCAACTTCTTTTTCTTCTTCTGCAAGTTTTTCGGTAAGTTCTGGCAGTGTATTTTCGTAACGCTCGTAGAGTTCGACAATTCGTTTTGTAAGATGATTTGCAACTGTTACATAAAGGTTCTGGATTCCCTGGTCAATTGTTTTGTACCATTTGCGGTTTACAAGAAGGTCTGTTATTTCTGAATCGGTAAAAGC
>CAKUWD010000301.1 GCA_934699065.1 uncultured Treponema sp.
CTTTTATTCTGGGCTGCGGGGGAATGCAGCCTTTACCATATAGACATTTGACATCTGTGCTGCTGCGCCGCGAGGGTGACCTTTTTCTTTTTGATGGCGGGGAGGGGACTCAGGTAAGCCTTAAGAGGCTGAATCTCAAATGGAAAAAAATCGACGCTATTTTTGTTTCTCATACACATGCTGACCACGTAACGGGTCTTCCTGGCATTCTCATGCTTTCAAGCCAGGTAGACAGAACTGAGCCTCTTTACATTTACGGGCCTCCAAAAATCAAGGAATACATCGAGACCAGCCGTAAAGTTCTGGATATGTACATCAACTATCCGATTATCGTAAAAGAAATTACCGCGCCCTGCATAGTTCATACGGGTAAGGATTTTTATATCCGCGCCTTTCCTTTGGACCATACTAAGGTTTGCGTAGGCTATACACTGGAAGAAGCAGACCGCCCAGGTGAGTTCCACCCGGATAAGGCGCGCGAACTTGGCGTTCCATGCGGACCTCTCTGGTCTGATTTGCAGAAGGGCTTTGAAGTTACGACTCCGGACGGAAAAGTTGTAAAGCCAGAAGATGTTATGGGCGAAAAACGCAGCGGCCGTAAATTTTCTTTTGTAACCGATACACTTTTTAAGCCTTCTATTATTGATGAGGTTCGCGGTTCTGACCTTTTGATTTGCGAGGGAATGTTTGAAAAAGAACTCGAAGATCAGGCAAAGGAGAAAAAGCACATGACAGCCGTTCAGGCAGCAACAATTGCCCGCGATGCAAACGTTCGCCGCATGTGTATGATTCACTACAGCCCGCGCTACACAGACAAAGAGCTGCAAAAGCTTTTAGACGAGGCAAGGGAAGTGTGGCCAAAGGCCGAGCTTTCAAAGGACAGAATGCATATAGAAATTCCGTTCCAAGATTGACGGTGGACAATTTCTGGCCACCGTCAAAACGGCTGAGTCAAGGCCTTGAGCGCAGCGTGCCTTGACCAGACGTATATCACGGTGATGTTATATTATGATAGAACTAACTAATTTTTCAAAATCATATAATAAATTCACCCCAGTCGCAGCCGACATCTCACTTACAATCGCCGACGGCTCTATCACGGGGCTGCTGGGATCCAACGGCTCAGGTAAAAGCACAATCATGAAGGCAATCTGTGGCTTTCATTTTCCGACAAAAGGCCGCATAACAATCACTGCGCCGGACGGCACAGGTACAGACACACTTACCAGTTTCACAACAGACGAAAATCCTGAACTCTGCATGAAATACACTGGCTATGTTCCCGAACTCCCGCTTCTTCCCAAGGATATGCGCGTTCTTGAATTCCTTCGTTATGCCGCCGACACCCACTCAATTCCAAAAGAAAAAACACAAGAAGCCTGCGATTTTGTAATCAATGAATGTTCACTCGAAAAACTGCTTACAAAAAAAATCAAAACCCTTTCAAAAGGCCAGCAGCAGAGAGTAAGTTTTGCCCAGGCAATAATCCATAACCCGCCAAATCTTATCCTCGACGAACCAATCAGCGGCCTGGATCCGGCCCAGATTCTACAGATGCGCGACTTAATTAAAAAGCTTTCAAAAACAAAAGCCATTCTCATGTCCACACATATTCTTCAGGAAGTGCGCTCTCTTTGCGATAATCTTTACATTGTAAGCGAGGGTAAAATCACTGCCAGCGGAACTGAAGAAGAAATAACAAAGCAGGCCGGCACAAAGTCTCTGGAAGAGGCTTTTATCAAATTAACACAGACAAGCGGAGAATAAGATGAAGAATTTTCTTAAACACAATATTCTGAATAGCATCAAAACTCCGTCCTTCATTATCATTTCCATTCTTTTCGAAACCTTTGTCGCAATCAACTTTTTTTTCCGTCAGCAGTTTTTTACAGGCAGCGGTTCAACAGATCTCATTTTGTTTTTTTCCGCAGTTCCATATATCTGTATAATCGCAATACCTGCTCTCTGCTATAAACAAAGCTTCAGTATTTATGATGATTTTATCCCTCTGTCAAGTTTCAAACGAATACTGGCAGTTTATCTGACAAGGCTGATTTTATTCTCATTTCTGATTATTCTTTTACTTCCGGCTATTCTTCTTATTAATCTTTTTGGATCAACCGACAATGGACAGATTTTTACCAGCCTTATATGTCTTGTTTTTTATGGATCGGCAGTCATCTCTCTTTGTGGTTTTATTCAGACTGCTGTTTCAAACAAAGTAACAAGCATGATTATAAGTGCTCTTATACTTGCAGTTTTTAATAGTGCACATCTTTTTTCAGTTTATGTAAATCTCCCAGATTTTCTTGCAGGCCTTGCAAGAAAACTCAGTTTTGCCTGGCATTTTGATGCTGCAGGAAAAGGGATTTTAGACACAAGAGACCTTTTATGGCTTGGAGCAGGCTCAGCTTTTTTTCTTTGTCTTAGTAATACAACAATACAGATTAAAAAAGGTCTGCAGTTTTCATCCTCGCTTAAACTCCATCATATCTTGCTTTCAGTTATATCTCTTTTGATAATGCTCAACGGAAGCCGCTGGTATACAAGAGTTGACTTTTCAAAAAACAAAACTTATTCAATTTCAAAATACAGTAAATCACTCATAAACCGG
>CAKUWD010000302.1 GCA_934699065.1 uncultured Treponema sp.
TGTCTGCCGCGGAGATGAAGAGGCTGCAAATACTTATTTTGATAAAATCAAGAAAATCAATCATCACTACAAAGATTCAGTTCTTACAATTTCTACAATGCTCGATGGCGAATATGGAATCAAAGATGTATGTCTTTCTATTCCAACTGTCATCGGTGGAAACGGAATTAAGGGACGCATTGAAGCTCCTCTTACAGACAAAGAAGTTGAATCTCTCCGCCACAGCGCAGACTGCCTCAAAGACGTTATTAAGCAGGTAAATTTCTAATTTCAGAATGTGGTTTCGATACGGCTTTCAGCCTACTCAACCACCGGTGGTTGAGTGATGCGAAGCATCGTATCGAAACCACATTTTTATAAGGATCGCAATATGGAATACAAAATTGAACATGACTCTATGGGCGAAGTAAAAGTTCCTGCAGATAAATACTGGGGAGCTCAGACAGAACGCAGCCACGAAAACTTCGAAATTGGTGTAGGCATTGAAACAATGCCACGTGAAATAACAAAAGCTTTCGGTTACCTCAAGAAGGCAGCCGCTATGGCAAACAACGCCCTCAAGCCTGAAAAAATGACAAAAGAAAAGCTCAACGCTATCAAAAAGGCTTGTGACGAAGTAATTGCCGGTAAACTCAACGACCACTTCCCTCTCGTTGTATGGCAGACAGGTTCTGGAACCCAGAGTAACATGAATGCTAACGAAGTTATCGCAAACCGCGCTAACGAAATTGCCGGTAAAAAAATCTGTCATCCAAACGATGACATCAACATGAGCCAGTCTTCAAACGACACCTTCCCAACTGCCCTTCACATTTCAGCAGTATATGCAATCGAAGATAAGCTCTTCCCTGCAATCGATACTCTTGTAGAGACCTTCAAAAAGCTCGAAAAAGAAAACATGAAGATTGTAAAATCTGGCCGTACACATCTTCAGGACGCTGTACCTATTTCATTCGGTCAGGAAATCTCAGGCTGGAGAACTTCTCTTGAACAAGATAAAAAAATGCTCCAGTCTTCACTTCCATTCTTAAAGCAGCTTGCTCTTGGTGGAACAGCTGTAGGAACCGGGCTCAACACTCCAAAGGGCTTCGACAAAAAAGTTGCTGAATGCGTTTCTGAACTTACAGGAAAGAAATTCGTTACAGCACCTAATAAGTTCCATGCCCTCACTTCAAAAGATGAATTGGTATATGCACACGGAGCAATCAAAGCTCTTGCCGCAGATATGATGAAGATTGCTAACGACGTTCGCTGGCTTGCTTCTGGCCCTCGTGACGGTCTTGGAGAAATCCATATTCCTGAAAATGAACCAGGTTCATCAATCATGCCGGGAAAAGTAAACCCAACTCAGTGCGAAGCAGTTACTATGGTTGCTGTTCAGGTAATGGGTAACGATGCTGCAATCGGTTTTGCTGCTTCTCAGGGTAACTTTGAATTAAACGTATTTATGCCTGTAATTGCATATAACTTTATTCAGTCTGCCCGCCTTCTTGCAGAGGCTATGCTTTCATTCAACAAGAACTGTGCTGTTGGAATTAAGGCTAACAAAGACAAAATGCATCATAACCTTTATAACTCTTTAATGCTTGTAACTGCATTAAACCCTTATATCGGTTACGAAAACGCTGCTAAAACAGCACACAAAGCTTTTGATGAAAATATCTCCCTCAAAGATGCCTGTGTAGGACTCGGTTTCCTTACAGCTGCAGAATTTGATAAAGTATTCAAACCAGAAGCTATGGCATTCCCAAAAGCCTAAAATCGAAGAACCGTTAATACCGGACTGCAACATCAGTCCGGTTTTGGTTCATCTAAAGAATAATTCAGCGGCAAGCAGTGCTTGCCGACTTTTTTTAACAGGAATTTTATTTGAAACAGAAAATTCTTATCATCATACTTAATGCTGCTTCAATTATTCTTCTTTCTTTTATTACACCATCATTTTTACATAATAAAAATCATGAGATTTCAAACAACCAGCTTGTTGCCTCTCATATATATGGACTTATTGCAGCTAATACTCAGCGACCTATTGGAATATCAACAGGTTTGAGTTCTGATGAATTTCTCATTCAGGCTCTTGAACGAGAGGCTCAGACAAATGAAAAACAGATGGAACAGATGTTATCATCTTTTCTTTCTTCTGTAAAAAATCAATTTGGTTATTCTTCTTTTTTTGTTATTTCAGATAAAACTAAACGATATTATAGTCCTGATGGAATTGCAAAAATTGTTAATCCACAGTTAGACCCATACGATAACTGGTATCCTTTATTTATAAGCACCGGTAAAAATATTCAGGTAGAAACAGACAGAGATCAGCTTTTTAATTATCAATGGAGTATTTTTATAATTACTAGAATTCATGATTCAAAAGGTCAAACATTAGGCATCTGCGGAATCGGACTTTCAATGGATGACTGGCAGAAAATGCTTTTAAGTATTGAAAAAGAATATAAAGTTAAAGTAAATCTTATTGATACTCAAGGTCTCGTACAGGTAGACACCGATTTTAATAATCTGAAAAATGCCTATATCTCAGAAGCCCTTTCAGACAATGCAACAGATACAGCATTCACACACACAGAAAAAGGAAAAAACGGATTTAGA
>CAKUWD010000303.1 GCA_934699065.1 uncultured Treponema sp.
TGCCTTTGCATTTTTCTGAATCACAAAATCTGCTGCCGGTGTCAGAACAGGCTCGTTACTCTTGAGAGTCTTAACCTTTTTAAGATTATCTACAATGCTCTTGATATTAGGATTTTTTTGAGCTTCACGCAGTGCATCTGTACGACGCTGATGGACATTTCCTGTGTTTAAAAGAAGGCCTACAAGAACGCCGCCTTTATTGCCGTTCTTTTCAAGATGAGCTTCGTATTCACCGTAAGTCTTTCCAATGAATGATGAAGGAATATCTTCAATGATAATTCCGGTATCTGCATCATCAGAAATAAGAGCCCGGATAACGTTACTATAGCCCATACCGCTGGAAGCAGTAGCTAAAAGACTGTGTTCATAATCCTGTGTAAGAATGATTTCATCACAATGTGCCATCTCAAGGTGTTTATGAAATTTTGCATCAATAAGCTCAGCTGCAACATAAATGCCAGGGTTCAGGTTTTCCATAGTAAGAACTGCAAGCACCGTTCGGCTGTCTATTTCAAGATCAGAATATTTTTTAGAACGATCGCAGATTACAAGGGCTCGCTCTGCTGTATCTATCTGTGCACGTTTTAAAACAGCTTCATCAGCAAAGTCGCCGGAAACATAATTCAGCTCCTTAAAGCGAGGCTGTGAACGAATCTGTTCTATCTGATCCGAAGCATCATTTATCAAAACAACCATATCCGGGGTAATATCCGGGTTTGTATTAAGAACGGAATCCAGAATCTTTTCAAAGCCCGGTCTCCATCCGCAAAGTAAAAAATGTCCTTTCATATTCTTCAACTTTTTAAGCCCCTTATTTTTTTTCATCTGCAAATCCATAAAGTAGGATGCAAGCTTACCGGTAACGGCACTGAACAAAAGCATTCCAAGTACGAGCAGCACGAGAGCTGACATTCGGCCTGGAACTGATTTTACACAATAATCAAAATATGCCGCAAAAACTGCAACCAGAGTAAACCATACGGAATCGAACATTGTTTCAATTCCACTTTCAGTCTTTGTTTCTGATGCAAATACAACAAGTGTTGCAACGGCAATAATTATGAAAATGAGAATCCAAATGTATGTTAGAGGATTTTTAAGTAAGTATTTTAGCGAACGCTTGAAACGTTTTGCTCTCCCCTGTTTCTTTTTACTCATTCTTCTATTATAGCAGAAAAAACAGGGGAAGTCAGCAGTTTACCTGTCATAGCCTATTTGAAGCAGACATCTACTTCGAAAGGGCCATAAGGGGTAACAAATGGAATTGCAATAACCGGAAAATTCTTTGGCCATGCAATCATATGATTATGTCCCATTACACAGAATGGTGGAGAAATATCAAGATTATATTCACTCAAAGTTGTAACAGCGTGCCCTGAAATGATATTCGTAAACTCACTTACAAGGCCAATAGCCATATCTTCATAATCTTCCGGCTTACATTGAAGTCCTGAAAGTTCAAGCATTTTATTTGCCAGAATTTTGTGCAGGCGGAAGGCTACAATACCTTTAATTCCGCCGGTAACTCCCAGCAATCCTGAAATTTCCCACGGATGTCCAGCATGGATATCAAGGATATGCGGCTCTTTATTTACCGGGCCAATATTAAACATGTCCTGAAACGTGTTTATTCCTTCTGTGAGAAAAGCATTGATAATTTTTGCGTCCATACCCATAATGAACAATGATAAACCCGATTGTCTGGTTTGTAAAACAAAAATTAAGAAAACGATTTCGATGCCTGCTATTATGTTATTTTCCAACTACCGCAACAAGTTTTACTATCGTCAGGGCTGTTGTAAGGCCGGCCGTTTCTTTATGGAGAAGACCGTCCGCCCCGTCCAAGGCTCCGGTGCCGGAAAAGTCCAGACGGATTTCTTCACTTGATTTATCAAATCCTGCAGGAAGAAGAGCCTCATAAACTACAGAAGGCTGACCATTTACACCAGAATTCTTTTTTGTATATGATTCATTATAATCAAAACTTGTATTGAATTCCGCTTTTATTACATAAGCTTTATCATCCAGTTTAGCATCAAAAACTATGCCGCCTTTTGGAGTTGCGCTTGTAACAGCATCCAGTTTTACATTCGAAGAAATATTTTTCGCTGGCTCATATTTTGAAGCATGATACCACACAGGAAGAGATTCCGGGCGGCCTTCTTTAGGGCTCATCATCCAGTTTTTTTGACTCGCACGTTCTGTAACGTAAAGAGTTCTTACATAGTTTCCTTCGGTATCTTCAAGCCAGATGGCAAACTGAGGTTCTTTTTTCTGTTTCCAGTTTTGACCAGCACCTACAGAAACCGTGATATCATTTGCAAAAAGGATTCCCAGTCCCAACATCATAAGATTAAAAATTGTTATAAGCTTTTTCATAATTACTCCTGTTTTATTTTTTTGTATTTGAAAGATTTATTTTTTTAACTACCTTAAAACCAGATGATTTTAAGACTTCATTGACAGCACGCACAGCACCGCCCGATTGCCCGCAAATATAATTAAAAGGAAAGGGGGTTGTACAACTGGTAACAATTACAGCCTTCTTACCCTTATGAAGGGGAATTGGAATTCCATGCTTAGAT
>CAKUWD010000304.1 GCA_934699065.1 uncultured Treponema sp.
AGTTGGGAAAGAAGATTACTTTGAGAAGTACGCATCCAATCAGCTGATTATCTATCGTGTCTGCGAAGGCCTTTCAACACTTGCAGCAGGTCTCTCACTTGCGCTTGGTTATAAGATTTCTTATCTCGTCAGCATAGGCTTTGCTATACCACAGCTTGTGGTAACCTGCAGTCTTACAGAAATCAGAGTTGGCGAAGTTTCTCCGCATCGTTCTATTTTTGCAGAAATAAAGAAAGTATTTGCAGAAAGCTTCCGCTTCCTTAAAGTTGAAACAAAGGCTGTTATTCTTATGTTCACAAATTCTCTGGTTGGCGCCTTTGATGTCCTTCTCTTGTTTTTCTTACAGGCAAAGCTTCCCGAAGCAGGCATTCCAAAGTGGGCATTAGGGCTTGCGCTTTTGATTATGCAGACGGGGGGTGTGCTTGGAGCAAGAATTATTCTGCATGCAAAGAAGGTAAGATACAGAACAATTTTTGTAATCGCAACGCTTGTGGTACTTGGAGGAATTGCGATTGAGCATTCAGGGCTTTATGTACTTATGACGCTCGGTGGTTTTCTTACAGCTCTTGCTGATGACGCCCTGCAGGTTCGTACAAACACCATGCTGCAGGATATGTTTCCTTCTGAGCAGCGGGCAACTCTTATCTCAATTGAGTCCTTTACTTTCTCTGTGATAATGATTGTGCTTTCGCCGCTTGCGGGAATCTTCTTTGAGTGGTGGTAAGCTGATTTTGCAGGCTGATTTATGCAAGCATTTTTCTTGCCTGCAGAACTATTGCATCGCCAGGGAAGAGCTCTTCGAACCTGGCGACAGCATTCTGCAAAATCTCTTTTTCCTGAGCTGCAATTATACATTCGCAGAAGCCTTTTTCGCGCTCCTGTTTTGCGGCAAGGTCGTTGGTTTGATTTAGGATTTTGACGCCGGGTAGGCTCAGAAGTTCTTTCATTTGGGATTCTGACATCAGGGGGAGTTTGAGGCTTATTACAAACTTTTTGAGTTCTGCGGTGATTTCGACAGGCTCAATCACCGTATTTTGAGTATCAGGCACCGTACTTGCAGGCTCAATCAAGGTATTGTAGAGCATATCAAAAACTGAAAGGCCACAGGCGGCTGCGTAGGTATAGGACATGCCGCTCAATCTAGGGTTTATCTCTATGATATGCCAGTCACCCTTATCATCTAAAATCAAATCGACCTGAGCCGCACCGCAAAGCCCAAGTCCATCTGCAAGTCGCAGCATCATCTTTTTCAAATCATCAGGCAGCTGGCATGGGCCATATTTTACACTTTGCTTGGGACTTGTAATTCCGTATTGATTTACGCTGAACTCAAAAGGTGGTAATACAGTGTAAGCCCCCGGCAATCCATAAATCTCAAGGCCAAACTGACGGCCACTTATGAACTCCTCAATCAATCTGTTGGAATTATTACGCTTAGAATTAAGATAGCCCGCAACTTCACCATAGGTATGGGCAACAGTCATTCCATAAGAACTTAGCCCCGTCGTATCTTTTATTATAACCGGAAGCCTCAGCCCTCGGATTTGAGACAGCACGCTTTCCTTATAAACATTCCGTAAAACTTCTTTATTACTGCCTGCACAAAAATATAAATCATGATCACAGAAAACCGCTGGCGGAACTTCAAAGCCCAGCCGTGCCAGCTCGTTATGAGTCCGCCATTTATCAAAACAAATCAGAGCTGTTTCTACCGAATGGCAGATTGTCCTAATACCGGCAGCTTTTATTTTTTCTCCTACAATTGCATCGCTCACAGGCAGCCAGTCGTATGGCTCAATCCAGAAGGTCATTGCAATTGCCAAGTCAGGCTTTAATGCTGCAACAGTCCCGGCAAAAGTATCAGTATCAGTTTCGAGGGGAAGGTAATGTACATTAGGAAGAGTAAAGACAGCATCGTGTGAGCCATCAGTTTTCTCCGGCAAAAACATTCCTGGCTTCTGTGTTACGCAAAAAAACTCATGCTCGGGGTGAGCCTTACAAAAGTCGCTGAAAGTCGCAGCATTTTTCGGCATCACTTTAATTTTAAAATTCTCTTCATCAAAAAGATTTGAATTCGTACTGTAAAAAACAATTCTCATTTATAACCCTAGAAAGCTAAATTATTAACAAGCTATATTTCAATAGGACTTTTTTCAATTTAGAGTTTAACCTGCTCTAAAAATATTTTTATACTTTCAATAAAACGTGCTTCTTCTTTTGGTTGAAGCACGTTTTTATCATATAAAGCCTGTTCAAAAAGAAGACCTGCAGTATGAACAAGTTCTGCCATCTCTTTACTGACTTTTTTTTCAATAAGGGCTGTATACTCTGCAGGAGCAAGGTTTAAGCAATATTTTATTTTGTGAGACTCGCCCCAGTCAATAAGACGCATGAAGTGTTTTGTGAGACGGTCAATCTCTGCAGCTTTTTCCTTAGAACGTCTTGTTTTTTTTAGGAAATCAATCATTGACTCACGGAATTTTTTGCTTTCTACAGTTGAATATTCTTCCTTAATTTTCACATCCTTTGAAAATATAAAATGAAAAAAGAGTTTTAT
>CAKUWD010000305.1 GCA_934699065.1 uncultured Treponema sp.
TACTATACCAGAATAAACATAAACTGAAATAAAATTCCAACCCCATTTTTCATTAATCATTGTATAAAAATGTTGTATTAAAACAAAATGGATCAGGAAAATATACATAGCCATATTTCCTAAAGTTTGCATAAAAGGTTTACCTAATAAATCAGAAATAATTCCTTTATCAAATGCAAAAATAATAAAAAATAAAATTAATATAACCATATCAATTATCATACAATAACTGTAATTTTTTATATAAATTCTCAATATGAAATAATGTACTATTGCCAAAAGAGATATTATTATTTCCAAAATAGTTGCTATTCGTTTAGAAATATCTATTCTTTCTTTTAATCGACTAAAGAACATGGCAATATTCATCCCTAATAAAACATAGAAGAGCCTTCTATATGGACTTGAATAAACTAATCCATTTATTTCTGGAATACCGTTAATTTGCTGACATTTATTTTCAATTATAGTAAACAAACCCGATAAAACTATTATCAAAAAAATATTAAGACACATGAATAATAAATCTGATTTTAAGCTTCTAGATATCTTTCTAAATAATACTATAAAAAAAGGAGATACTAAATAAATACAGAAAAGAGAAGACAAAAACCAGGCTGCACCATTATATGCATGAGTAAAAAAAGTCATTGCAGTTGCAGATTGAAGAAGAGATATATTTATAATTAATTGAATAATTTGTTTTATACAAAATTTTATTGATACAGTATTAGCTAGCAGTTCTTTAACTACAACTATTATTAGGCCAAATAAAATTGTAGCAATATATGTTGGATAAATCTTTTTAATATGATTTATTGCATACTTTAACCCATCAGTTATTGAAGGAATACTTAATTCTTCGTCCTTTATTTTTAATAAATTACCATACATCATTCCAAAACCTGATAGAATAAAAAAGAAATCTACTGCCATCATATATGTTTCAGAAAATATTCTATGGTGTATTTCTCCAAATTTACCCAAATATTGAATAATTCCATCTAAATGAATTATTACAATAAGCATTATCATTATGAATCGTAATCCTGTAAATGATTCAATTTTTTTATTCATAAAATCCTCTAATTTAAAACTTATTTATTATTATACAATAAATTATTGTTTTTGATACAGTTCTTTTAATATATAAATTTAAAGCCCTTAGAATTAGATTCTTAAGGGCTTTTTAAGGATTTTATGATTTTGTTTTAGGTTTTTAATAACAAATATTTAATATAATGTTACCAAAACGCTTCCCTAATTCAAACTCGGATACCGAATCATAATGTGCAACATCATCCTCTTTTTTTGTTAACCCAATTGAATCAACAATATAATTATTCGATCCAACTGCTGCAATTCGAATTTTTGCATTATTTACTAAATATTGATATGAATTAGGCGTTACTCGGTCCCAGTCTGTAATTTGTGCATCAATAAAGCTTATATCTTGTCCAAACTTATTTCGAATATCATATAATAATAATATCATATTTTTTTCATACTGTTCTGCAGTTGACTTCAAAATAGAATCAGTTTCTCCCTGCATCCAGCATAAAGCTTTTATTGATGGAGAATATCCCATTTCTACAATATCTGAAAGAGATTCTTTTAAAAAAGTTTCAAATGAAAAATTCATTTTATTATTTACTATAAAGAAATTAATACCAGCTCCTGGTGCTGTGTATTTTATAATAATGACTTTTTTGTTGCTCTTATTCAGAATATAAGAAATTCCTATTTCTAAACCAAAATTTGAATCTTCATTACCTTGCCCAAATTGAACTTTTGAAAAACTAATCTTTTCTGAATCTTCTGCATTATATATATTATGTAAATATCCAATTATTTTTTGATTCGAAAATCCTTTTGTAAATAATGAATAATCTTCATCAGTAATATAATCTTTTAACTGATCATAATCCGCACATCCCGTCGCATTAGACTGCCCAGCCAGAATGATAACATCAATCGGCTCACCATCTGATGAGAAATCATAAGTAATGTCAGAGGAAAAATCTTGAGTCTGATTAGAACATGATAGAATAACTACCAAACCAACAAAAATAATAAACATCTCAAACATTTTTGAAAATCTTTTCATAGGCGTCACCTCTTGAAAAATTAAGATTTCAAAAACATTATTAAATTAATGCTAAAACTTTATGTTATGTCTGTTATCTTTGTTAAATATCGTTACTCCTTATTTATTACATAATTTTATGCTAGAAATACTGAATTTGCAAATAATTTGTTATATTTTTTGAAATCGTTTCCTAAAATGTGCACTTTGCGACTATTTATATGGTGGGGGAAATCTATTCCCAACACTAATATTTCAGGAGACAAATATGCCAAAAACAGTAGATGAATTGACTTTTACAGATGACGGAATGTTTCAGGCTGTAATGCATGATCCTACTATATGTGCAGAGCTTGTAGAAAGATTACTTCATATTCGTGTAAAACAAATCAATTATCCGAAACTCGAAAAACAGATTGCTCCATTTTATAC
>CAKUWD010000306.1 GCA_934699065.1 uncultured Treponema sp.
AGCATAGGCAATCATCAAAAGCCAGTAAGAGTTGTACATATCATCAGGATTTTTATCAACCCAGTCTGTAAGAAAAAGAATAAGTCCCTGATAATCCTGTTTATTTCGCAGGGAATCTGCAATTTGTTTTATGATAGAGTAGCGTTGTTTTTCATTTAAGGTTTGAGATTCAAGAATCTGAAGTAATTCTTCCTGATGATCCTCAAATGTGGTGTTTTTTTGTGTATTTGTATGACCGCTGCAAGCCGATAATGAAAGTATTACAATAGAAAACATATATATAGAAAGCAGTGCGGGTAAGAATCTTTTTATTTTCATATTTTTGAATTTAGCATAGTGAATTGTTATTGTAAAGATTAATTTTTGTTAGTATTATTCATAGAAGGGCAGATTATGAGTATATCAAAACTTACTAAATCCTTATATTTTATGATTGCACTGGGAATTCTTATTCTGGCAGCCTGCTTCGTGTTTGCTGTTATAAATCCCATTTCAAGAAAAATAGATATTTTAAATTTAGTACTTCTTATTTTTCAAGGGCTTTTGGGGATTGGAATTATTATTCTTGGAAAAATGATTACCCATAAGTTTTTTCATATGTTTATAGGTCTTGCCTTTTTTCTTTGCAGTTTAGTCTCAATCATGATGGTACTTGTTCTTCCTTTTACAATTAAAGAACTTTGGCCTGTTTACGGAGTAATAGCTGGTATTTCACTGTTTATTTCCGGTTTTATAAAGTATAAATCTGTTAAATTTGGATATCTTATTCCTGCTGTTACTTTGGTAGGTATGGGAATCTGGTATCTTCTGTTTTCACTGCAGCTTATGCCCTTATCTTTCAGTATGGTTGTATATACCCTTGGGCCAGCTTTTTTGATTATGATTGCAGTTCTGCTCGTTGCTTATTTTTTTGTGCAACAAAAACATAGTGATCTTGTTTTTAAAGATGATGAGATTGGAGTTTTTTCTGATGAAGAAGCTTCTTTTAAATCAGATATGGATGAAGATTTATAGCTGGAAAGGGAATTGAAAAAAATAAAGTCTGTAAAATCTATTTTTCTCATAACTGCTTTGTCCCTCTTAATGGGGGGCTCTCTTTCTGCTGCTTCAAAAAAGAAAAAGACAAATAAAAAAAAGAACTCTGAGCCGGTTGTTGAACAGGAAGCAGAAGCTGCTGATGTTTCAGGTGCTGATTTTATAAAACTTCCTTCAGAAAAAGGGGAGCGCTCATTCTTTCAGAAAATTTCACCGGAAATTCTTTCTGGAGTGCAAAACGGTTCTCCTGAAGCTTTGAAGGCGGCTATGGCTTCTATGAGACAGAAAAAGACAGAGTATGATGATGCCGAAAAGGTTCTTGCAGTAGTTGCTGCTGAAATCATGCGGATTGTCTGGCCTTATGAAAAAATTACCTGGGATATTCCGGAAGCTCCAAATGATAATCCATATATAGGTGCCCTTGAAACTGTAAGACACGGACTTTTTGACTCAAGTACTGGAAACGTTGATTTTTTGGCAACTCTGCTTCCTGCAATTGTTATAATGAATTCTTCTTCTAGTTCTTCTGTGATTGAACCTTGTGAAGATGCTCTTGTTAAGGCTCTTGCCATGCAGCCGGATTCTGTACTTGCAAATTATCTTATGGCAGTGCTTTGTGAAAAGAAAACAGTTTTTGATGCTGCTGAACAATACTATTCTACTGCCTATAACGCATCTCCTAAAACTGAAGAGATTGGACTTGCCTATGCCAGAGTTCTGCGTATTAATGGAAAGTTAAATTCAGCGGCCGAGATTCTTGGCAGGCTTGATGTTTCATCTAATGATATTGCAGTTTTAAAACAGAATGCTTATATAGCCTTTGATTCCAGAGATTTTGATGCTGCGGAGCTTTATGTTGCAAAGGTTCTACAGCAGACTCCGAACGACCTTGAGTTTCTTTTATTCCGCGCCAAAATCCTCATCGAGAAAAACGATTACATTCACGCGGTCGCGCTGCTTGATATGTATGCTCGCCAGGAAAACAATTCAATAGACTATCTTATTCTTCGCGCCCGTGTTCAGCTTGACTGGAGTAAAAATACGGCCGCCGCTACAGAAACTGTAGAAAAGGCCCTTCAATTGTATCCTGATAATACAGACGCGCTTATGTTTGCAGCAAGAATCTCTTCTGAAACAGATGCTCCTGTAGCCGGCAAGTATGCAGATGAACTTGCTGCAAGTGTGCTTGCAAAACGACCTGAAAGTAAAGAAGCAATGTCTTATGCTCTGGACGGACTAGTTCACCGCGAAAACTGGCAGGAAGCTTATTCAGTCAGTAAGTCTTTGATTTCGGATAGCGAAGTTTCGCCTTCAGTTGTAGAAAAATATGTACGCATTTGTCTTAAACTTGGAAAAAGCAATGAAGCCTACGAGTTCGCAAAAGCAAGGCTCAATAGCAATCCTTCAGATGAAAACTTAATGCAGGCTTATATTCTTGCTTATAGTAGTGTAGGAAACCGGGACGCAGTAATTAAATATAT
>CAKUWD010000307.1 GCA_934699065.1 uncultured Treponema sp.
GTATACGGTGGTTGAGTCTGTCATACGGTGGTTGAGCCTGTCATACGGTGGTTGAGCCTGTCATACGGTGGTTGAGCCTGTCGAAACCACCGCAGAACCAGGCACAATCACCGCAGCTTTACTTACTCAACTTTAATTCAAAAGAATCAACCAGGGCGATCCATGACGCTTCAATTACGTCGGAAGATACGCCCACAGTAGTCCAGCTGGTCTGTCCGTCGGTAGATTCAATAATTACACGAACACGGGCAGCAGTTGCCGACTTAGAATCAAGAACACGTACCTTATAATCCACAAGCCGGAAGTTTGACACAACCGGATAAAATTTTTCCAGAGCTTTACGAAGGGCAATATCCAAAGCGTTTACAGGACCATCCCCTTCTCCAGCAGTAATTTCAATTTCACCGCCAACATCAACTTTTATCTGCGCACAGCAGCAAACGCCGTCTTCCGGTCGCGGATTAGAACCTGTCGTCTGATAATAATGAAGCTTAAAAAACGGTTTGTACTGACCAAGCATCTTTCGAACCAGAAGCTCAAAACTTCCGTCTGCACCTTCAAACTGATATCCGGCAGATTCAAGTTCTTTAACCTTAGCCATAAGCTCGCTTACAATCGGATCATTACGTTTTACCTCTGGTGCAAAACGTCTGATTTTTTCAAGAATAGTACTTCGCCCGGCAACCTCACTCATAAGGAAGACACGGGTATTTCCAACAACTTCCGGTTGAATATGTTCATAGGCAAAAGGATTTTTAAGAACCGCATCAATATGCATTCCGGCCTTGTGGGCAAAAGCATCCTTACCAACATAAGGAGATTGAGGATTCACCCGGATATTTGTGAGTTCTGCCACACGTTTACAGATGGCTGTAAGATTTTTCAGGCTTTCTTCCGGAATAACCTGATAGCCCATTTTTATCTGAAGATTTGGAATTATTGTAGAAAGATTTGCGTTACCGGTGCGCTCGCCAAAACCAAGCAGAACCCCTTGAACATGAGTTGCACCTTCTTTTACGGCAACAAGAGAGTTAGCCACAGCTAAGCCACAGTCATTGTGTGTGTGAATTCCAACGGTAACTTTTTTGCCGTAAAGTTTAACAACCTCGCTCACAGCACGGCGGCATTCGTCAATCATAAAGCCGCCCTTTGTTTCGCAAAGAGAAAGAACAGAAGCCCCACCCTCTACCGCAGCTTTCAGAGTTTCAAGAGCATAATCTTTGTCTTCTTCGTAGGCTGTAAAAAAATGCTCAGCATCATAAATTACCTGGCGGCCATTTTCAACAAGAAAGGCACAAGACTCACGAATCATTTTGAGATTTTCTTCCGGAGTAGTTTTGAGGATGTCTGTTACCTGAAAAGTCCAGGATTTTCCAAAGATAACGACAGTTTTTGTATTTGCAGCAAGAAGGCTTTTAAGATTTGCATCTTCATCACAGCGACAGTTCTTACGACGTGTTGAACCGAAAGCACAAACCTGAGCATTCTTAAATTTAATTTCAGAAACAGCCTTAAAAAACTCCATATCCTTAGGATTCGATCCGGGATTTCCAGCTTCAATATAAGTTACTCCAAGCTCATCGAGCTCACGACAAATATGCAGCTTATCCTGAACAGAAAAGCTTATACCCTCGCCCTGAGCACCATCGCGCAATGTCGAATCAAGAATCTCAATTTTCTTCATATTCCAAATTATGAAAGAAAAAAGACCGATTTTCAAGTAGGCTGATTAAAGAGTGATTTATAAAGAATTATTCTGAGGAGGTATTATGATTTATGGATACATTCGAGTAAGCACAGACAAACAGACAGTCGAAAATCAAAGATTCGAAATCAATAGATTTTTGCAAAAAACAAAATTTCATGTTGATTCCTGGATTGAAGAAACCATCAGCGGCACAGTCTCTCCCAAAAAAAGAAATCTTGGCAAGCTGATTGAAAAAACAAAAGCGGGAGATATAATCATCTGCTCAGAACTTTCACGACTTGGAAGAAATATGTTTATGATTATGTCAATTCTGAACATTCTGATGGAACGCGGAGTTTTGATTTACACTGTAAAAGAGCATTATAAACTCGGACAGGATCTTACAAGTAAGGTTCTTGCCTTTGCCTTCAGCATCTCTGCAGAAATCGAAAAAACTTTGATTTCACAGCGAACAAAAGAAGCACTCAATCGTAAAAAAGCACAGGGAGTAAAGCTCGGGCGCCCCAAAGGTAAAAAAAATAAAACCCATAAGCTTTCTGGCTGTGACGATAAAATAAGAGCCATGCTCTCAGAAGGCTATCCAAGAACTCTCATAAGCAAACAGCTTAATGTAGCCCCTTCTACTCTATACCTGTATATGAAAAATCATAAAATTTTTTAATAACATTTTGTTATAAGTAACAAAAATAAGCCGTGAAACACAATTTGTGAAACACTCGTCTCCGATTTAAAAGGAGGATTTTTTCAAATGAAAAAAATCGTTGGAATTCTTGCAGCAGCAGCAGTTCTTGCTACTTCTGTATTCG
>CAKUWD010000308.1 GCA_934699065.1 uncultured Treponema sp.
GCTTTGCAGCATTTTTACAAAGTTCACTTGGTGTAAATGATACAGGTAGGCGGCGTTTTACTAATTCTTCCGGGTTCTTTCCTGAAGCGATAAGGATCCCCTGCTTTGTAAGATTTAAATCTGATGCATAAGGATAAGTCCAGCCAGACATATAACCGCCGGACAAACGACCGGCAATTTCACCAATCATGGGACCTTTAGATGTATATTTGATATCAGCTTTTGCTGCTCCACAGGTAAGTCCCAGAGCTTTTGCTCCAAGTGCAAAAACTGAAATAAGTTCATCGTGCATTTTTTTGTCAAGCTCTGCTGGCATTGTGTGACCGACTTCTATAAAATAAGGCTCATATTTTATATGCCGCACGGCAAAGCCTGTAACGGTAAAGCTTCCGTTTTGCACAAGGGCATCAATTGAGAATTCAGGGCCTTCCATATACTCTTCAACGATTGCAAAACCTGTACGGCTGCACTCGACTGCGCATTTAACGGCTGAGAAAAACTCCTCCTGGCTGCGCACCATACGGCAGCCACGGGCTCCCATATTGTCTACAGGTTTTACAACAAAAGGAAAAGACATTTTCTGGAGGATAGAGTTTAGTAAGATTTGAGAATCACCAGCACTGAGGTCTTCTCTGCTTACCCGGACAAAAGCCGGTGACGGTACACATGAGTCTGCAAAGCACTGTCGCATAACGGTTTTTACGCTTGCGTTGATGGCGGTCTGGTGGCTGTGAGCCGGCAGGCCCAGTGCCTCACAAACATAGCTTACACTTGCAGAAAAATCTGTTCCTGCAGTAAAAACAGCAGAAAGCCCCTCTGGTGAAGCCTTGAGTTCCTTTGCATAAGCTAAAATGCCTTCTTTATCTTTTAAATCAATTTTACGGAAAGTATCTGCAAAAGGAATTGCAACTGCCTTATCATCTGCATCTATTACGTGTACAGTAAAGCCTTCTTCCTTTGCGCTTAAAATCGCAGGCTTTTGCATAAGTCCTGCACCAAGAATCAATATATTCATTTTCCCACCTAAATATTTATAATTTAAAGTTTCTTACAGTAAATTTCTACAGTATCGCCAAGTCTTTTTGCGTGACTCTTTGCATCTATAAGATTCCATCTGAGACTACCCGGCTTTGCTCCTGTTTTTTTTATATAAGGAAAACGTTCCGGATGATGTCCTGTAGAAACAATTCTTTCAACCTTAAAACCAAATTGCTGCAAAATTGAGTCAGCACGACTCGGCTCCCAGATTGTATAATGATCTGTCGGACTAATCTGATAAAAATGATCTTTATCGCTGACTGCAGAAATTCCTTCTCCACTCGGAGTTGAAAATGCAAACATTCCGCCTTTTTTTACAAGAGAAGAAACTTTTCGTAATACACTTCCCAAATCCTTAAAATGCTCAATTACATACCACATGGTAACAATATCAAACTGGGCAATTCCAAATTCTTCTGCTGTATCAATTTCAGGAAATGCTGAACATACAGCTGGAAGCTTTAATTTATTCTGAACATAAGCAACAGCATCATCTGCAATATCAGTTCCAAATGCATTGAAATTTAAGTCTGAAGCAGCAGAAAGGAAAGGTCCATAAGCACATCCAATATCTAAAAGATTTTTTTCTGTACCAGCTCCAGGCTTTCCACAAAGAGATTTTATTATTCCAGCCCGTCTCATACCCTGGCTTTTGATAGCTTCAAAATCTTCCTCGTAGTTTTTTCCATATTGCTTTTTATAATCTTCAAAGAAATATTCCTTCTGATATTTTTTATCTTCAATTGTAGTGAAAGCCATGTAAATCATTCCACAAGAAGCACAACGTCTGTAAGTTCTTGTTTCGTTACGCGAAATTACTTCATCAGGTTGAGAAGGCATTCTTCCACAAACAGGACAGCACATTCTTTTCCCGGCAGAAAGCACCCGAAGAAATTCCCCCAGAGATTTTTTTTCTCCTCCTGCTCCACTAGTAAAAATATTATTTGCATACAGATTTTCTGAATCAAGGGCTGTCTGTAATGAAGAATCTGAAATTGATTTATCACCTACATAAGCAAAATTGTATTTTTCAGCAAGCTTTTTATGAAGCTTTGTTGTTGGCAAAAGAATTACTCCACAGCCTGCATAAACGGCTTCAAAGGCAGTCAAACCGTAATGAGTAACGACAAGATCATATTCATAGAGCTTTTCACGAAGACCTGGAAGAGGCTTTATGAATTCAACATTCTGACCGCCTGCATAATCTATATATGGGCTTTGTTCATTTGAAACTATTGCTGTAATTTTTGCGTTTGGAAATTTTCTGACAATTGCAGTTGCAGCTGGAATTGTCAGATTTGCAGGATCTTCACCACCAAGACAAATAAGAACTTTTTCAATCTTCTTTTCAATGTTTGTTTCCGAACGTACATTCTTTGGCATTGTAATAAAACCAGGTTCAGTTTTATTTGCCTGTCTGAAGTTTTTATATGAAGGAATTATATCAAGAAGATAATCACAATAATCTGTATATC
>CAKUWD010000309.1 GCA_934699065.1 uncultured Treponema sp.
TGTAAAACTTCCTGAAGTCGATATGAAAAGTGAGGTTTTTAAAAATGTCTGTAATTATCTTGCTATTCAATTCCAGTTTAAGGATCTTCTTTTTGAACACAAAAACGACAGCATTATTGCAATCAAAATCAGTATGAATGTTGATGAAGCCCTTAATCTTGCAGACAAACTTTACAGTGATATTTGCAATATTCTTAATAATAGAAACTGCCGTATAGGTATATCTTCTCGTTCTATCAGAATGGTAACCGGAGAAAGACTTATTCTTGAAGCAGAACAGGCAATTGAACACACTGATGCAAACTCCCCTGTAATTGCTTTCCGAGTTGATTCAGAAAAATATCGTCAGCTTATGGAACAGAATTAAATTAATTGATTAGTTTTCATCAGAAGCAGATTCTAAAGTTTCATTTTCGGCGTCTAAATCTGTTTCTGATAATTCTGTTTCATTAAGTTCTTCAGAAACAAGTTCATCTTTTATTTTCATTAATGCCTTATATTTTTCTTCAAAAAGATTAAGATTTTTATTATCAGGATATTCTTCTTTTAGTGCATCATAGGCATTTAGAAATTTCAAAGAATATTTTTTTTCAAATTTCTTTTCTTGAGTTGCTAAAAGTGCAAGATAGTTTTCAAGATAATCCTGATTTTTTGGTTGTTCTTCCAGCAATGCTTCATAAATCTTTGATGCATTTTTGAAATCTCCCTGCATTGAATAAATATATGCAAGGCTTGCTTTTAATGAAGCATTTTCAGGATCCCGATCAAGGAGCTTTTTATACATTGGAAGCGCATCATTCCACTTTGATTGAAATACATAACACTTAGCAAGCTGATAAAAAGAAGCCCAATACTGATCCTTTTTGCGCATTGCAAGTTCATAATATTCAGCTGCTTTATCATAGTTTTCAAGTTTATAGTAAGAATCTCCCAGAGTATAATATTCAACATAAATATTACGTATTTTTGCAGCCCCCTGCCCCGGTACCGGAACAGAAAGACTTGCTGATGTACAAGAGAAAAATAATAAACTAAAGGCTGTAAATATTGTGTAAACGCTTTTTTTAGCCAAGAACAACTTTTTCAATTTCATAAAGCTGAGATTTATAAAGTCCTGAAATATTATGTCCATAATCTGCAATAAGCTGAATCATGTTACGAGGTGCATCTTTTGTATCGCAACCATTAAGGCGGTCACCGGCATCACCCAGACCAGGCATAATATAAGCCTTTTCGTTCATAACAGGATCCATCCAGAGTGTATAGCAGGTACAGTTTTCAAGAGCACGTGTAACACGAATACTTCCTTTAAGAGTAGAAATAGTATTAAAGAATGCAATTGATTTTGGTTTTACCCCCTGACTCTGAAGATACTTTACAACAGTTACAAGAGAACCGCCGGTAGCATTCATTGGATCTGCAAAAATCAAATCCTTGCCATCAAGCTGTTCAAGATTAAAGAAGGACTTATTTAGGTCCATAATGTATTCCATATCAGCTTCGTTTTTAGTATCGTTACGACTGATCTTGAAAAGTGCAAAAGGTGTTTTGTATCCGTGGCTTGAGTATTCCTGGATTTCCTTTGACATAATCATACTTGGAAGAAGAGCTCCTCGCAGCATTACACACATTACAGTGTTTTCGATTTTGTGGTCGATGTCCGGAATCTTGTGAACTGCATAGTTCTGTACAGGAAAGGTTACAGGAGTCTTTACAACAATGTGTCCTTTTTTATCTGAATGCTGGTCTGTATAAGCCATGCGGAAAAGCATTTCATAAGCACGCTGGCTGTAATACATAAATTCCTGATGATCTGTACGTTCATCACGGAGTTTTGATATTACACGTGAGCATTCAGCATGGGCACCTTCTTCTGTTACAAAAGAATAAACTTTAATGGCAGGATGCTTAGCACAGATTTTCTGCATTTCATGTCCAAGCTTATCATAGCCTTCAATAATCTTAGCTTCATCTTTCGGCTCAAATGATTTCATAGTTTCCTTGAACATTACTTCAAGATTCTTCAAATCATTCATATCTTCTGAAGTAAGATATCCGTCCAAATCTTCTGCTTTAAGAATAATCTTGTTTTCATCTGCCATTTTGTATTTCCCCCTGTGGTAATTGAACTCGTCGAAACCACCTGATTTTTTTATAATGATAACAGTTTATACAACTGCTGTTTATCCATTCTTATATCATGAATTATTAATTCACTGTCTCCTATAATCTCTTCCTGAGAATTAGTAAGTCCAAATGCTAAAACTAACAGAGTCTTTCCGGCTTTCAGGAAAGTTCCATTTTTAAATCTGAAGTCAAGAGTAAGCAGGTATTGATTAGGATGCTTTAGATCTGTCTTAAAACTACCCTTCACATCAATAAGCTTAAGATCCAGCTGAGCTCCTGTGAGAATTGTCAGGAAGGATTGTGGTTTATTTGCAAAGAATCTTATTTCTGTTTCAGCATCTTTAAGATATGATGTCAGGTCTATATTAAG
>CAKUWD010000310.1 GCA_934699065.1 uncultured Treponema sp.
TAATTCCAAACTTTTTCAAAAGCCCGTCAGCAACCTGAAGGTTTACTTCATTATCATCAACAACAAGAATCTCAGCTTCAGAGGCAGTAAATGGCAGACTACTTTGTTCTTCAGTGAATAATGATGCAAACTCAACACTGTTTATTAATGTAAGGCCGATTCTTTTCAGCTCCGGACACTCACTGCAGTTTTCAGCAGCATCAAATAATCTTTTATAGGCTTTGCCGCAGGTGTCTTGTGAAACCCGTTTTTGAGGAAGATTTATATAAAAGGAACTCCCTTTTCCATATTCAGATTCTACGCCTATAGTTCCCCCCATCAAAGTCACAAGATTTCGGCTTATTGAAAGGCCAAGCCCTGTACCTCCTTTTGAACGGTTCATCTGCATATCAACCTGAGCAAATGCACGGAATAGTTTTCCAAGATCCTCTTTTTTTATTCCGATTCCAGAATCAATTATGCTGAATCGTAAACCTTCTTTATCTTCATATTTTTTTAAGTCTTCAACACGAAGTTTTATAAAACCTTGATCTGTAAACTTAGAGGAGTTTCCTGCAAGGTTTATAAGTATCTGGCGAAGACGCATATCATCACCCTTATAAATATGCGAAAGATTAGGATCAATTTCCAGTGAAAGTTCAACAGGTTTTCCAGTCAGGCGAACTTCAACCAGATTCATAATATCATCCATCAGTTTGACAAGGTCGTAATCAACGGGAACAATTTCAAGCTTTCCAGATTCAATCTTTGAAAAATCAAGAATGTCGTTTATGATTCCAACAAGATTTATTCCTGCAGAACGAATTTGACGTAAAACATTTTTTTCATCCGGCTTTAAATCAAAATCCAGTGCCAGCTCGCTCATACCAACAATGGCATTCATAGGAGTTCTGATTTCGTGGCTCATATTAGCAAGAAAAAGAGACTTCATTTTTTCCCGTCTCATAGTTTCTGCCAGATAGCGCTCTTTTATATAAGCCGCAGCTGTAGACATAAGCATAAATACAATAATATAAGCCCAATAAGGATCATAAGTACCTGCCATGTCGTAGAGCTTAATCAGAAGAAAAGAAACAATAAAACAAACTGTATCAAAAAGAATTGTTATCAGGCTGTTTATATACAAAATTGCAGAAGTTAAAACAATTATGATAAATGCAAAAGTAAAATCAGCCTGCCCGAAGGTACGGGCTGTAACAAGAACAGCAAGGAAGGAATTGAAAGTAAGATGAAGACCGTAAGTCATTACTAAATTGTAATAAAACCTGTTCCATAAATTTTCCCGGATTTTTTTACGACCTGCAAATGAAATTAAAAAAATGCCGAGTGAAGAAATAACAAAAATGCCGTCTAGAATTACAAATATAAGATAAGCATTTACAGAAAAATTTCCAACTGAAAAAAAGTATCCTGAATAAGCGGGTAAAAAAAGCTTTCGCAAATCTCGGATAAATTCTGTTGTAAGATAAATTGCCATAAGAGGGGCAAATATCAGAATTCGAATAAGGTTTGCCTGATTTTCAATTTTTCTGTTTGCAATGTCCATAAATCACAAATCTATTTGCCGAAAATGGCATTGATTTTATTCAAGAATTCTATTCTGTCTGTTCCCTTAAGAATATATCCCTTTGGTTTAAGCTTTATGGCTTCTTTTACTTTTTCAGTGTCGCTTACACCAGTAAGGAAGACAATAGGAATTTCTGCATAATCAGCTTCATTTCTTATCATTTCCAGAGTTTGAGGGCCGTTGCAGACAGGCATTTCGTAATCAAGAAGAATAAGATCCGGCTTGTTTTTTCCAAGAAAGGCGAGACAGGCAGCTCCGCTTTTTGCAACTGCAACCTGATAAAAGTTCTGAAGCCAGCTGGTCATATTACGAAGGCAAACAGGATCATCATCAACAAGCAGAATTGTATGCCGGCGACCAGAAGCGTCTTTTGGCAAAATCTTAAGATTCTTATTTTGTTCAAGCATAAAATAAAATTCATTCTGAAAACTTTGCAGAATTCTAGGTAATTCAATACAGTAAACAGTATCTTTATCCAGTTCTTCTGAAAATTTTTCAAGACTCCTTTGTGAGCCAAGAAGACAGGCTGGAAGACTTTTTAGATACATTAAAATACGGCGCATTTCTACAAGGCTTGGAGAAGAAATATCTTCAACAAAGGCAACAACTAAAGAAATGCCTTCGGATGCTATTGCAAGGTCTGCATCTTTTGCTGAAAAATTGATTGCTGTTGTTTCATATTTATTTTTCAGAAATTCATAAATAGTTTTATCAAAATTGTTTTCTTCACGAATAATCAGAATATCTTTCATATAAGCCCGCTGTATTTAAGTATTTTAGTCTCCAACTTTTACCATCTGAAGAATTGCCTGTTTTGCAATATCAGGTTTTACTTATTCTGCCTCTCGAGCTGAAAATTATGAGATGTCTATTTCCTATTATGATGATGGTGAAGGAGACCAGGTCGTTATAACTAAAA
>CAKUWD010000311.1 GCA_934699065.1 uncultured Treponema sp.
GTATTACTGTTATTAACAGCACTTCTTTTATTTGCTAATCCGAGCATTCCTCTTACACCAAATCTTCCGGCTTTTTTTCTGTTATTACCAAATCTACTGCCTTCAGAATTATAGGAATTTCCACCAGTCAAACTATCTGGATTTACTGCATAACCACATGTAGGGCAGCCATTTTTAAAATCATCATTACTGCCAATTCTTCCACATTGAGGACATCTTACAGATGCAAAGAATTTTCCACAGGTAGGGCATACTCTTGAATTACGAGGAACTTCTGAACCGCAGCTTTCGCAAAAAAATTTGGCTTCTTTTGACTTTTTCTTTTTCATAATTCATTTATCCTGAGACTGGAAAAGTCATCTGATGCATTTTCTACTGTTGCAGAATATGATTTTACATGATTTCCATCAAATATACTTATATATTTTAAATAACTACCATTAGTTAGTTTCTTTTCGACTTCAATAAGATTATCATCTTCATAATATTTTCCATTACAAAGATGTATTATTCCATAAGGTTCATTATAAGCTATTTCAACATTTGTATATAAACGTTCGTTTATAATTTCATCTTCACTTTCATCTGCCGGAATATTTTTTAAATCTGTATCATCTTCAAGAATTTCTTCTTCTTCAAATTCTTCTTCTATATTTTTTTCAATTTCTTCTGACTTGGAAAATGATTCAATGAAAGATAATACTCCAAGACCTTTTGCTTTTTCTTCATCTTCTTTAGAAAGAGGACTGGTCTCATAAAGATAAACCTTTACATCATTTCCACCAATTCCGCTTTGCACAAAGCCAGCCAGAGTTTTCCAGTGTCTTGGATATTCACCCGCACTAAGAACAATTATATCAGGTTGTATTTCTTCGATATTATCAAGAGCTTTAATAATCCATCTGTAATGAATTAAATCAAAGCCCTTTTGTTTTACAAGGGGAGTTACATAATCAATAATTTCCTGTCTGTCTGAAATAACGAGCGCTTTCATTTTATTTCTGCCATCCGTTATTCAGTTCCAAGATTTACAACAGTATAATCATAAATCTTCCAGATTCCTTCACGCTGCCATACCTTGTAAGTGTAGCGTTTCTTTTCGCTGAAATTCGGATACTTAAACCATTCAATAACAGTAACGCTTCCTTCAGTTGGAGAATAAGTTGTTTTTTCAATCTGGAAACTTTCTGGAACAGCGACAATATCATTTTCAATACGAGACTGCATAAGATCACCCTTAAAAGACTGAACCATTCTTGAACGTTCTTCTGCAGAAACTGTAATATATTTTTTCTTGAGAGATGGATTTCTCTGAATCAAGGATTCAACATCCATATACAAAAAGTACTGATCCCAAAGAGATTTCTGGCGTGCTATAATTGTCTGTTCAACAACCTTATCAGGAGAAATATCCTGAGGCTTAAGAAGTTCAACTGATTCATTTTTTACAGGAACAAAGTTTGATGATGCAGCTGATGGAGAAGGGCGAACCTCAAGTGTGAGACGGTTAGATTTTAATGTAAGATACTTTGATTTATATAATTCCGGATAAAAGAACAGTTCAAGATAATAAACAGAAGGCTCTTCAATTTTCAAAAAGTTCTTTACATTTTCAACAAAGGAATATTCTTCTCCCTGTTCAAGAGCAAGCTCTCTGAAATAAACAGTCTGATTTGTAGTTCTCTTTTCAATAATATTTTCAGTCTGCTCAAGACGACTGTTTTTTACTGTATAAGCATTGAAGTCCATTGAGAAGGAACGATCATCAGCAAGCTTAAAGCGAAGCGTTTCTGAACCATTATTTTTTATTGTAATATGTACAAAAACAGGTGCTTCATCTGCAGTTCCCGGATAGTAAACAGTACGGTTGTAATACTTGATTGAAACCTGCGCATTACTGAAATCTACAGTATTTTCCTCTGCGAAGGTTGCCATCTGTCCAAAGACAAAAAGAATTGATATAATTGAAAGCAGTTTACGAATCTTCACCGTATTCTCCTAAAAAGATTTTTTCTTTTATACTATATAAATATCGGTATTTTAAAATGAAATCATTAACTTCTATAGACGAAATCTTACATAATCACAGCGAAATCCGCGATACTTCAGCAGCTTTTTTTGATGAAAATACAAACTTTCCATTAAATATTGAAGGATTACACGGAAGTCTTTTCACATATTTTACAGCCGAAGTCTGCCGCTCAAATCATTTAAAAGCTCTACAGACAGAACAGTATTCTAACTCAAGTAAGAAAACTCCCCAGTACAAAATCTATTCTTCCGATCTGATTATCGTAGTTCCTACAGAAACTGACGCCCGCGATATTGCTGAAGATTTTTCTGCAATTTTTGGCGATGCTGAAGTACATGTTTTTCCAGACTGGGGAACAGTTCCTTACAGACCAGCGGCCCGTGGTTCAGTAACTTTTGGAAAAAGGGCAAGTGT
>CAKUWD010000312.1 GCA_934699065.1 uncultured Treponema sp.
GGCAATTACAGCTATCCGCCCTCTTAAAGATCCGGATCTTATAGCCATTCAAAATGATAAAAATGAGGTTATGATTTACAGCATTTCCTCAAGAAGACCTGTTTCTGTTGTAAATATTCCGGATAATTCAGATTTTACAGTTTTTGATTTTAATCTTGCAGCAGATTATATGTATGCTGGTTTCATAAACGGAGAGGTAAGACTTTTTGAAGTTGAGCCTTATCTTGAAGATAATATGACTCTTGTTACCGATTCAAGTCTTGCAGGAAAGAAAGGGTCTGTAACAAGTGTAAGATTTCAGGAAATAACATTCGCGGCAGGTGCTAATTATCTGAATAATCCTTATCTTGCATCAATCAATTTTAGTGTTGAATACAGATATTGTGATAAAACTGCTCCCTGGTTTTTTGGTCTTGGACTAACCGGTCAATATGGATTCCCGTCTTCTGATTTTCCAACCACATATAAGATAAGAGGGCAGGTGGTAAATCCACCGAGTCTTCTTTCTGCGGCTGTATTTGTGCCTACTGGTTTTTTGTTTTCACCATGGGGAAATTCTGTCTGCATTATAACCGAAGTTCGTTTTGGAGCTAAGGTTTCAACGCTGGCTCTTTTGTCTGGCGGCTATATTATTGGCGATCCTGTTTTTTCTGCTTTTGTAAGTGGAGGGGCTGGAATGATGATTAAATTTATAGAATTCAATGTTAACTGTGAATATGACTCAGTTGGAAAACTTAGTCCGTCTGCTTATGTTGGTGTAAATCTTAAATGGGGTAAACAGAAATGAAAAGAAGTGGAATTTCTTTTTTGATTATTTTGATTTTTCTTCTGCTTTCTTGCAGCAATTCTTATAATCAGGTTATTGATAATTTTAATAAAAAGTATTTTCACGAAGAAGCATCTGATGAAAGGGTGTATTCAATTTATTTACCAGATTTTAATTGTAGTACTATGCTTTCAGATTCTTATGAGTTGAAAAAGGGAATGACACTTTCACTTATTGCACCTGATGGCGGTGTTTCATATAAGTGGACGGCTCTTGTTAAGGATATAAAAGAAAAAAATAAAGAAGTTGAAACTGATATTGCTGAGCAAAAAAAATTATCGTATCGGGTGCCCGGAGTTTTCCGGGATGATGTTGTAAATAAGCTGGTTCTTACGGTTACAGATTCTAATGGAACCGAATATAAGGACACGGCTTTAATAATTATAGAATAATTATTTGCCGGCTCATACCCGGCGCGGAGGTAAAAATGAAAAGTAAATTTTATAATTTGCTTTGGGCTGCATTAGCAGTAATGCTTTTTGCAGGTTGTACAAACATTGCATCAAATGATGCAGCGATAACTGGTGGTATGATTTTACCAGGACAGTGTCTCGTTTCTGTTGGGGTAGGTGAAACCATTAATGAAGCTGGAGCCAGAACTATTAATCCTACAACAGTTTATGATGATACTTCAGTTTTTCAGAAGCTTGAACTTACAGGTACTTCTGCAAAGGGTGCTTCTGTAAATCACGTGTTTACAGCTGCAGAACTTACTGCAAAACAGGCTGTAGTTTCTTTGACTTATGATAAGTGGTATCTTACTCTTACTGCTTATGATGGTGCAGATGCTGCAAGTGCAGTTCCTGTTCTTAAAGGTGATTACTTTGCTGACCTTACAAATACAGCTTTGACAAACATTGAATTCACTTTGACTCCTGATGGAGTAAATCAGGCAGGTTCTGTTGAACTTACAGTAAAATTCTTCGACCCATATAAATCTGTAGCAGATAAAAAAATTGATAAGTGTGAAGCTGGTTTGTATAAGATTGATAATAATCAGTTGTATGCAGTTGGTTCAAATAATACAAAGATGGAAACATCTGATACTGCTCTTGTGTTGTCAGATCTTCTTGTGTCTTCATCAGATCCTACAGCACCAAATACAAAGTGTGTATTTACAGCAAATAATCTGGATGTTGAACCTGGCCGCTATATGTTCAAAATCTGGTTTAAAACTTCATCAGGAAGAAAAGCAGGTTTTTATTCTGATGTAGTAGTAGTTGCTCCTGGAAGAAAAACTGTAGCTGATGTTACTGTTCCAGATGTTATGGATAGAATTCCTGAAAAACCTGAAGATCTTAAAGTTCTTCTTGTTGAAGGTTCTGAAAAGAACGGATTCTACAAGGCTCACATTAAATGGAATGATAAATCTACAAACGAAGAGAGCTTTGTCCTTAAAGTAACAGAATGGTCTGCTTATACAACAACATCAACTGATACACCTGTAAGTACAAAAATATATGGTGCAGAAGAAGATTCTGCAAATAATGAATATTATTTCTGGGGTAGTGATTTCCGTGCAGATGGAACACTTGGAACCTCTACAACAAGCTGTGAAGTAAACCTTAAGC
>CAKUWD010000313.1 GCA_934699065.1 uncultured Treponema sp.
GAACTGATAAAAGACATCGGCAGCATAAATCTTACTGCTGCAGAAAGGCAGGCCGGCTGTACTTTTAAGTGGCTTACGATGGAAGAGGCTCTGAATATTTTTGGCCGATATGAAGAATATCATAAAACAAACATTGCTGATTTTGGCTTGTATCGAAGAGAATATTTTGCATTAAAGGAATACAGGGAACATGTCAGATAAGTTTTCAGAAGATTTTATAAAGGCACTTAAAAATCATGATACAAATATCCTCCTCACAATTCCAAAAAGTGATTTACACAATCATCTTGGGCGGGGTTGCAGAAGGCAGTGGCTTTCGGAAAAACTGAATCACGATTTTCCGCCTCCACCGGAAAAGTTTGACGGGCTTATTGGAATGCAGAACTGGTATGTTGGTGCAATCAGAGATTATTGCCGAGCGCATGATGCTTTGAATCTTCGACGGGAAGGCTGCTTTGCCGAGGCCCAGCGTAATCATCTTGCACGCTTTGCACCAAGTTTTTCTGATACTGATATCGAAGATTTTGGTGGCGTAGAAAATTTTGCAAACTATTGGGATAAGCTTCGTGAAAAATATTGCCCCGATGCAATTTATGAGCCGGAGCTGGCCTTTGCTTCTTATGCTGATGTCGGAGTGAGTGTTGAGCTAGCCGAAAAGTATTTTGCCAGTGGATATTTTAAGTCTATTGATGTTTGCTGCGGTGAAGGCTACAAGCCTTTTTCTGATTATATTCCACTTTATAAAGTTGCAGAAAAGTATCACATAAAAAAACGCATGCATGTTGGCGAAAGCGGAAGTGCCGAAGATGTTGAAGCTGCAATTGAAACGCTTGGTCTTGATGAAGTTCATCATGGAATAAATGCGGCCACTTCTCCAAGAGTTATGAAGCTGCTTGCAGATAGAAAAATTACTTTGAATGTATGTCCTACAAGTAATATTATGTTAGGTTACGCTAACAGTTACGCCGAGCATCCAATAAAAACCCTTGTGGAAAATGGAGTGCCTGTTACAATCAACACGGATGACCTTCTGATTTTTGATTCTTCTGTAGATCAGGAATATCTTAGATTATATGAGGCCGGAACTTTGACAGCAGAGCAGCTGGACCAGATTCGCTGCTGGGGACTTTATGGAAAATAAGAAATGCCTTTTTGTCGGATTCAAAGGAATGAAAAACTCTTCGTGTGTGCTGGTTAGTGAACTTTTGAAAGAGTCTTGGCTGCGGGAAGATGGAGTACTGAAGAAGTTCTGTCTGCTCACAAATTCCTTTGAAGGCGTAAAAAGGGACATAGAGGCAATGGAGAGAAGTTACGATTTTGTAATAATGTTTGGTTGTGATAAGTCTTTGAAAGACTGTGTGAGACTCGAAAGCTTTGCAGAAAAAGATGGAGTAAAATGTGAGACGCGTCTGGATGTGAAATTGCTGTCAGAAACTTTGGCGCGCGATGGAGTAGAAAATGTAATTTCTGAAACTCCCACACATTATTTGTGTAATGAAGCCTACTGGTATGCCCTACAAAAATTTGAAGGGAAAGCAGTTTTCATTCACATCCCGACACTTAAAAATATTGATGAAAATTTAATTTCAAAAATAAAGGAGTTTAAAAACTATGGCATCCTGGATGGTACATTTAAGAGTCGCAGATGAGCTGCTTAAGAAAATTGAAAACCTTGACGAACAGGCTTTTGTTATGGGCAACATCGCACCAGACAGCGGCGTTCCAAATGAGGACTGGACTGTTTTTCAGCCGCCAAAAGACGTTTCACACTTCAGTGAAAAGTCGCAGAATAAAACAATCAATATAAAAAAGTTTACTTCCCAGTATTTCAATGACCTGTTGATAAAATCTTATGACAAAAAAGAGTTCTCATTTTTCCTGGGCTACTACACACATCTGCTGACCGATATTGAATGGGCCAACAATATATATGAGCCACTTTTACAAGCTTATCCCAAAGAAGCTGCCGAAGATAAATATAAACTGGTCTGGACTGCAAAAGGCGACTGGTATGATTTGGATTTTTTGTATCTTGAGCAGCATCCGGATTTTCGAGCCTTTTCAATTTACGAAAAGTCATTGAATTATGAAAATATCTTTATGGATATTTTCAGCAAAAACGCTTTTGAAAACCGCCGCCAGTACATTACGGGATATTATCGCAGTAATAATCACGGCGACCTTCAACGAGATTACAAATATCTTACGCCAGAGCAGGCAGACGAATTTGTGAAGAGGATGGTAGGGAAGTTGATGCCTGTAATTTTAGGAAAGATAGCGAACTAACGGTAGTAAGTTTTATTTGAGGATGGGACGTTGTACGTTCGCTTTGCTCACTAGTGAGTTTTCTTCGAAAACTCACGGGGAATTTACCGGGGGTTTTAGGGG
>CAKUWD010000314.1 GCA_934699065.1 uncultured Treponema sp.
GCCTGGGCTTTTTCCATGCGGATTCCAAGTGTTTTGATGCCACGGAGAACCAGCCAGCTGTCAAAAGGTGCTAAGCCAGAACCTGTTGTTTTTATGAGAAAGCGGAGTCTTTCATTGATTTCTGTATTTCTGGTGATTATAAAACCTGCCAGTGTATCGTTGTGACCAGCGAGAAATTTTGTTCCGCTGTGCACTACGACATCAGCTCCAAGATCCAGAGGATTCTGAAAATAAGGTGACATAAAAGTGTTATCTACAATCAACAAAAGGTTATGAGCATGCGCGATTTTTGCCATGGCGGCAATGTCAGTTACGTTCATCATAGGGTTTGTTGGAGTTTCAACATAGATTGCTTTTGTCGCAGGAGTGATTAAACTCTCCACGTCGTCACTGGAACAATTTGCTCGTGTAAATTGAATACCATTTTTTAAGGAAACATTATCAAAGAGGCGAATTGTGCCGCCATACAAATCTGAGTCTACAATTAAATGGTCACCCGGCTTAAAGAGTTCCATGAGCAGAGTAATTGCCGCCATTCCGGTAGAAAGTGCAAAGGCGTCTGTGCCACCTTCCAGCTGGCAGACAATTTTTTCCAGCTGCTCGCGGGTCGGGTTCTGAAGTCTAGAATAATCAAAGCCTGTGCTTTTGCCTACTCCAGGATGAGCATAGGTTGCAGTCTGATAAATTGGGAAGCTGATTGAGCCGTAGTGCAAACAGGCAGCTTTTTCGTCTCTGTCTTCTGTATCCGCTTCAAGATGCACGCATTTTGTTTCTATTGATAAAGGCATGTTATGCCTCCTTGTATACTACGTTTTATCTGGTGATTTCGATACGGCTTCGCCTACTCAATCACCGAATTTTAAATAATAAACAGCAAGTTTATTAAGCGCTTCTTCAATAGGGAGCTCTATATCAAATACGCTGATTGCCTTACGCTCAAACTGACGTCTCATACCCTGGCCTATCTGAGCAGCAACTACCGATCGGCAGTCTAACAAAAGCTCAACAGCCGGCGCGAGTGGGCCTGCAGCTCCACCCCCACAGCCGCCTCCTGCACCGCCGCAGCCTCCACCGCTTCCACAACCAAAGCCGCCTCCGTTACAGCCGCCGCCGAACTCTTGTGGGGACGGAACTTCTGGCGATGTCGGCTCATTTGCACCAGCCGGCAATTCACGTTTTTCAGTTAGTTCAAACTTACTTCCTTTTAATTCATAAATAAAAAAAGCATTAGCCTGACCAAAATGTAAATTAATATTGAGACCATCGGAACTTGCTATTGCAACTTTTATACTCATAAGAACTCCAGGGGGCGTTGCGGGGGAATCCCCCGCTGGGTGGGTAGCGCAAGACACCGCAGCGAAGCGAGGAGACTTGCGCGCAGGGAGGTGCTCCTCCCTAACAGCTAACAGCTAAAAGCTAAAAGCTAATAGCTAACAACTAAACCTAGATCTTATAATCGTCCTCAATGGCATCCATAAGACCGTACTCAAGAAGGATTTCCTCGAGGCGCTCCTGGGTCATTGGAGTTGGAATTGTAAAGTTTGTATTGTTGATTACGGCTTCTGCAAGGTTACGGTATTCCTGAGCCTGAGCAGAATCCGGCTTATATTCAATTACAGTTTTACGGTTGATTTCTGCGCGCTGAACGATGTTGTCGCGGGGAACAAAATACAAGAGCTGAGTTCCGAGTTCTTTAGAGAAGGCACGGAGCAAATCAAGCTCGCGGTCTACGTTACGGCTGTTACAGATGATTCCGCCAAGGCGGACACCACCGGCCTTTGCATAACGACTGATTCCCTTTGCAATATTGTTAGCTGCGTATAACGCCATCATTTCACCGGAAGCAACAATGTAGATTTCCTTAGCCTTACCTTCGCGAATCGGCATAGCAAAACCTCCACAAACTACGTCACCAAGAACGTCGTAGAAAACAAAATCAAGGTCGTCTGTGTAAGCGCCAAGATTTTCAAGCATGCTGATAGAAGTAATGATACCTCGTCCTGCACAGCCAACTCCCGGCTCAGGTCCACCAGATTCAACACAACGGGTTCCGCCGAAACCGGTTCTCATGATGCGGTCGAGCTCAACGTTTTCACCTTCATCGCGGATTGTATCCAAAACTGTTTTCTGTGCAAGGCCGCCAAGGAGCAGACGAGTAGAATCTGCCTTAGGGTCGCAGCCAACAACCATGACCTTTTTTCCGTGTTCTACAAGTCCAGCTGTAAGGTTCTGTGTGGTTGTGGACTTACCAATTCCACCCTTTCCGTAAATTGCAATCTGTCTGATTTCACCCATCGTATACTCCTGCGAGACCAGCAGAGGTCTCTTTTATGTATTACCTATCATTTTACTAGGTAATAACAATATAAAC
>CAKUWD010000315.1 GCA_934699065.1 uncultured Treponema sp.
GGTGGAAGCCGCCGGTGCCGATGCCATCAGCTTAATCAATATGATTCACGGAGTTGCAATTGATATTGATAAAGGAAAGCCTTTCTTTAATAATGTTCATGCGGGATATTCCGGCCCTGGTCTTAAGCCACTTGCTCTCCGTATTGTTTATGATGTAGTTCAGGAGATAAATAAACTGCCGCCTGAGCAGCGAGTACCTGTCGTTGGCATTGGAGGAATTTGTACCTGGCAGGATGCAGTAGAGTTTATTATGGCTGGAGCAAGTGCTGTAGAAATAGGGCAGGCAAAGTTTACAAATCCAAATGTTGCTATTGATATTCAAAATGGGCTACGTGCTTTTATGAAGAGTCACGGATATCATAACCTTGCTGAAATGCGGGGAATTGCCCAGGTTGCCCGTCACAATAAAGCCCACACAGATGAAAAAGGACGTTTTGCAGATTTACATGCAATGATGAAATAAGAGGAGATTCGTATGTCTGATAGTTTTCAGCTTTCTTTATTTGATGATGGGCCAGAGCCGGCAAAAAGTCTGGACTATATTGACATAGATTTTGAAACTGCAAATCAGTATGGGAGCAGTGCAATTTCTGTCGGTTTGGTTCGTTATATAAATGGCAAAGAAACTGATAATATCTATGAACGTATTTGTCCTCCTACAGATTATTTTGTTCAGGAATGGATAGAGAAAATTCATCACCTTACTTATGCTGATGTAAAAGATTGTCCTAAGTTTCCTGAAGTCTGGGATCAAAAAATTATTCCTTTTATTGAAAAGACTCCGGGCCTTCCTCTGGTAGCTCATAATGCAAAATTCGATATGAGTGTAATCTGGGATGCCTGTAATTTTTATCATCATAAATTGCCGGGCTATAATTATTTTTGCTCACTACAACTTTCAAAAAAAATCTGGCCAGAGCTGGAAAAGCATGCATTAACCTTTCTCGGCCAGAAATTCGGAATAGAATACCTTGCTCACGATGCACTGGAAGATTCAAGAACCTGCGGCCTTATTGTAAATCTTGCTGCTCAGAAAAAAGGCTGTCGAACTGTAGAAGAACTTCTTAAAAAGTGCGGATTAAAATTCGAAAGAATATAAAAGAAAAGAGCCGTCAGTTGGCAACCTGACGGCTCTTGAAGTAGATTAACAACAAACTTTATTAAATTTATAAGAGCAAAAAGTATACGACATACTTGTTAGTTGCAACTAACAAGTATATAATATACCAGATTAGTAGGTTAGTCAATACTTATTACAAAAAATTATTACATTGTCATAATTCCTGCAGAGTAGAATTGCGTAAGCTTAATTACATATTCCTTCGCATCTTCTAAAGCCATTCCCTTTATAAAAGGAATAAAAAGATTCTGATAAAAAGAATAAGTTATACTTTCAAAAAAGAGTTTTCGTGAAGAGTCACTGATGCCCCAGTTCTTAAGTAAATCAGAGGAAAGATTTTTCTGATTGTTGAGGACGCGGGGCAGGCGAGTCTGCAGATAATCAAGATCCAGCTGGGCAAGCTCTTCTGTAAAGTTTTCAAAGCGGCTTCCTTTTGCACAGATAAGCAGCAGCTGGAATTGTTTTTTGTGTTTGTAGGCAAAGTCCAGATACTTTATGTAATACTCTTCCGGCTTTTCGGGGAGTCTGCCTTTTTCTGCGTTTTCCCAGTAGACTATTTTGTCATTTTTGAAGAGCTCCATAAAATCTGAGTAGGCTGGATTTATTACCGCCTCGAAGAGGGCTTCCTTGTTTTCGAAGCGGGTATAAATGGCACGCGGAGAGGTCTGGGCCTTTTCTGCAATTGTGCGGACGGAAGAGTTCTCAAAGCCGTTTTTTAGGAACTCCCGGCTCGCGGTTTCTATAAGTCTTTTTGAAACTCCTATAATTCTTTGTGCCATTTTTTCTCCTATTAGAGGAGGGGGATGTCTCCCCCTGCGCGCCCACTTCGTTGGTCGCTACCCTCTCTCCTAGGGGCTTACGCAGCCCCTAAAACCCTGCGATAATTTTACCGAGATTTCATTTATTTCCCGCTAGTTTTCGAAGAAAACTAGATAGTGAACGAAGTGAACATATAACGCCCCCTGCTTATTCACTCTGTAAAGTATACAACTTCTTATAAACTTCACAGTTTTTCATCAGTTCTTCGTGAGTGCCGTTGCCGACAACTCTTCCTTGGTCCAGTACAATGATTCTGTCACAGTTTACAATGGAACGCAAGCGGTGTGCAATCATCAAAACCGTACGACCGTTAGTTAGTTTTTCGATTGCGTTTTGAATCTTTGTTTCTGTCTCCGGGTCAATTGAAGCTGTACTTTCATCTAACAAAACAATCGGAGCATCCTTAAGAAGAGCCCGTGCAATCGAAAGCC
>CAKUWD010000316.1 GCA_934699065.1 uncultured Treponema sp.
CAGTATTACCTGCGCCAGGTAGGTGCCATAAATCCTAACGACTCTTCATTCAAAAAACTCAACGAAGCATTGACCAAGCTCATTCAGTAAGGAAAGAAATCATAAAATTATGGAACTTTTCCTGCGGGTCCCAGCGACGGCAAAAATGACAAGGTATCCCCCATCTTTCGCTTACCCACGCTTGCTTCGCTCGCGTGGCCGCTGATGGTTCCCCCTTATCATTTCTTGCCTGCGTCCCACAGTAAAAGTTCCATAATTTTACATTTTCCTTCCTGCATATCGCAAAAGATATAATCGAATAAAATCATAAAATCTCCATTGATTACTAGATTAAATCGTGTTATAATTTTTAGACTGATTTTATAATCAGATTTTAAAAACAGGATGGAAACACATATGTCATTTATCCCATTTTTGCAGGTTGGAGGAGCAGCAAGTGCTTCCAGCTCATCATCACTTGTTGGAAGTCTTCTTCCTTTTCTGCTTATCATCGTTATTTTTTATCTCTTTTTGATTCGTCCACAGAACAAGAAGCAGAAAGAAACTCAGAAAATGCTTGATGCATTGAAGAAGGGCGACAAGGTAATCACAATCGGAGGAATCCACGGAACTGTATCTTCAGTAAAAGAAAATACTGTAATCGTTAAGGTTGATGATGACTGCAAGCTTGAATTCAACCGCACTGCAATTTCTTCGGTAGAGCTTACTGATGCTGAAAAAGCAAAACTTGCTGAAGAAGCAAAAAACAAAAAACTTTTCAAAGGTAAAAAATCTTCAGACCCTGTAGCAGAAGAAAAGGCTGCTGAAAAAGCTGAAGAAAACAAATAATTGGAGTTTATGAAAAAATGAACAAGAGAACTCGTTTATTGGTTCTGCTGGCTGTTATTGCCCTTTGTTTCGTTTTCCTCTGGCCGTCAATCAGCTGGTATGGAAGAACACCAAAAGAGGTACAGCAGCTTGCCCTTGGTTCAACAGAAAACATTAAGAACTATGCTGAACTTAAGGCTGCAGAAGATGTACGCGCAATTAAAAAAATGGATTTGTCAGCACCTCTTGCTGATGAATATGCCTGGCTTAAAAAAGATGTAGCAAAGAGATATAAGGCTCTTGATAAGAAAGCTCCTGCAGAGCTTACTTTGAAAGATGTTCTTTCGGCTTATGATAGTGAACTTGATTTTATGTCAGTGTTCACAACTCGCTATCGCGATGAAATTCTTAAAGCAAAGCATTACTACGAAAATTCTGTAAAGCTTGGTCTTGACCTTTCCGGCGGTATGAACATTATCGTTAAGGCCGATCTGGATGCAGCTCTTGAATCTATGGGTGATGCAGTTGCAAGTGAGAATGCTGCAGACTTCAAAAAAGAAGCTATGGCAAATGCAATTGAAAACCTTTCAAGCCGTATAGACAAATTTGGTCTTACTTCTCCTGTTATCCGCCAGCAGGGCGATGACAGAATTTATATCGAAATTCCTGGTGCTGCTCAGGCAGATGCAATCAATACTTTGATTATGGGTAAGGGTATTTTGAACTTCCGTCTTGTAGATATGGAAGCAACAAATGCATTTAAAGCATACTATGCTCAGAATCCTGCAACTACTTTCAATGCTATTGGTGAATTGATGGACCCTTCTGTAATTCCTGAAGACTGCGAAGTTTTTGGTGAATACAAGAAAGATGATTATGGTCTTGATGAGCGTTATGACTGGGTTGTTGTAAAGAAGGAAATCGCACTCGACGGTCAGCACGTTAAGTCTGCTCTTGTAGGTTCAGATGAATTTACTAACCAGCCTGAGGTTCACTTCAACCTCGACAGCGAAGGTGCAACAATTTTTGGTGACTTTACAGCTGCTCACGTTGGAGACAATCTTGCAATCGTAAGTGACAATAAAGTTAAATCAAATGCACGTATTCAGACTGCAATTACTGGTGGACAGGTTTCACTTTCTGGTGGATTCAGCTATGAAGAAGCTGATAATATCAAAAAGGTATTGCAGACAGCATGGCTCAACGTTCCTCTTGAAGTTGAAAGCCAGCAGGTTATTGGTGCTTCTCTTGGTGAAGATGCAATTCGTTCCGGTGCTAAGGCTATTCTCCTTGGTCTCGGACTTATCCTTGTCTTCATGTTGATTTACTACAAGGCTTCTGGTATCAACGCTGTAGTTGCTCAGGTTTTGAACCTCTTTATGATGTTCTCTGTACTTTCGGCATTCAACCTTACATTAACTCTTTCTTCTATTGCCGGTATGATTCTTACAATCGGTATGGCGGTAGATGCTAACGTTTTGATTTTTGAACGTATCAAGGAAGAGCTTCGTCAG
>CAKUWD010000317.1 GCA_934699065.1 uncultured Treponema sp.
GTCATATTCATTCTTACCTTTTTGAATATTATTCCAGCCAGTTCCTGTATAAACTACAGAACAATAATTCCATGATTCATTTTTACCGGAAGCAAGGCTTGCATCCCACCATTTATTTGATAAATAATCATCACTCCATATATACTGAACAAAGCCTTTATGAGGATTTACAACCGCGTCCCCGGAAGGTGTCACAGTAAAAACTTTGTTAAACACAGCAACAGGAACCTTTGAATTTTCTGATGAAGATGTAAAAAGAAATACCGCCAGCAATACTGTAGTAATAACATTTAACGTTTTTTTCATAACGAAATTCCTATGTATGAAGCCATTGCTCGGCAACAGATTGCCGTGTCAAGCACGGCAATGACAAGATTTATTACTCCATACCCGCAGTACCCGCATTCATACTTGCGAGGAAGGCTTCGTTAGTCTTGCTCTTCTTCATGCGGTCAAGGATAAGCTCGGTGATGTCCACATCTTCCATCGGATTGAGTACCTTACGCAGAATCCAGATTTTCTGGAGTTCATTTTCTGTAAGAAGCAGTTCCTCTTTTCGAGTTCCTGATTTCTTAATATTGATTGCCGGGAAGAGGCGGCGTTCTGCAAGCTTGCGGTCCAGATCGATTTCAGAGTTACCGGTTCCCTTGAACTCTTCAAAGATAACTTCATCCATACGGCTACCAGTTTCAATAAGAGCTGTAGAGATAATTGTAAGAGAACCACCCTCTTCTACATTACGGGCTGCACCAAAGAATCTCTTTGGCTTGAACAAAGCGTTAGAGTCAACACCACCAGAAAGTACTTTACCAGAAGTCTGAACTGTCTGGTTATAAGCACGGGCAAGACGAGTAATTGAGTCGAGCAAAATTACAACATCACGCTTGTGTTCAACAAGTCGCTTTGCTTTTTCAAGTACCATTTCTGCAACCTGAACATGGCGGGTAGCCTGCTCATCAAAAGTAGAAGAAATAACTTCGCCCTTGATTGCGCGTTCCATTTCAGTAACTTCCTCAGGGCGCTCATCAATCAAAAGTACGATAAGGTAAACTTCTGGATTATTTGTTGTAATTGCATTTGCAATTTTCTGCATGAGGATTGTCTTACCGGCTTTTGGAGGCGCAACAATCAAAAGACGCTGACCTTTTCCAATTGGTGCAAAAAGGTCAACGATACGTGTTGAAACTTCAGTTGAAACAGTTTCAAGACGGAGCTTTTCATTTGGATAAAGCGGTGTAAGGTTTTCAAATGGAACTCGAGTCTGAGCTACGCGTGGTTCATCATAGTTGATTTTTTCAATGCGGAGCAAAGCGAAGAAACGTTCCCCCTCTTTTGGAGAACGAGTCTGTCCGTATACAGTATCACCAGTCTTAAGGTTAAAAAGACGAATCTGACTCGGGCTGATGTAAATATCATCAGGACCTGGAAGGTAAGAGTTCTGAGGGCTGCGTAAGAATCCGTAGCCATCAGGCAAAATCTCGAGAGAACCTTCAGCAAAAATAATTCCACCGTGTTCTGTATGAGCCTTAAGAATAATAAAAATCAAATCCTGCTTTTTCATTGGAGCAAGATCATCAGCCGTAAATCCAAACTGAGTTGCTCGTTCACGAAGCTCCGGCATAGATTCTTTTGTAAGCTCATTAATCAAAAGGCGTGGTTTATTTGCATTTTCTTCTGCAGCTGCAGCAGCTTCTGCGGCCATCATCTCTGCAACTTCGGCACTTGGAGGTGTATAGGAATTGCGGCCATAAGGCTTTCTCATTCCCTGTGCTCTTCTATTATTGTAGTTATTGTTTCTGTTCTGATTGTTCTGGTAGCGGTAATTATTGTTATTATTCTGGCGTTCTTCTGAAGGTGCATTTCCTTCTGTTTTTTCTGTCTTTTCAGTTTCTTCTGACTTGCGGACTACACGACGTCTTTTTACAACTACACGGCCGGCATCCGAACTTTCTTCGCCCGCCTCTTCTGCCCCTGCTTCACTATTCTGTTCTTCCTGAGCAGCTGCTTCCTGATCTGAAGGCGACTGCGCCTCCTGTGTTTCTGCAGTTTTCTCTTCTGTTTCTTCTGATGATCCAAAATCAAGAGTAGCCTGTGCTTCTTCTGCAGGCTCTGAAACATTTTCTTCGTCTGTACGACGTCTTCTTAATGCTGCCATTAAAAAATCCTCATAAAATTATTAGAATATATTTTGATTTATTATTGTAAAAAAAATATTAAACACCAGATTTTGTTGATTTTTCTGGGACAGATAAGAAATTAAAAGAAGTCCCATATAAATTATTATTATCCTTTTTTTATTTTCTGTCAAGCATAAGTC
>CAKUWD010000318.1 GCA_934699065.1 uncultured Treponema sp.
ACTTAAACCTTTACAGACCCGAATTGGTGTAAACTCTGGTGAAGCTTTTGTTGGTCTTATGGGAAGTAAAACAGATACATTCAGTAAACTGAATTATACTATGATTGGTGATACAGTAAATCTTGCAAGCCGTCTTGAAGGTGTAAATAAAGCATATAAATCCTGGATTATGTGTTCTGATGATACATGGAATATGGCAGATTCTGGAGCACATAAAGGAGCAATTGCAGTTAAACGTCTGGACCAGGTACGAGTAGTTGGACGTTCTACACCAGTTCAATTATACAGTATTGTAGGTTTTACAGATGAACTTACAAGAGAACAGAAAGAAGAAATAGATGTATTCCATGCTGCACTTGATAAATATCTGAACAGAGATTTTGCAAATGCCGGAAAATTATTTATGCAGGCAGATTCTATGAATGGTCCAGAAGGTGACCCGATTGCACTTGTTTTTGCAGATCGCTGTAAAGATTTCATTGAAAATGGCGTTTCAGAAGATTTGGACGGTGTAATAAATATGACTTCAAAATAATATATTAAAAAAGGGGTATTATATGAAAAAAAATGTAAAATTTTTAATGGCTGGAATTATATGTTGCTTACTTCTGTCATGTAATCAAGCAAATAATCCAGCACCTGTAGTATTAAATCTTCCAATTGATAGAAATGTAGAACTTAATGTTTTAAAAGAAATTAAAATTACAAAAGACTGGGTACCTTCTAACGATGATGTTATGGAAGCATTCGGAAAAGATATTTTTCTGGTAATTCAAAATAAAACTTCAAGTATGCAAGATGTTAGACTTTCACCAACTGAAAGTGAATTTAATACAGTCACTGAAATTGAAAAAAAAAGTATTCACGAAAATGTCAAATATCTGAATGTACCAGCTCAACTTACTGAATTTTATAATGATTTCTCTAAGCTTTCTTTGGATACAGGAAGCTATTTATCAATTAATAGATCTCAATCAGAAACTGAAACTACAGCATGGGATGCAAATCTTTCTGTTGGTGATACACATGATTTTTCTGCAGCAACTAAAGAAAATAAAACAAATCAGGATTATGCAAAAAATGCAAAGCTAAAAAAGATTGGTCAGCATTGTTATATATGGTATGTTACGAAAGATGAAATAACAGTTGATAATGATAAACTTAATAAACTTGCTGATAAATTTGATTCAATTTATGAAAAAGAAACATATATTTTCGGAACAAATAGACCTTCTATTCCAAGAAATGCACAAAACTATTATATAAGTTGTCCTGAAACAGAATCCTATCCTAAGGTACATGTAATTGTATATGATTTATTTGGAGATTACGAAACAACAAAGAAAACTGGTGCTGGAACTTTTGGTTATTTCTGGGGCCTTGATTTTCTTAAAAATTCTACATTAGAAAATTATCCGTGGGGTGATGCAGAAGAAAAGGCTTCTATGAAAAAACTCAAATCAAATGAATGTCAATGTTTACATCTGGACAGTTATTTTCTTTCTGAAGTACCTGATATGGTTTATTCTACAATAACACATGAATTTCAACATCTATTACATTATGTAAATAAAACTCTTAAAGATAAAAGATCTGAAACCTGGTTTAACGAAATGATGTCTATGGTTTGTGAAGACATTATGCTTACACAGTTAGGTCTTAAGCCGGAGGATGGTCCTCAATCAAGGTTTAATCTATTCAATCAAACTTATGACTGGGGTTTCCAAGACTGGTATAAAGATGATAATGTATATATTTCTTATGCAAATGCCTATGCCTTTGGTGCGTATTTATTGAGAAATTTTGGAATTGATTTTATTAAAGAGCTTGCACATAATAACTATGTTAATGAAGAAGCTGTTATGCAAGCTTGTAAAACATGTAACATTTCTGGAATTTCAAGTTTTTCAGATATAGTGCATAGATATTATAATGCAATACTAAACCCAAAAAATACTGAAAATTCGTTTAATAAATCAGTATCAAAAACTTATTCTATAAATGGTTCTAGTGTTACATTTAACTGTGAGGCAATTAATTTATTTGATTATCTTACAGTTCCTAAAAACAAGATGACATTAATAGTTGCTGCTAAATTATACCAGGGAGTATTCTATCAGGATTATTATGGTCCAGCTATTTATAATCGTGCTATTCCACAAAATATAGGTAGGATGGGAACTTTTATAACAAAAATCGATGGATTTATGGCTGGTGTTAATTTAATTGATGAGAACTGGAACGAAGATTTGGATTATTATCTTGTAATAACAGAAAAGAAGTAACAATAAGGAAGTAACT
>CAKUWD010000319.1 GCA_934699065.1 uncultured Treponema sp.
TTCTGTTTCGATTTATGGCCGCAATTATGACTGGAAAGACTGCCGGGTACTTATAATCCATTCAAAGCCTGATTCCGGATATGAATCAATTTCTACCTGCTGTTTATCGCATATAGGAATTCCTGATGACTGGGAACCTAAAGGTAAGTTTTTGGATGATATAGTTTCTCTGGCAGCTTTGTATGTGCCAATGGATGGAATGAATGAAAAAGGCCTTTATATAGCAGATCTTATGGCAGGTGATGATGAAAAAACTGAACAGGAGTGGGGAAAGACCAGTATTATCACAACGGATGCAATTCGACTTGTACTTGATAAAGCTGCAAATGTAGATGAAGCTCTTGATCTGATAGAAGAGTATGATATGCATTCTGTAATTGGATGGGCACATCACTTTGCAATAGCAGATGCTCAGGGAAAAGCTGTTGCCGTAGAGTGGGTGAATAACAAAATGTATGTTTCAGAAACTTCAATGCTTACAAATCATTATGTAACTGAATCACCAAAAAAAGATGATGGCCTAAATCCTGAAACTGAAAATTCAAGAATAAGATTTATGGAGTTGGAAAAGAGAATGATGGACAGTAAATATCAGATGTCTCCAGAGCAGGTGCGAGATACTTTAAAATCTGTAAGAGCTGGACAGTATGATGGAAAAGCTCTTACTGTTTGGAGTGCTGTTTTTGAACCAGGAAAGAAAAGAGTTGAATATAATTTTAGGGAAAATTATGACAAATCCTATATTTTTGAGTTACAATAGGATTAATGAAAATTACAATATTAGATCCTTCAATTGTTGAAGAAGATGAAATTATAGTAAAGTGCCGTTTTTTAGATGAAGATATAACGTTGCTATTGAATCAGTTAAAAAACGGTAGTTCAAAAATGAATTTCCACAAGGATAATAAAATTGTTCTTGTGGATAAAAAAGAGATCTTATTTTTTGAATCTGTTGATGATAAGGTTTTTGCTTATACACTGGAAGATGTTTTTGAAACAAAGTTTAAGCTGTATGAGATTGAGCAGATAATGCCTGCAAGATTTTTTTTCCGGGCTAATAAGGCTGTAATTGTTAATCTGAATAAAATAAAAAGTCTTTCACCAGCCTTTGGGGGAAGATTTGAAGCTGTTCTGAAAAATGGTTATAAGGTAATTATCTCTAGAAGTTATGTTCCAAAACTTAAAGAGTTATTGGGATTATAAGGAGTTTTTTTATGAAAGAAAAAATTAAATTTATAATTTCTCTTTTTACAAGAATCTTAAGTGGAATAATAATTATGGATACTATTATTCTTTGTTTGAGAACTGGTAAAAATACACAGCTTTCTTTGGTTGATATTTTTGGAATTATTTTAATAGCCTTTTTATGTTCTGTTTTATATCTGCCTTTTTTAACAGATAAAGTTTTTTCAAAAAGAAAAATGATAATAATGAATTTATTGTATTTTTTGGGAATAAATATTATTTCTGTTTTGACTGGTTTCTGGCTGCACTGGTTTTATTTTACAAAACTATCTTCAATTCTTCCGTTCGAAATTGTTGTTACCGGAACATATATTTTAGTTATGTTTATTTTCTATAAGGTTGATATAGATACTGCAGATAAAATGAATAAAAAGCTAAAAGAATTTGAAAATTAATTTCCGCCGGAAACCGTCTGGAATTTATGCTTTTTTTTTTTGAATGTACGGTAATTTGAAAAATCCGGGAGGCGCGAGCGAAAAAAGACCCGTTCCAACATCGGAAGCGATATTAAAAATCCTCGGATTTTTTTTATGGCTAAGCGCCAAAGCCCCCTCGATGCAGTCTTGTGTCCTTTTCCACTCACGCATTTATTTTCCGTACACCATTGTTTTTTATTTGTAACACCCCTTTTAAGTTTAGAACTCTCGTTAGAAAAAAGTTAAAAAAATGAAAAAAAAGCACAAAAAACGCACATGAACACTTGACGAAAAGTTTAGAAAGAGATATATTCATTTTCACCGTCGCAACGCTGAGTTGCGACTCAGCAAAAGAAACAAAAAGTTCTTTGACAGATCAGGGAAGGAAATAACTGACTAAATAATTTTTTTAGTGTTTTTACCATAAAAAACACAACCCGCGAAACAGACACGCAAGGTGTCATTCCGAACTTGTTTCGGAATCTAAAGTTTCGATTGTAAATCAATTCAGCAAATATTCAGCTGGTTTGAACTGTTTATGTGAAATCATTAGCCTTCGGGCTATTGAAATAATCATGGAGAGTTTGATCCTGGCTCAGAACGAACGCTGGC
>CAKUWD010000320.1 GCA_934699065.1 uncultured Treponema sp.
TCTGTCTGTAAAACTTACCAAGGTAAACAATTTTATCATTCCAGAAAACCGGCTCATAAACACCACCAGAAAGGTCCTGCGAGCTAAGCGAAATAAGTCCGCTTTCAATTTCCATAATTCCAGCACGAGGCATTGTCCCCTTCTCTGCGTAACTGAAAATCAAAACCTGTTTTGCATTATCAAGACCATACGACAAAGACCTCACAACCATTCCCTGAGGAAAAAGTATTTCCTTGAGCAGGCTGCCATCAACCGAGCTTATGCAAAGACTATAATTCTGCCAGTCTTTTTTGAGATAAGCAAAATTTCCACTTTCCAGAGCTGTAAATGCATAAGGGATATTTTCTGGAGCAAATTTTACTTCGCTAATAAGTTCAGTACCACAAATGCTGTAGTCGCGGCTGCCACGGACCCCATCTTTCGTCAAAAGCCGGTAAACCACAAGAGAATAATGATGGGCAAAATATTTTTGGGCAACCAGATACCAGACGCCGTCACGGTGAAGCACTGCCGCGTCCACGAGGCCTTTTTCTTTCACGGAGTAAAAACGGTCGCGCTCGATGTCGTAAATCTTAACCCGGGTCTTTGCTCCGCCAGAGTTCCCGCTTATGTAACCGGCTGCCAGAAAACGCCCGTCGTTAGAAAGACGGACACTCGTACAGTCGCGCAGAGTAAAGAGTTTTCGGAATCTGGTTTTTGATGAATTCTGGGCTCCGGCTTCTGCAAGGTAGACCCGCCCCGTGGAAGCTTCGAGCCAGGCGAGGCGTTGGGCGGAAGCAGTCTCTGCAAAGCCACTGCTTGTGAGACTTTCATACATTGAGCCCGCTTCATTTTTTAAGGAATACGACAAAGCTTCCGGTTCGAAAAAATCCTCTACCAGACCGGCCTTTACCGGATTCACAGCAAGCTCTGGCACTTCATAATCTTCCTCAAACTGTTTCCAGGCCTCTCTAAGCTTTATTCCAAACGAATCCTTAAAGGCACCAGAAATAGTAATATTTTTTCCGTTTACAATTCTATACCAGAATTGTGCATAAGGCTCCATTCCAAATCTTTCCTGAAGCCACTGATGAAAAGCCCCGTTAAAATAATAAGCAGCCCCATCAGGCGCAGTATCAGATGCCCCAGAAACATCATGATAAGAAGGAAACTTTCCTTCAATTTTTGCCTGCTTTACAAAATGTTTAGCAAACTCATCGTTGAGTCTTCCCTCACCTGCTGCACTCTCGCTGGTAACCGTTGCACCTTCTGCCATACCAGTTGTTATAGAAAGCATTCCCGGTGCAATACAGTCTCCAAATACATTTCCTATAAAGCGCCAGAAACCATTTTTCATGTTATAAGTTACTGCATGTGTCAGCTCATGACGAAAAACCGAAATCAAAGTTTCACTAAAAACAGCAATCTCACTTGCTCCGGAAACCCCGGTATCATAAATTGCAATATGATTGTAGGGAGCTCCCTCCCAAAATGCATTAAACCGTTCTACAGCAGGAGTAATTACAACAGGCATTCTAAACGAAGGAGTAAGGCCATACTGAGCCGTTACTTCTTCATAAACTGAATCGGCTTTTTCATAAAGAATAGATGCACTTTCTTCACAGCGCGCCGGAAAGATAATATCGAACCATTTTGTTTTTACAAGGCGAAGATTTTTTTCGCCAGAAAACATACCGCTGTGTGCACTAAGAATAAACTGAGTGCACACAAAAAAAACTGTAAGAATTGAAAGAAACTTTTTTGATGACTGCTTACATATCTTTAAGCTTTTTTTCTGCATATCTGAAATAACCCGCTCCTACAGGTGCGGAAATTATAACATAAATCACGCTCAAAATCACAAGCGAAATCATCTGTTTTGGCAATACAAGAGCCACAAGTACAATCAAAAATCCTACATTAAGCAAGGTAAGAAGCATAGACCACAAAACATTCAGATTCTGTTTGCAGGCAGCCATTGGAGTTTCCCAATTAAGCTTTGGATGTACAGTATCAATAAACATATCAATAATGATAAGCAAAACAGAAATTGAAACAGCTGTCAGAGTCATCAATACGCAAACTGCAATCATATCGCTCAAGCTAAAAGGCAGCTTCAAAATACAGTAAAGCGCCATAACTATATTGATTGTAATGACATCTGCAATTCCAACATAAAGAATGGCATGCCAGAACTTTGCTTTTATAATCATATTGAATTTTAATGGCATAGCCTTAAGG
>CAKUWD010000321.1 GCA_934699065.1 uncultured Treponema sp.
CATTACTGCGTGTCAGTGTTTTTGGTATTTTGACCATGAGCGTGTTATGCCGAATTTTTATCGTATGCTAAAACCCAAAAACCTGCTTCCTGTTTTGTAGAAAACTTTCCTTTTAGTTTCATATTCTCATTAGCATCTACACCATCATCAACTGCATATAAATCAAATATAAAAGCGTTTGAATTTCCAGTATAAGTTGGAATGGCAGGTTTTGAAAAATCGCTGCCAGCATTTCTAATTTCAATTACAAGATCATTATGACTTTTATCAACTTTATAGGCAGCATTTATATCTTTGTCTGACTCTATTGCAAAATACCGGTAATCAGAAGGTTTTAACTTCTTATCTGATTTTATTTTATATTCATCATCAAAAAAGTTTAAAGTTGTAGAACCAATTTCTGTCCAGTCATCATTTATATAAGCAAAAACTTTCAAACCGATGGCTTCATTATCATTTTTGTTAATAAGTAACAGGTGACTCTTAAACTTTCCGCTGACAGAATCTGCATCAATTACATATCCATATTTACCTTCAAATTCAGGTGCATCACTCTGGCCAAAAATAAAACCAGTAAAGAATAAAGTCAATGAAAATATCAAAATAATTCTTTTATTTTTATTCATGAATAACTCCTTATAATTCAGTATAATCCAAAAAAATTATTTTACAACAAATTCATATTCTACCACGCAGCTTTTTCGCCGGTAATCTTTTCACCAAGCCAGCCCACTTATCTTTCCACTGAGTTTCAATGGCATTTCTGTAAATCCGGTGTGGACGTGCAATATGAATCATAAAAAACGGGGTAAAATGCGTTTATCGGGTACTTTTTTAAAACAATTTATATAGAGAATTGTTCACCATTATATCACCAGCCGTGGTATAATGGGATACATGAAAAACTATGTTAATTGGGCAATTCTTGCCCCAGGCCGTATTGCCACCGCTATGGCAACTGCGATGAATGGAATAAAAGACGGAAAACTAGCCGGCACGGACGGCAGTAAAATCCATCTTTATGCGGTTGCCAGCCGAAATCTTGAACGCGCAAAAGACTTTGCCGCAAAATGGAATTTTGAAAAGGCTTACGGCTCTTACGAAGAGCTTTATAATGATCCTGAAGTAGATGCAGTTTATATTGCAAATCCACATGCCTTCCATCTGGAATCAGTACTTGGCTGTCTTAAGGGCGGTAAGCACGTGCTTTGCGAAAAACCTGCAGGCTGTTCCCGCGACCAGCTTGATAAAATGACTTCCCTTGCCCGAGAAAATAAACTCTTTTTTATGGAAGCAATGTGGACAGCCTTTAATCCGACAATTGCCAAAATAAAAAAGGAAATTGCAGCAGGCACAATCGGACAAATCCAGAATATTGATTCCCGCTTCTGCAACAGAAATCCTTACGATCCGGATGACAGAAACTATGACCCTCGACAGGCTGGCGGTGCCCTCCTCGACCTTGGCATTTACAATATCTACTTTGCCATGATGCTTGCAGACTTTTCTCCTATTACCGCAGAAAGTTCAGCCGTTCGCATGCTTAAGGGAGTAGATGCCTGGAACAGCGTAAATCTTACTTTTGAAAACGGAATCGTAACTTCTTTCCAGAGTGCAATGGACCTGCCTTCTACAGTGCCAACACACGACGCTGTAATTTACGGAAGTAAGGGATACATCACTGTAGAAAACTTTTTCTGCAGTCAGAAGGCCGATGTTCACGTTTACAAAAATATCTGGGGTGGAGATTCAGAAGTTGTTCGCCAAATCAGAGAGCCTTTCGCTGTAAACGGCTACGAATACGAACTTGCCCACGCAACAGAATTTATTCTCTCAGGAAAAACAGAATCAGACGTACATACTTTCAAAAAATCAGAAGCTTTGATTGATATGATGGATGCACTGCGCCGCGACTGGAATTTCAAATATCCGTGGGAAGCCTAAAATCGAAGAACCGTTAAAAACAGGGCTGCGACAGCGGGCCTGTTTTTAACGGTTCATCGAAAGAATGGCTCAGAGGCAAGCTATGCTTGCCGACTTTGTCATTTCCCGGCTTGACCGGGGAATCTAAACATAACAGGAGATGCTTAAAAAAATGAACTACAAAATCACAGGAAACGAAAACGTATTATTCAACAACAATGCCTTTTACTGCATTGGAACCGGCCGAATGGGACTGGCCCTTCAAAAGCAGTATTTTGAACAGCTCAAACT
>CAKUWD010000322.1 GCA_934699065.1 uncultured Treponema sp.
TGAAACAATCAAAAGTCTCGAAGATAATCAAAACATTATACTTACTGATCTTAATAATTTGCAGAAAACTCTTTTACAAAATTATTTTCCTGCAAAATATGGAGATCTTCAGATTATAGAGCAAAAAGCCTGGCTTAATGAGAATCAGGAAAAAATTCCAGAAATTAAGAATGAAATACAAAAAGCACTTGGAATTATTTCTGCAGATTATTCTGTTCAATCTCATTTTGGAAAAATCTGGACCTCAAATATATTAAATAATGCTAAACTCTATAAATCAACAAAAAATTTTATATTTAATATTTCAAACGAGATAAAATCTAAAACAGCAGTAATAGTTGCTGCAGGGCCATCTCTTGATTCTACTATCAAAACAATATCTCCGAGAGAGAATTTTTATATAATTGCTACAGACACTGCAGGCTCAAGCTTAAAAAAAAGAGGTATTACTCCAGATGTTATAATTTCTATAGACGGTCAGAATGTTTCTTTTAATCATTTTATTCACTCCGCCCCTTCTCCGCTTTATGCTTTTGATTTATGTGCTAACTTTTCTGCAGTTCAACATATAGCCGAGAATAATTCAAAAATTCTTTTTTTCTGTTCAGGACACCCGCTTGCTGAAGCCATTAATACTTCCTCTGGCTTTCCCCTTCCAAAGTTTTTCTCAGGAGCTGGAACAGTAACAATTACTGCACTTGATTTTGCAATTCAGGCCGGCTTTAGTAAAATACTCATTCTTGGAGCAGATTTTTCTTATATGCATGGAAAAGCTTATACTTCTGGCACATATCTTGAAACTCTTTATCAAAAAGATTCAGACAAACTGTATACTGCTGAAAAACTCTATTCAAAATTAATGTATAGAACTTCCCTTATTCAAATTTCAAATAATTGCTTTACAACAAGTGTCCTTGAAGCATATAAAATGTCGCTGGAAAAATATCTTAATATGAAAGGCATTAAGTTTTTTAAGAATAATGACATTTATGAAATATCTGCAGATTCAAATAGTCTTAATCAGATTAAAACAATATCATCCACCCCAGATCTTTTTAATAATTTTATTAAAAAGTTTATTTCTTCAAATCCAGAAGAAACTGAAACATTATTACTGCCTTATGTCGCATGGCTTCGCCATAATGAGAAATTTAAGAAGTCATCATATAAAGAATTACTTAAACTTGCTTTCGATTCAATTGTAAGTTATAATATATAGAATGAAAAACCGATTTATTGTTGTTTATACCGTCTTTGCTGCGGCTGTATTTATTTTTTCATTGTCTTTTTTCGGATTCAATCTATATAGAGAGTATTCAGCTAACGTAGAAAAATCAGAAGACAAATACAAAACACTTGTTAGTGATATCCGTAATTTAAGTTTTAATCAGGCACAGAATAATTCGCTCTACTCTAAAGGCATAAAAGATGCTGTTGGAGATACTGGAGCTTATGCCTTCATTCAGGTTCGCCGTTATGGAGAAACAGTTGTTTATTATCCTTCTGGAAAATTAAAAGAAGAAACTGTTTCAAAGCTCACTAAATCCTTTACAAAAGAAATTATTGTTAATACTGAACCAATTCTAATAGATTGTAATATTTATCTTATTCGTCCTGATTCAATATTTTATTATGCACGAGTTTCTTTCCTGATGATTCTCATCATTACAATTATTACAATTATAATGATTATCTATCTTAACCTTTCAGAACAGACTTCTGATGTTATTTCTTTAACTGAAGAAGCAATAGAAGAAAATGATGATGATGAAAATCTCGAATTAAATGCTGAAGAAGATAAAGTTTCAGAAGATACGAATGAGACTGAAGAAGATTCAATTACAAGTGAAAATAATTCAGAAAACGAAATTAAAGTTGAAGACACAGGCGATTTTGACAACTTAAATAATGAAACTGAAGAGAGTGAAGAAAATGAACATAAGCTTGCAGAAGTAACTCCAGAAGAAGTCAAGGCAATTCTTTCTGAGCCTCTTACTGACGAAGAGACACAAAAAGAAGAGACTGTTACTGAACCTGCAAAACTTCCTGTAGATGAAGTTGCTCCTGCTGAAACAGATATTCCTCCATCAGGTTTATTTGATCCTGAAACAGGAATTGGCTGGGAATCATATCTGCTTACCAGACTTAATAATGAAATTGACAGAGCAACTGCTTCTGAAATTGATCTTTCACTTTTCG
>CAKUWD010000323.1 GCA_934699065.1 uncultured Treponema sp.
GATATTGGTGTTTTCGTTATTAAGAGCAAGCTCCATTACCATTACAGAAATGTACTCAGCAACCTTTGACTTATCCATATAAGAAGAAAGAAGATTTCTGATTGCAACGTACATTTCAGAAGCACCTTCGTTTTTGGCAAAAAGTGTAATAATGTACCAGTTCATAAGACCAAGACGGTTCATAAACTTTTCTGACATAAGAAGATATATGTTCTTTTCCTCAGAAGAGTAATCACTATTAGTCATTATAGATTTCCAGATAGGATCAAGAATTTGACGTCTTGTAGACTGGATTGTTGCTTCTTTGTTCTGAAGAATTGTACGAAGCTGGCGTTCAGACATATTTGTACGTTCATCAATCAGATGAGAAGGATTTGCACGGTTATGCTTGCGAACACATTCACATTGAATCAAAGCGGCATAAACATCTCGGTCAAACTGTTTGTAAAGTAAGGAATAAACAATAACTTTGGATAAATCCATTACTTCCTGGCGGGAAGAAACGAATTCAGACATAGAAATTTCAATTTTTGAGATGTAATCAAGAAGAATCATACTCTGAATTGACTGTGGAGAAAACTTATTTAAAGAGATTCCATATTCTTCTACATTGTCTGCGAGACGGAAACGCAAGAGTTTTTTATTATGACTTATAAAATTTGAAGCACCATCTTCTGTAAGGACAACTTTTAACGGAAGCTCCAATATGAATTTCTTATCTGATCCCATATTCCCTGCTACAAAACAACATTTTTATTTTTTACTATTATACACGATAGGACTTGCATTGTAAACAATAAAAATTTAAACTGAAAGAGATGAAACTTCGTATAAGAATTCTATGCCTTGCAGCTCTTCTCTCAGTCTTTTCTGCCTATGCAGAATCAAAAGTAAAAAAAAAAGGTACAGAACTGTCTACATACGTCTTCTCATTCCTCAAAAAAAATGGTTTTTCACCAGAAACTCAAAGTCTTGTAGCTTCAGGAGAAAACGCATTTCCTTATAATAATATCGTCCATTTGAGTGAAAATCAGGAGTCCAGCGAAAATCTTCTTATTATTTTCTTTCAGGAAGATGTAGAAAACAACACTACTCTGATTAAAAACTGCATAAATAAACTTAAAGAAAATCAGAATGACTATAACATTACACTTCTTTTTACCTATGGAAACAAACAGGTTTTTGAAGGAACCGGCAGGATTACCGGAATACAGGTATTTATAGACTCCTTAAAGTCAAATTTGAGCTATACAGCTATTATTTTTGATTTGAATTCTCAGGATTACAACATAGAAAGCAGTTCTCAAAAGCAAAGCTCCCCTTCCTGGCTTGTACAGGATGCTTATAATACTTTTCATGCTCTTGGAATAGACAAAAATCTTTCTACTTTGTATTTAAGTCAGCTTTCAAGCTATGATTTTATCAAAAGCAGTATTCTTTCTGACTTTTTTGAAAGTTCTATTCCGGCAATAAAAATAAATCTAAAAAAACAGGAAACAGATTCTGATATAAGCGAAAAAGTACTTTTCCATATGATTAATTCTTTTTCATCAGAAAAAAACAGAAAATGGGAACAGCATTTCTTAATGCTCAGACTTTTTGGCAGATATCAGGTACTTTCTGAATTTACAATACTCCGAATTGCAGTTCCAACAATTTTTTTGTGGACCTTATTTATTTTCCTGCTTTTCCTTGTTAATACAAGATTAAAAAAGCATGCCTGGTCAACAATCAGAAGAATCTGGTATTCTGTTCCTCTTGTATTTTTATTGAACATAGCTTCTTTTTTAATAAGCCGTGGCTTTGCAATTGGTCTTTTTTCATCTATGTCTGATGCAGGCTTCATTTATGGAATGCTTTCTACATATATTATAATTATACTTTTTTTATCTCTGATTTTTTTTGTATTAACTTTGCTATATAACACTTACTTTGAAGAATACTCTATTGATTACCTTATTGTTGTAAGCTGTTTTATAAATCAGTCAGTCTTTATTCTTCTGGATATTTCGCTCAGTCCTATTTTTATCACAATTTGTATTCTTGCTCTTATAGCACTTGTTATAAAAAATAATATCCTGCATGTCATAATTTTTGTACTTATGATTCTTCCTCTCGTTCCTTACGCACATAATTTAATTAGCTTTGCAGACATGAAAAATTTTCGAAGTTTTTTAATTGAAAGCAATAAAA
>CAKUWD010000324.1 GCA_934699065.1 uncultured Treponema sp.
CGATTTTTCTTTATATTTAGAAAACTATAAATCGTTAAATCACTGTCAAATTATAAATAAATGGATTGATGATGAAGAATTGGAAAGTTTATTTAAATGTAAAAATTTAATTTGTGTTTTACCATATAATGATGCTACACAGTCTGGTGTTGTGTTAGTTGCTATGGATTATGGTATACCTGTGATTGTAACAAATACTGGTGGTTTGGCAGAACAAGTTGAAGATGGAAAAACAGGTCTTATTATTTCTCCAAATAATGAAATAGAACTTTATGATTCAATGAAAAAGCTTAGTAAAGATAAAAAATTATATGATTATATTTCTGAAAATCAAAAAAAATTTATTGAAACTTTAAGTTGGAAAAACATAGCTAAACAGATATCTGTTATTTTTGAAAAAGAAGTGAATAAAGAATAAAAAAAAAGGAATTTTTTATATGAAAAAAATTTTAGTCACTGGCGCAGCAGGTTTTATGGGAAAGGGGATCATCCAAAATCTTTTAACTCTAAATAAAGATATTATTATTATAGCCTGTGATTTTAAGAATTGTGATATTGAAGACAAGAGAGTAAAAATAATACCATGTGACTTATTTGGAATAGATAGTCCTTATGAATACTTTGGTAAACCAGATGTATTGTTGCATCTTGCATGGCGTGATGGATTTAAGCATTCATCAAATGCTCATTTAGATGATTTATCAAAGCACTATGAGTTCCTCAGAAAAATGGTCGAAGGTGGTGTAAAACAGATCTCGGTAATGGGAACAATGCATGAAGTTGGTTTTCATGAGGGGAGTATAGATGAAAATACGCCTTGCAAACCTTTAAGCTTGTATGGAATTGCAAAAAATGCATTACGCTCAGCCTGTGAATTATTGGTAAAAGAGAATGATTGTAAACTTCAGTGGATTCGTGGATACTACATTGTTGATAACAAACCACACGGTTGTTCTATATTTGCGAAAATTGTCCAAGCCGTTCAGGCTGGACAAAAAAAGTTCCCCTTTACTACAGGTGAAAATCAGTTTGATTTCTTGAATTATGACGACTTTTGTGAGCAAGTAGCTGCAATTACGCTGGATGATACTGAAACAGGAATAATTAATGCTTGCTCCGGTAAACCTGAATCATTGGCAAGCAGAGTGGAAAGATTTATTAAGGAAAATAATTTTGATATTAAACTTGAATATGGGAAGTTTCCAGACAGATCTTATGACTCAAAGGCTGTATGGGGTAATCCAACTCGGGTTAAAGAAATTATGGAACGTCGTGTAAATAAATAACTTATGAATGAGAATATTGTAAAAAAAATAACTAGAAAAGCGCGAACTTTTATTTTTGCAAAAAAAATAAAAAAAAATAATAATCTTGGTAAGGGAATTCTATTTCATGGGGTCGAAAATATGTTCGTGGGGCATAGTAATTCCATTGGCCGATTTTCATGGTTAGCTTCTGTGCCTTTAACTAATGAACCTATTTGTGAATTAAAAATAGGAAATGGTTGTTATATTGGAAACTTTTCTCATATTTATGCAACTAAGAGTATCCTGATAGAAGATGATGTGTTAATCGCTGACAAGGTTTATATAGCTGACAATGCCCATGGTTATGAAAATATGGAAATCCCCATTGTACAACAACCAATTGTTCAAAAAAATACTGTAAGAATTGGTGAAGGCTCTTGGATTGGTGAGAATGTATGCATTATTGCTTCTAATATCGGCCGACATAGCGTTATTGGTGCTAATTCAGTTGTTACAAAAGATATCCCTGATTATTGTGTAGCGGTAGGCAATCCTGCAAAGATAATCAAAAAGTTTAATCCAGAAACAAAATGTTGGGAAAAGGTGTAGTATGGAAGATAAAATTGGAATTGTGACTGTCTTATATAAGAGTTCTTCTGTTCTTGAAGAATTCTTTGCAACTTTACAAATACAAGAATATAAGAATTTTGTTTTATATGCAGTAAATAATGCATCTCCAGATGATTCTGTTGAATTAGTAAATAAGTACTCAAAAGATTGTGATTTTGAAACAAAGTTGATTGATTGTAAAGAGAATTTTGGAATTGCAAAGGGTAATAATATAGGAATTGAGCAGGCATTAAAAGAGGGGTGTGATTATATCCTTATTGCAAATAATGATATTATTCTAAACGAAAAGTCCATCTC
>CAKUWD010000325.1 GCA_934699065.1 uncultured Treponema sp.
GTTTGATTCGGTTGTTTCTATGGTTCGCGAAAAGAAACTTTCCATCAAGCCTGTATTTAAAAGCGATCAGATTGCTGATTTTTCGAATTGTTTATTTGATATCACTACTACAAGCTCTGCAGAAGGCACGGAACTGGACCAGATGGCTGTAATTCATTCAGTTGTAAGCGTAATTTTAAAAACAGAACGCAAGATTCGCTCGAATTTTGCCGATAATAATCCTACAGTAGTCTTGAATTTTTTCAAGCAGAGTTATGCGCGGGCTATGTACTCGCTGCTGCTTTCTTATGAGGAGGCTGTAAGCATAATCTCTGCGGTAAAATGGGGACTTCAGCTGGGGCTCATTAAAGGTATTTCGGAAAACGAACTGAACGGGCTTTATTACCGCGTAAAGGACGGGCATCTTAAATATCTTTGTGACAATTTTGCCTTTACCTTTGAAAAAGACGTAAAAACCAGCGAAAACCTGCAGATAAAAAGACTCAGAACTATTGTAATACAACAGGCCTTTGAGGGAATTGTTAATGAAAAACCTGTCTCCTAGAGCAAAAAAAATCTTGATGGTACTGGCACAGGATGAAGCCAGAAAAATCGGAAGTACACAGCTTTTACCAGAGCATGTGCTTCTTGCAATATTAAAATCAAAGGATGGACTCGGATATTCTGCAATCTCAGAACTTGGACTTGATGCAGATAAACTTTTACAGGCGGTAGAAACTTATTTTCGCGACGACATAAGTTCTCCGACACTCGACTCAATTCCAAAGAGCCGTCGTTATCAGTTTATGATTGATATTGCCGACATTGAATCTTCGGCTTTACATAATAATTATATTGGAACAGAGCATCTGCTTCTGGCTGCTGTACGCGATGAAGGAAGTGTAGCTGCAAAGTTTTTTACTAATGAAGGCTACACAATAAATGATCTTCGTTTTACAGTTATGGAGCTTCAGGCAGATGTTGGTTCTTCTATCCGTCAGCAGAATGCAGAAAGTATCGTTGATTCTGTATTCAGAAGCCTTTTGAATGATGATGCAGGCGGCGGTTTATTCGGTGTTTTCGAAGAGAAAAAAGAAAAAAAACAGCCGGCTGATAAATCTACCAGTGGACAAAAGCAGTCTTTCCTTTCAGAATACAGCCGCGATCTTACAAAGCTGGCCCGTGAAAATAAAGATGACCCTGTAGTTGGCCGCGATAAAGAGATTCATCGCGTAATTCAGATTCTCTCCCGCCGCACAAAAAACAATCCTGTTCTTACAGGTGAACCTGGTGTTGGAAAAACTGCCATTGTAGAAGGCCTTGCCCAGCACATTGCCGCCGGTAAAGTTCCTGAAGGTCTTTTGAACAAACGCATTTTGTCTTTGGATTTGGCCGCCATTGTTGCAGGTACAAAGTACCGAGGCGAGTTCGAAGAGCGCATGAAAAAAATGATGAAGGAGCTTCAGGAAAATAAAGACATTATTCTCTTTATTGATGAGCTTCATACAATCATTGGTGCCGGTGGTCCGGAAGGAACTATGGATGCTTCTAACATCATGAAACCTGCTCTTTCCCGCGGCGAAATCCAGATTATTGGTGCAACAACAACAAAAGAATATACCCGTCATATCGAAAAGGATCTGGCTCTAGAACGCCGCTTCCAGGTGGTTAAGGTTGAAGAGCCTGGCGATCAGGAAACAGAAGAGATTCTTAACGGAATAAAAACTAAATACGAGAACTATCACAAAGTTATTTATGATGACGCAGTAATTCCTGCAATTGTAAAACTCAGCCGCCGCTATATTCCGGAAAAAGTTTTGCCGGATAAGGCAATTGATATTCTTGATGAAGCTGGAGCTGCAAAAAAGATTCAGGAAGAAGCACGCCCAACCGAGCTTGCAGAACTTGAGCAGAATATCAGCCAGCTGATAGAAGAAAAAACTGCCCTGGTAAAAAATCAGGATTATGAAAGTGCAGCTTTAGTACGCGACAAGGTAATTGATCTTAAGCGCCGTCTTAACGTTTACAGCGACCTTTGGAAAAAAAGCGGAGCCAGTGGCACAAAGCGTGTAAGTGTTTCTGATATTGAACACATAATTTCTGAAATGACAGGAGTTCCTGTTGAGCGCCTTTCTTCTTCGGAAGCAGAAAGAATCGTTCATATGGAAGATGAGCTTCATAAT
>CAKUWD010000326.1 GCA_934699065.1 uncultured Treponema sp.
ATATAGATTCTTCTGGCATCTTCGATATTACCATTATTGAACATGATGTTAGCTTTTCTGTTTAGAACAACTTTCTGCTCAGAATTAAGACCTTCAACCGGATTGTCGGTTACCTTTATAAAACCATCCGGTATTTTTTGTTCTTGAACTGCGTCAGTAAATTTTTTTTCTAAACTTTTTCTATCATTCATAGTTTTGATAAATCAATATACAATTATAACATAGAAATTTGATATGTCAAAGTAAATAAATTTAAGGAAAATCTCTTATTTTAGCCTGATAATAATCAAATTAAAAAACAAATGTGGCAAGGCTTTTAGCGAAGCTTGTCTTGATCATTCGAATTTCACTGTTCGTATTTGTAAAAATCAACTATCGATCTACCATAAATTCTCTGGTCAATTCTTTTTAAACGACCTATATTATCCGGCATAAAGTGCTCAGCAGGGCGGTGCACCAGAATTGTTCCTGTCTGATTGAGCATATTATTTTTGTCGCATTGAAGTACCAGATCTTCATGAAATTTATAAGGGAAGGGTGGATCAAAAAAAATAAAATCAAAAGAACGCTTACATCTTTTTATATAATATTCAACCGGCATAAAATGACATTTGATTTTTACACCACAATCTTTTTCTGTAACAGAAACGTTTTCAAGTACTGTAGAAACCTTTATTTTGTCTTTTTCACAAAGTTCTACATCTTTTGAACCACGGGAAACAGCTTCAATTGCAATTGTTCCTGAACCAGAAAATAAATCTAACCAGGATTTATCAGCAAGGTCTCCAATTATTGAAAAAACTGATTCTCTCATTCTATCCATTGCGGGTCTGATAATTCCATCAGGACATTTAATAATTCGACCTTTTAATTTTCCACCTGTGATTCTCATGTTGTACCTATCTTTTATTTAATGCCCAGTATGTTTCATCATGAGCAAGATTATTATTTTTCATTGCATAATCAAAAGCAGTTTTTCCTTCTGTTGACCGAAGGGTTGGAGAAGCCTGATTATCAAGTAGCATTTTTATAAGTTTTGTTGAATTGCCAAAAGAAGCTGCATACATTAAAGGTGTTTTTCCTTCATAAAGAACATTTAACGGAACAGATTCATCCATAAAAATTTGAAGCATAGAAAGCTGTTGTTCTTCTGATATGTTATGTTCAGTAAGAAGGAAAATCATTGCTCTCAGAACTTCTTTATCTGAACTCTTGTATTTTTCAAAAAGCTTTTTAAGAATTTTTGAATTTTTATTATAGCAGGCAGAAAGAATAATTGCTGATGAACCGTAATTATTTCGAATTGTTGAATCAGCTCCTGCATGAAGCAGTTCTTCAACACATTCATAACTTTCACTATATCTTACAGCGTACATAAGAGCTGTCCAGCCATCATTATCTTTAAGATTTACATTAGCATTTGAATAAAGTAATTGTCTTATTTTTTCGACATTTCCGGCCTGAGCCGCTTTCATTAATAAAGTTTTACCTGAATTATCTTTTTCATCAGGATTTGAAATTCGTTCGTATGGAGAATCATCTGCATCAATACTGTCTATAGTCTCAATATCATAAACCATATAATCACTCAGATATTCTTTTCGTTTTTTTACTGATTCTGCTTTTTGTTTTTCTAATTCAAGCTCCATCTGTTTTTGAAGCTTTTCCTGTTCTTTCTTTTGTTCTTCAGCAAGTTTTTCAAGTCTTTCTTTTTCAAGCTTTTCTTCTTCAAGTCTTTGAGCTTCTATTCTTTTTTGTTCTTCCAGTTCTGCTGCTTTTTCAGCTTCAAGAGCTTCTTCTGCAAGCTTTTTTTGATTTTCAAGTTCCAGTCTTTCTTTTTCAAGTTTTTCCTGTTCCTCACGCTCTGCAGCTTCTCTTCTTTCTGCTATTGCGGCTTCAGCTTTTGCGCGTTTTTCCATTAATTCCTTTTGACGTTTTAGTGCTTTTTTATCCGCAGCTTTTGATTTTGAAGCAGAATGAAATACAGGTATTATATAATCCTCAAAATCATCTGAATCAGAATTATAAGAATCAAAAGATTTTATAATTTTATATTCATTTGAATTATGACTAACTGAGGCCGTAAGAGGGAAAATTGAAAATACTGAAATTAAAGTCAGAAAATGAAGTTTTCTGGAAATCATGTTATAAATTATA
>CAKUWD010000327.1 GCA_934699065.1 uncultured Treponema sp.
ATGTACATCTCCCCGGAAGTAAGCTCCGGGAAGAACACCCGCATTATAACCGCCTGTCTGGTAGCCGTAGTCGCTTGTAATAGTAACTGGATGTAATAAAATTGGAGCAGTTGATGTAGTTACCCCAATAAGAGCTCCTGTTTGAAGAGGGCCTGTAATTTTTATTGTCTGACCATCAACCAGATATACCCCTTTATCTCCTCCAGTAATAACTGGTTTCCCCTGGATTTTGAAATCTGCTCCTGCCAGAACTCTTACACCACCAGAAGAAAGAGAGCCGGAAGTACCGCTGATATATCCACCTGACATTTCAAAAATACAACTTTTACCTGTAGCTGGAGCAGAAATCCATACTCCGGAATTAGAACAAGTAATATAACCACCTTCCATTTCAAACTTACCATCAGAAATTTGAACTCCAATATCAGCACCAGAAATAATTATTCCTTTCGTAGCACCTGTCGGATAACCTGTCCCGAGAGCTTGTTTATTACTTTTAAAAGATAAACAACCGTTAGAATTGATAATAAATGCTGTACCTGATGTCATTGAAATTGTGAAATAACCATCTTTAGCACCTGGTACAGTAGAATAAGCTTCCAGAGCTATTTTTTTAGTGACAGCAAGGCCACTGGCAAAAGCCTCTTCATTTCCCTTTATATGAATTGTATATGTTGTATCGCTATCTCCAATTACATTAATATATTGTATTGCATATGCAAGAGAATTAAAGGGATTTATGTATGTACCTGATCCTGAAACAGCAGCACCTGTTTCAACATAAAAGTTCGTTGTATTAAAATCTGCCAGCATTGCAGATGTAATACTGCAAACTGTTGAACCGCCTGAAGTTGTAAGATGCGGACAGTTGCCATTATCTACCCATTTATTTGTTGTAAGGTTATTGAAAACATTGATTACATCTTCAAACTGATATACAAGAATATTTGTAGCAACACTGTTTATTGACTGGCTTTTATAAAAGCTTACTGTTACCGGATATGAACCGCTGGCTACCTTCGTGTTTTCTGCAGAATAAGGCTTATGTGTTATTGTGACACTTGTTCCAGATTTTGAAATGTTAAAATGAGTATTATCAGAGATTGCAACACTGTCACACAGTGTCGCTGCCTCAAGTGCTATTGCAAGAGAAACCTCTCCGTAGCCGCTTGTAACCGGCCTCATTTCAAGATCTTTTATAAAGGCTCCGGCCTTTAAGTTTACTGCTGTTTCCAGCTGCGTATCCGGAGAAACAAGTACATCTACTTCGGTAGAACCGTTCATATAATAAGCTACAGCCCGAAGCCAGTATCTTACTGCAGTTGTGGAAGTACCGGTATATGTTATCGAATAAGAAAGTTGATGAGTTACAGGATCTTCTTCAACCGTTGATGAGGCTCCTGGTATTGATGCAGCATCTCCCTGCTCAGCAAGTAAAAGTACTTTGTATTGTATAGTCTGCCCTTCTGGTGCAGGGGCAAGAGCTGTTCGGGAGTTTAGCGACTGGGCAAAGTTTTCCGGTAGTGCACCATTTGTACTAAGATTTCCGGTTATTGTAAAAGAAGGCGGTAATGGTGAATCATTGTTAAACCAGCTGCAGGAAGCCAGATAAAAAGAGAAAATCGATAACAGTAATAAAAAACATTTCCTCATAAAAACAAGTCTCCGAAATTATTCTATATTATATACCCTTTCTATTATTTTTTCTACATAACATTGTGTTTATGAATTCCTTTTTTACAAGATATTTATATTGACATAATCGAATATATGTTGCATTTTATCGTTTAGACATTATAAATTGAGAAAACGACCCAGGCTTGCTAAGTTTTTGAATTGATGTTAAGCCCTGCTTTGCAGGATGTCCGTAAGGACAATCATAATTAGATTGAGGTTACTTGAGTGAAAGGAAGTCAGGTTACCATTGATCATGTATCCAAAAGATTCGGCGACTTTGTTGCCTTGGATGACATCAACTTTACTATTAAGCCGGGAGAGTTCTTTTCTCTTCTTGGTCCTTCTGGCTGCGGAAAAACTACCCTTCTCCGCATTATTGCAGGTTTTGAATCTCCGGATGATGGAGTTGTTCTTTTTGATGACAAGAACGTAATTCCGCTTCCGCCGGATAAGCG
>CAKUWD010000328.1 GCA_934699065.1 uncultured Treponema sp.
GTTTTATATCTTCCCAGACATCATGTAAAAATTTTATTAATCTTCCTTCTGACCAGAAAACTCGCCAGTGATTTGTAAAGAAAGGCCTTATAAAAAAGTAAATCAATCCGACTGCCAGACTAACTATTGCAGCATATTTTATTAAGGAATAAATAAACTCAAGAATCCAGTTAGGTTTGCCTTCCTGTAATCCAAGAAACTCGTTAGGATTTTCAATTATGGGTTCAGAAAATTCTTTTTCTTCATAATATTGCTGTTGTTTTATTTTTTGAGTATCTCTATATTCTTCCACATAATTTATTTTTATAAGTGGATTATCAGAAGAAATAACTGCAGCCGCGCCAGCTGAAATCATAAAAATCAATAATACAGAACGGAATAGTCTTTTCTTATCATGAACTATGTTTTTAAAGCCCAGAAAAGCATAAAAAATATCATTTCTAAAAAGCCCCAGCATAAAATAACAAAATAACACACTTAAGTAAAAAAGAATCACAAGCCCAATAATCAGAGGATTAAAAAGCCCTTCAGAAAGCTTTCCAAAAACAATGATTATAAACATTACAACACAAAGACCAAACAAAACAGCCTGCTGACCTTTTGTTTTTTCAGTTAAATCAATTGCTGAAAGATTATTGTGAAAAAGATAAGTTTCAAGTTCTTTTCCATCCAGACTTTCACATTCATAGAGAAATCTGTCATGAAGAATAAACATATCATTAATTCCAGCTTCAATAAAATATTCTACAAGCAGAAAAGGAATCAATGCATAGGGAGTATAACCTTGACCAAAAACAGCTGCAATTATAAGCACAATCACAATATAAAAAAATATAAAAACTATATGCATGGAAGATTTGATTTTTTCTAATGCAAAAATCTGCAACACAAGAGTAAAAATCAAACCAGAAACCAGAAAAATAATGTAGGTAAATATATTGATATATTCAACTTCAAACTCAGCTTTATTAATTACGGTAGAAAAAACACCTGTTGCAGTAAGTATAAGAGAAACAGCAGTTGTAAATACCAAAATCCTTTCAAAAATTCTGTTAAACGTTTCTTCCATATTTCCTCATTATTCCTACATTCTGTGTGTTGATATTTTCTTTATTTGCCTCAACCTTAAGATAATATGATTCAACTTCTTCTGGACCTACGACAAAAAGCAGGGTTCCATGCGGTAACTGATGCTGAAATCTTTTCACAGGATCATAATTTATCTTACCATGTGCACATTTTATGACAGAAAGAATATCAAGAATATTATCAGCTTGATTTTGATGCGACAGTAAATATGGAAAACCTTCTGCAAAAGCAGCAAAACCACAAGGCTGACGTAATACACGTGATTTTTCAACGATATTTGCCGCAATTTCTATAGCTTTTTCCATGTGATATTGTCTGGTATGAAGCTCATAATCTTCATCAGCTAGATTCAGAAAAACAAAAAATGGAGCATCAAAAGAATCTTCATAGTGATTGGTAAAGAGGCTGTTAAATTTTGCACTGGCACGCCAGTTAATACGTTTCTGTTCATCACCATTCATATATTCACGGATAGAACGCCGCATTGTAATATCTTCATAGCAGGGATTATTTATTTTTAAGCACCCCTGAGGAAAGCCCGGAACAGCTTCTGTAATCAGTTTAATACGGGCAGGGCGTACTGTAATTTCAAGCGGGCAGTCAACCTGCATATCAATTATAAAAAGTCCCAGAGGATCACTTGTGCGGAATCTCACTGGACCTGCATGAAAAAGCCCTCTGTCTCTGGAAGTTACTTCATAATGAATTTTTTGAATCTCGTGAGGGCGCAGTCTTGTGAGACCTTTATTTCCATCATCAAAAACCTGAAAAAAAGGAATATCATCAAAAAAATACAATATATGCGCTGTAAGCGGAGAATAGTTTTTGATTGTAAATGAGATTTGGGAATGTTCTTTACAGGCAAGCTTTAGTTTCTCTGTATTACGTTCTGCCTTTATCGAACGGGAAAGAACAAGAGCATATAAAAAAGAAATAAGAAAAACAAAAAGAATACCAAGACAAATGAACTGAACTAATCTATAAGGACTAATCAGAAAGAAAGTGAGACTTAATGCAAGTGATATATAT
>CAKUWD010000329.1 GCA_934699065.1 uncultured Treponema sp.
GTGTTTTCATCATGATGTATTCTACACCCACAATAGCAGCAAATATAGCCTTGATCTTTCAGTAGTTGTTCTCTTAACGCACGTTTTGGCTTTCCGCTTAAACTGCAATATGAAACACCTGGAGTTTGACAGAAATCAACGAACTCTTTCGGCGGAGATGTTTTAATAATCTGTTTCATTTTATATCCTCCGAAGATTGATGCGCATTTTTAGAAATAAGGGATTATTTTTATCCAAAATCTGTTCCAACTGTTTCATCCAATGTTCTGCTTGTTCTTTTTTTCGTTCCGCAACACTCTGTTTGAATTTATCGTACAAGTCTTCAACCTCTGGGGGAAGCATAGAAACATCCATCTGCTCAAGCATAATCTCGTCTAATGCTCTGTTAAATGTTTCGCTTGCAGGATATACAACCTGTCCGTTCCTCATGATGTATAGATTATCCTTTTTTATCTGAGAAATGGTGCCAGGCGAATGTGTTGTGAAAATGATGTGTCCATCTACATTAATATTACGCAACATCTCGGAAATTGATCGCTGCCAGTTCAAATGTAGATATGAATCAAACTCATCAAAAAGATACAGACAGTTGTTTTTGGCAGTAAAACTTGTAAGCAAATACAAAAGCACAAGTTGCTTTTCGCCTTCACTCAACTCATAGTAGGCAAATTTACTGCCATCATCACGAATTAAGTTCACATCAAGCATATACAAATACCGGGCGCTTTTCAGTGCTTTTAATCTTGCAAACAAAGCTGCTTCATTTTCAGATGTTTTCGACCACAAACTAATATCCTTAAACACCATCCGATAAATATCGCCTAAATCTACAGTTGCACTCACATATTTTCTCAGTTCATCCAAGAATGATTTCACAAATCCATGAGCATTCCAATATGTACCGCCATCACCACTTTTCCCTTTGGGATTCATTAATGTGAGGCTAGTGCTTGTTTCAATACCTGAGCAATTCAGATACTTCAATAACTTTTCGTAGTAATCCCCTTGAAAAACGGCTGCGGTAAGCAACAGCAAGTTGATATCTTCTGTTGAATAGTAATCTAAAAATTTAAAGCCGGGGAAATTCAAATTGGTTGACACTTTTGATTTTAATGCGTTATTATACTTCTCATCAAAAGTCACCTTTGCTGCTTTCTGTTGCCGATCTGTTTCACCTGCATAATAAAGCATGATGGTATCCGGTAAAACCGGCAGCATTTGTTTCTCTGTCAGTTGCTTTTCATCGCACAAAACACAGATGTCAGATTTGTCAACGCAAAGAGTATAAAAAACACCATTGTATTCGTATTCAATCTTGCATCCATAGATATCATGGAATACAATCAACCCCATCTTTTTGTCTGCTGCAACATTTTTTGCAGTGCTAAATGCCAAAGTTATGACTTCAAGAACATTAGATTTTCCGGCGCCGTTATTTCCGATAAATGCAGAGATATTGGAATCCGAAAATTCGCAATCAAAGTCTACAAGGTTCTTGTATTTTTTCACTGTTATCCGTTTGATTCTCATATCATTCTCCTGATAAAATCGCTTTAAGCAGCTCCACTGCGCTTTCCTCGCTGGAATCATTCGTCCCCAGCTCGCCCCGGAATGCACGGGAAAGAATCGCTTTTTTCATCATGTCTATCTGGTCTATTACTGATTCAGCTACCTCTTGTGTCTTCTGCAAATCATAAAAGAAATCATCTAGCAATCTAACAATCTCTTTCTGCTCATTTACTGATGGTTTCTTTATCTGATATTCTTCAAGAAAGCTTTTGGGTACTCGCTGTTGACCAACAGCACCGGTCATTGTACCTTTTGCTTCATCCCTAAATACTTTGCTTCGTAGTAAATGATATAGAAATCTATTGTATAGCTGCTCTGAGCACCTAAGAACAAAGAATTCTGTGGTTCCATAACCGATATCGTTCAGAAGTTTCCCTATTACAGCTGATTTACCATTTTCCATGCATGGCGTTATTTTAGCAAAAACCACATCGCCCTCGCTAAAATTAGTAAAGCCTGTTTTGACTTCTTTCAGCTTACGAATCTGTGGATCAGTTATTTCACCATAGATTTCTGATAAGGCAGGCATGGGG
>CAKUWD010000330.1 GCA_934699065.1 uncultured Treponema sp.
GCTGACAGTGGCAGCATTCTGATTGACGGAAAACCTGTTAAACAGCTGGAAAAATATACAATCGGCTATATTCCACAGCTTTCAGAACTTCAGGAAGAACAGAACTTTGATTTGACTGTGGAAGAAGTTGTAGGTCTGGGCTGCCAGACGCACAACAGACAGCAAAGGAAGGACGCGGTGGAAGGTGCTATGAGACGGACCGGCTGCGAAAGCCTTGCTGGCCGTAAATTTTCTGTGCTAAGCGGAGGAGAAAAACAGAAAGTCTCTCTTGCCCGCTGCCTTGCCCAAAAAGCCAGATTACTTCTTCTGGATGAACCAACAGCAAATCTTGATAAGGACAACCGCCGCATGGTTGTAGACATCCTTCATTCACTATCCATTTCTGAAATTCCTACTATTATAATGGTAACACACGACAAAGAATTAACTTCCCTCAAAAAATGGGCAGTTTTTAATCTTGGAGAACAGAATGGATAGACTTATTCTGCTTTTTTCACTTGCCCCGGTTATGAAGGGCTTTATTGCAATGGGCATTTCCGGAGCAGCCTTTCCTCTCTGCGGAGTTATGGTACTAAGACTTAATCTTGTTCCAATGCGCTATATGCTTATGCACGGAGTAATTCTTGGCGGTGCAATTGCAATGGCATTAAACGTTCCCCTTCTCCCCGTAACTATCACTGTAAATCTGATTTTGGTTTTTATGATGCTTATGATGACTAATGACGGAACAGGCCGTAACTTTGGCGGAACGAGTGCCGCAACTATGGTTTTAAGCATGGCATTAGCTTCTTTGATTATGCACGCAGCAGATGTTCCTGCAAAAGATACCCTAGACCTTTTATGGGGAAGTCCTTTTGCCTTAAGTCTTTTGGATATTGCGTCTCTCTGCGCTTTATCTCTTATACTTTTTTTATATGTAATTCTCAACTTCCGAAACATCAAAAACTTATTTTTTAGCAAAGAAATATCTATGAGTCTTGGAATCAAAGTCCGCCTTCATAATGCTGTTATGGTAATTATGATTGCCTCTGTAGTTGCTGTTGCAATGAAGCTTCTTGGAGCTTTTCTTATTGATTCCCTTTTGATTCTTCCGGTAATGTGCGCCGCGCCTTTCCTTAAAAAATTCAACAAAAACGGAATCCGCGCTCTTTTTATCGGAAGCAGTATCACAGGTTTTAGTCTCTCTGTTGCAGGTTATGTTATAGCTGTAGCAGCAGATTTCCCGCCTGCCGGAACAATTGCTCTTCTTGCAGGAATATTATTCTTTATAGGAAGGATTATAAAATGAAAATCCAGAAAAAACTCGGCGTGCTTATAGCCGCTTCTGTGCTTGCCACTTTATCATGGGCAGCTCCAAAGAAGGTTGTAGCTTCAACATCATGGTCTGCAGCCTTCGCAGACATTGCCGGAGCAGACGAAGTTGAAAGCATTGCCCCTGTAAATCTCCGCCACCCGCCGGAGTACGAAATCACAGTAAGTGACGTTCAGAAAATTTCTGATTCAGAAGTTTTTATTTTTGCAGGTTTTGAACGCATGATGAAAACTCTTGGAACAAAAGTCGCAAACAAAGGTATAAGTGTTCAGGTTACTCTGGACAACTCTCTTGCAACAGTAAAAGAATCTACTCTTAAAATTGCCCAGGCACTTGGTACAGAAGATATCCAGAAAGTTCGTTTTGCAGAGTATGAAAAGCTTGTAAAAGACGGTCAGAAAAAGGCACTCAAAAAGAAGCTGAATAAAAAGAAAGTTCTCTGCAATAAAAATCAAACTTACCTTGCTAAAGAACTCGGTCTTGAAATCGCTGGAATTTTTGGTCCAGGCCCTGTTACTGCAGAAGAATTACTCGAAGCAAAAAAAGCCGGATATGATCTAATCATTGATAATATCCATAACCCGACAGGAAAACCTGTTACAGAAGTTCTTCCTAAAGCAAAATATATCGTCTGGCGCAACTTCCCGGAAGCTGTAGAACATGACGCTCTTAAGAAAGTTGTTTCAGAAAATATTGATTTGCTGCTGAAAGAGTTCTAAATCATACGGTGTATACGGTGGTTGAGTCTGTCATACGGTGGTTGAGCCTGTCATACGGTG
>CAKUWD010000331.1 GCA_934699065.1 uncultured Treponema sp.
CATCCGAAGAGCGAAGCAGTATGCTCGAAAAGATAAATCAGGATTCAGTGTCGGTTGTTCAGTTTGTAGAAACTGAAAATCAGGTTCCGGAAAAAAGTCTTTCTTTGCATCTTCGTTTTAAGGAGGAATCATTTTTTTACAGATTCTTTCTCTGGCTGCGCGGTATAATCGAAAAACGCTCGTCAGAAAAAATCTATAATGAAGACGTAATTGCTTCTATGGCACGAAGGCTTAATCGTGACCATCCTGGAATTGTAAATCACAGAAACGGACTTCTTGATACTGTTTTTTATGAACACTTAAAGGCCCTCAAATCTGCCTCTGATTTCTTTAAACCATATTTTGCAGTAATTGATGATTCACCCGGCGACTTTTATGTTTTCTTAAGTTCTTTTGTTGCCCCGGAGCTTTCTGAAAAAATCAACAGTGAAGCAGATCCTTTTTCACTTGATTATTCTGCTGAACCAACTAATGATACAAGGGCAATGCTTCTTAAAAATCTTGATAATATTCTTAAAAACATAGATGCCGGAAGCAAGAGTGATATGTACACGGCGGTGTCATCAGTTAACTGGCTGCGACAATTTACACGCCTGCCTTACATTCATTTTACTTCTCAGTTTACAAATCTTACCGGTGCAAATTATACCTGTCCTTATAGAAATGCTGTAAATGATTATGCGGCTTTTGCAGCAGTATTTACGAATATACTTCCTGTAAAAAGTGAAGTTCTTGAAGCTATGCTTATGTTCTCACAGAAAAAGGACCTCACAAAAAATGCTCAGGATAAAGATATTGAACGAACGGTAAAGGAATTCCTTTCAAAAACCAATCAGTATTTTGCATCGATTCAGTCTTTTATTTCCAGCGTTCCTATTCTCAAAACTGGAAAAATCATTAATGCAGATTACGACTGGCTTCCTGGAAATATTGAAGGAGTTGAGGCCTGGTTCCCTAACTTCCGCAGTCATTGGAGAAAAATTATTGATGTCCGCTGGGGTGACTGGCTTCGTGAACGCAAAAAGAAGAATCTTGAAAATTATCTTAAAAATGACTTTGGTCTTTCTGAGTTCCCGGTTTTGACTTACAGACCCTGGCAGGCTTTGTGGATGAGGGTTCCTTTTTCGTGTGAGCTTACCGGCGGCTTTATGTCATGGTTCAGCGAAAATGCTTATGATAATATGATTCAGACTCTCAATGAAGTTATGATGGAAGGTGTTTTTGTAAGAAACGAAAACCGCATTGAGTATTCTGAAGGCCTGAATCTTTTTGTTCAGTCTGTGAGCCAGATTCGTGAGCTTACAGACAGGCTTGCTCCGGAAGGGGAGTTTGGTGCCTTATTCGATGAATTTGCTACCAGCAGACTCCGCTCATTCCAGGTACAGAATCAGATTGATTCGATGATGGCCACTACAGAAAGTGAGATTAAAGATTCTGTAAGAAAGTTCAGCAAAGGAAGTCGCATGATGGATAAATGTCTTAACGGAATTTTATCTGATGAAAAAGACGGTGTACACGATGGTCTTCAGAATCTGGGAACAATTAAAGGAAGTCAAAACCGTGCCTGGAAAGACAGGCTTCGCAATATCTGGGAAACACTCAAAAAGGCGCAGTTCTATATCAGTGAACTTGAGCCGATAGATTCGGCGACAGAAAGTTGATTGTTTCGAGTTCTTAAAATCACCAGTCAATCCGCTTTTGATTTTCGTAAACTAGCTGCGCAAAACATAAAATATTATTTAATTCAGAATTTATTGGGCCCAGAAAAAAGTGGGACGCAGGCAAGAAACGATAAGGGGGAACCATCAGCGGCCACACGAGCGAAGCAAGTGTGGGTAAGCGAAAGATGGGGGATACCTTGTCGTTTTTGCCGTCGCTGGGACCCGCTTTTTTCTGGGTCCCAATATGAGCCGATTTTTAAAGCGGAATATTTCCGTGTTTCTTAAGCGGTTTGTTTGTAAAAATCTTTGTTTCCAGGAAGTCGAAGCTTGCAACAATTCGCTTGCGTGTATCTTCCGGCTGAATGATTTCTGTAATGTAACCGCGTTCAGCAGCAATATAAGGAGTCATGATTTCATTC
>CAKUWD010000332.1 GCA_934699065.1 uncultured Treponema sp.
ATAAGGACTTTCTATAACCTTCCAATTGTTATCATCAAGTTTTAATTCGTATCTGTTGACTCCGGAAGTAACATCTTCTGTAGTAAAATTTGCTGTCGGGCGGTTATTGTTACTCCAGCCTTCGATATTAAATTCTGCCTCAAAAGAAAGCGGTGGAGTTACATCTATAAAATATTCTGAACTGGTTCGTGTAACATTTCCAGCTCTGTCATAAGCACTTACTGTAAGGGTATGTTTTCCGTCACTTAGTACAGGACTTCGGCCACCATTTACAAAATCAAATTCCTGCTTTCCATCTATACTTAATGTATAATTTCTGACTCCACTTGTAGCATCTGTTGTTTCAAAATACAGGCAGATTGAATTCTGGCTTGTCCACTGTTCTTTATTGATGTCTGCAGTAAATATAAAATCTTCCGGCCTTGTAACGTCAACAAATACGGCAAGACTTTCAAGTCTTATGTTTCCGGCTTTATCTATTGCGCGTATAAATACATTATGCCGCCCGTCACTAAGCACTCCAAGATTCAGAGGCGATTCACATACTTTCCAGTCACCACTGTCTAAAATGTATTCATATCTGTCCACTCCGCTTGTAGCGTCCGTTGTTTTAAAACTGACAGTTACGTTATTTGTATTTCTCCAATGTTCTATATCAGATGGAGTATCTGAATATATTGTAAATTCTTCAGGAATGGTTGTATCAATACAGAATTCTACTGTCTTTCCTTCACTCTTATTACCTGCCCTGTCGTAAGTATAAACTGTCCAGTTGTAGAAGCTGTCTTCAAGTTCATAGTTTTTTGTATAAACTTTGTCTGCACAGTATTCCCTTACATAATCCGAAACTTCATACCACAAATCTTTTTCATCACTTTCTGTTTCAAGTGTTATGACTGAATGCGGCCAGTATACTTTGTTTTCAGGAAGCTTTATTTCAAAATCTGGAGCTGTAGTGTCTTTTTCAATAACTATCTGTTTTTCTGCACTTCTACCAAGACAGTCTTTTACACTTACTGTATATACGTTCTCACCTTCTTCAAGAAGGCATTTATAAATAAACTCCCCTCTGGAAACCTCTACACTACGTCCGTTAATTTTTAATTCTGGTTCAACTGCATTCCAGATTCTTCCCCGAAGTTCATACTCATCATCCTGAGTAATAATTCCTTTTTCTGCACCCGATACATAAAGCTTTATTGAATCAGTAATCCGGTAAATTTCTTTTGTCCAGAATGCAACAGTTTCTCCATTATCTTTCAGTTCAATTTCTATTTTCTGATAGCCGGAGGTTAGTTCTGTTTCTGTTGAGAATCTTCCGTTTCGGTCTACTGCAATTTCTTTTCCGTTTATGTATGCCCTGTAATGATTACGTTCTGCTTTTCCGCTTATTATGTACTTGCCGGAAGTAATGTATTCTATTTCTTCTGTACAGTTTAATGTTCCACCGATCTGCTGCTGGCCGCCTTTAACAAAGAATGTCTGATGATATTTTTTCCCGTTATTTTCTGCCGTTACTTCAAGTTTTCCCTTTATATGATTAAAATCAATCTGTGACAGAGGAATATAAAATAATCTGTCGCTTCTTTGAACAGAGTATCCGTTGATTTTTACTTTATCCAGTGGATTTCCGCTCCAGCCGATAACACAACCATTCCATTCATTATCCTTGAGGTTAGGTCTCCAAAGCTCAATTTCACATTCATTATTGTCTTTTGCCATTCCACTTCTGTATTCACGGAGTAAACAGCTTTCAACCTCATTAGTATCCAGTTTTATAAACTGTGCGTCAGGCCTGAGCCATTCCTTTCTGATAAAGTAATGAAGGATAGTGTTTTCATTTAATGCTGTCTTTTTATCTGCTTCGACTTTTCGTTCATTTATGTATAAGGCAGGATTCTTCTCTGTTTTACTGATGCTTACTTCAAGTTCAAGATCCTTGCAGGCTGTGTGTTCAATAAAATGAGTTTTGCTTCCGTCATTTATTCCATAAATTTCTTTCCAGCCTCTTTTACCTTCTTCAACACCTGGGAGTCTGGTTCCCATGATTTCAATCTCACTTATAAACCTTGCCTGTTC
>CAKUWD010000333.1 GCA_934699065.1 uncultured Treponema sp.
GTTCTCAACCGTAGCTTTGCAAAAGGATTCTTCTCAATCGCCTACATTCCGCTTTTTCCAAAGCTGCCTTATGAATGCACTCCGGAAGAAGTTTTAGATAAAGCCTTTAATGATGACAATGAAGCGGTGGTTGAGTGCGAGCAAAGCGAGCGTATCGAAACCTTATACAATGGAAAATCCGTTAAAAACCGAGCCGAAAGGGGCGGTTTAGGATTATCCCTAAACTCTACTATAATTTCAGAAGACATCATAACTCCGGAAACACAGACAATTGAGTTTGCTCACTTTTTAAGCGAGCTTGCCATAGCCCTCAAAACAGAACTTCCTAAAAACACTATCGCAATAAGATTTGATCCGGATGTAAGCTTTAATAGTCCTGAAGATCGCGACTTGTTTAATTATGGAATGCAACTGATTACTTATGCAGACAGACTTAAAATCAGAAAGAACTCGGTAGATATTCAGCCGCCGGACAGTACACTTGTAGATCTCACCGGCACAGAAGAAGAAATCCTCGAAAAAATGCATTCCAAGTGGCGCTATAACATCCGCCTCAGCGAAAGAAAGGGCGTTGCCATTCATCGTTACTTAGGAAACGATATCAACTTGTCTGAAAAACTAGACAAATTTTATGAACTTACAAAGATTACAAACGCTCGCGACGGAAATGCCAGCCACGCAAAAGCCTATTATGCGGATCTCATAAAATCTTCTGCAGAAGAAATCAACAAGGGCCGTGATGTTCCTGTAATCAGCCTTTATATTGCAGAACATGAAGGGGAAGAAATTGCTTCCATCATGACACTTTTCAGCCACGACGAAGCAATCTATCTTTATGGTGCAAGCAGCAATAACAAGCGCAACCTCATGCCAAATCATCTTTTGCAATGGACAGCAATGAAAGATGCAAAAGCCTACGGCAGTAAATATTACGATATGTACGGAATGCCTCCGGAAGGTAAGGATGAAAATCATCCTATGCACGGCCTTTATATGTTCAAGGCAAATTTTGGCGGAAAGAATATCCACCGCACTGGCAGTTGGGATATCCCGCTCAAGGCAATTTACCGCCCATACAGCGCCGCAGAAAAACTCCGCGCCTTCTGGCATAAAAAAGTAATTAAGAAGTTGAAGGGTAGATAAAAACAGTCATGCTGAACTTGTTTCAGCATCTCTAAAATAGATCCCGAAACAAGTTCGGGATGACAGGGAAGATATTATGCAAAACTTTTACGACACAAATGATATCCCATGCTTCGGCGTGGCTGGAAATTTCACAGGACACCTGGAACAGGCCGGCGAGGCCGCTGACTTCAAAAACGTTAAAACGCTCGAGCAAAACGCTCCAAAAGCCATTTTTCCGACCTTTTTGCCAAAAAAAGAGGCAAATTCAGCCTCAGACGCTTCAGTAATTCCGGATTTTCTTACAATCTTCCCATTTGACCCGAAACGCATTATTTTTCCAAAAGGAGAAGAAAAACTGCAGATTGAACCTGAATGCGCAATCATTTTTGAGGCCACATGGCAGGGCGACCAGTTAGCAGCACTCAAGCCACTTTCTTTTGGCGCTTCCAACGACTGCTCAATCCGAAAACAGGGCGCAAAGAAAATCAGCGAAAAGAAAAACTGGGGAAGCTGCACTAAAGGCTTTTCAAAAAATCAGATAGCCTTCGACTCTACTGACTTCACAGAAAATAGCAATCTCAACGACTACCGCATTGCAAGCTTTCTTATCCGCAATGGTGAAGTTCACGACTACGGAGAAAACTCAGCCGTACGTGATTACAGTTACATCTACAAAAAACTCACAGACTGGATGCTGGACAAATTCAATCACCAGCAGAACGAAGGTCCCGCAGAAGACATTCACAGCTACCTTGTAGCCGCAGGTCGCCCGTCACGCATACTAGTTTCAATCGGAGCAACCCGCTACACAGCCTGGGGAGAATCAAACTTCCTGCAAAACGGCGACAAAGCCGTAGTTGTAGTGTATCCAGAATCAAAATACAGTGCAGAACAAATCAAAAAAATGGCAGAAAAAGGCGACTTTTCAGACCGCTCAATTTCTGCCTTGAT
>CAKUWD010000334.1 GCA_934699065.1 uncultured Treponema sp.
CATCTAAAGCTTTGTCAATGGAATCATTGAGGCTTTCTTGTTCCAGTCTGTAATCAAGTTTGTATGATTTAAGCCAACCGTTCACAAGGTCGGCGATATTTGGTTCTACGGATTGTATTTTTTCTTTTGCCATATTTCTATCTTCCTTTTATTCTATAATTCTTTTACTTCTTGTACACTTCCATTATTCCATCAGCCACTCAGCAATATCCCACACAGCAATTCCTTCATATTGGTAAACCGGGTGCCTGGTTCTTGCGATTATCATTTTCGGATAAGCATCTTTTATACTTAAAAGCGGAGACACTTCCCTTTCCATCGTTTCTTGGCGAGAAATATCATCACTTACCTGAATATAGATTTTTTCATTACGTCTTATTGCTACAAAATCAATTTCTTTCTGATAAAGCACTCCCGTATAAACTTCATAGCCACGGCGCAAAAGCTCAATACAAACTATGTTTTCGTAAATCCGCCCATAGTCGAAATTCTTAGTTCCCAGTTTTGCATATTTAAAAGAATGGTCAGCAAGATAATATTTATCCTGGCTTGCAAGATATTTCTTTCCTTTTATATCGTAGCGACGTACTTTGTAGAAGGCATAGGAAGCACAAAGATATTTAATGTACGAGGAAACTGTTTTGTCATCAACCTTGCTTCCTTTTGATGTCAATGTATTTGCCACTCCCCTTGCAGAAACTTCCGAAGAAATATTATCAACAAGAAAATCATTCAGAGTGTCTAAAAGTGGAATATTTTTGATTTTATATTTTTGCTGAATATCGCGGACAATTAATGTCTCAAAAACTTCCTGAAGATAATTGTATTTATCGTCAAGTGTGTCATACAGGTAAGAACCCGACATTCCGCCTTCCATTACAAAACGATCAAAAGCCTGCTGCAAATCCTTGCACTCAAAATAAGAAACAAACTCCTTAAAGCTGAAAGGAAAAACTTCAATAGAAAATGTTCTGCCGGTAAATAAAGTCGCCAAATCATTTGAAAGAAGGAAGGCATTGGAACCTGTTATATAGATGTGATATTTTTCTGAAGCATGAAAAGAATTTACCGCGTGTTCAAAATCCTTGCAGAGCTGGACTTCATCTATCAAAAGAAAATTTTCTTTTTCTGGAACATAAAGGTTTTCAACATATTCATTCAAAGCAGCGGCATTTTTTAGAGTTGAAAATTGAAAAAGATTGTAATTGATATGAATGATATTTGAGTCTGGAATCTGCTTTTTCAGGTATTCAATAAACATTTCCAGAAGCTTTGATTTGCCGCTTCGACGAATTCCTGTTATGACCTTGATATCAGGAGTGTAAATTGTGTTAATCAATTTTTGCAGAAAATCTTGCCGTTCCAGAACCTTCATAGGGCTATTATACAATCTATATTCCGCATTTTCAAGCATTTTTCAATTTTGCGGAATAGAATTTGCTTTTAACCCCGCAATTTTTAATATTTTTCATTTTCGCGGAATAGAAAGAACTCCTGGTTCTCAAAATCATCCACCAAAATCATTTCTTCTGAAGACGCTATACTTTTTAGCACAGGAACTGATTCCCGGCTATCTCAATGGAATTGAAGCAACTTACACTCCCCCAAAAGGATACTTCGTTGCCGAAGAAAATCCCGAAGACTTTGCCAAATATGAAGCAGAATTTCCTTACAAAGAAAAACTGGTTCTGCCCGGTCAGTTAGGATAAACTAAAACCCGCAGATTGCATTTGCATTCTGCAGGCATTTTTTATTATTTTATAAATAGGAAACACTATGGCAAGCATTTTAATAAAAGACACAACCCGCGAGCAGCGTGAACAGATTGTCCGCGAATCTCTTGGCGACGAGTACGATGTTGGCTGCGGCTATGAATCTACAGGAATCAACTATCAGCTTTATATCGACGGCATTAAGGAACTGCGCGAGCTGAACATGGAAGCAAACTGCGGTTTTGAAGTTGCACACCCGGAAGAAAGAAAATCCGGCTGCACAATGATGTAATAATTGACTTCATCATTCCTGTTTTCACCCCTGCACCTTATGCATAACGTAGCGC
>CAKUWD010000335.1 GCA_934699065.1 uncultured Treponema sp.
AGTTAGGAAGAGAGTAGATGTGCTCTTTTACGATGTTACCGTTTGAATCCTTTTCAGAATCCTGGTCAATCATCTTTTTCCATGCAGATTCATAATGCTTTCTAAGATTTGGAGCATATTTTTCTACAAGTGGCTTAAGGTCGCGAAGACAACCTGCACCCTGGAACTTCTCAGAATCTACTTCTACGAGATCAGGAAGGTCACCAGAAGCGATAAGTACACCAATCTTCTGGTCTTTATCACCTACGAGGATATCCCAAGAGAATGTTACACCAAACTTCTCTTCAATCCATTTGTAGGCTTTGTTGTCAGCAGGAGGCTGCTCTCTCTGCTGAATTGTGAAAACAGAAATGTTCATTGCGTTCTTCTTGCCTTTTGCAGAAGAACCACCAGAACATCCCACCAGGCTTAATGCCAGAACTGCTGCTGCAGCTGCTAACATCATTTTTTTCATAAAAGTCCTCCATTTATAAACTTTTAGTAAAAACATGGTAAAACGTTTTTAAAATATGATAAATCTGTTATTTTGCTAAAAAAACACTTAAAGTATCACAATATTTATAAAATAGTCTTATTTTGCGTTGAATTCCATCATTTTTCATAGTAGAATACTCTTATGAAAAATGATAATGGAAGAGCTCGGCAACCGGTTGCCTTGCAGTTTTTTGTTCAGGATGGGTATTCCGAGGAAGCTTTAAGGCTTATAGAATATGAAATTCTGTATGTAGAAAAAGGTCAGGGAACACTTTCTCTAATCAATTCTGAGGAGATTGTTAGTGCAGGTGATATTGTCGTTATAAATCCTTTTGAAGAACACTTTTTTACGGTGGATTATTCTGCCGGAACCTTCCGTTGTTACAGACTCTTATTTGATATATCGGCACTTGGTAATCCCTATGACCCGTGCAGAACTTTTTTTGAAGGAATCAGGCTTTGTCGTTTTCTGCATAATCTGCCTGAAAAGCTTTTATATCGCTTTAATAAAATATCTGGTATGGAAAAAAATGCAGATGGCAGGGAACTGATTCTCCGGTCTCTTTTGCTGGATATCATTTCTTACTCTGTTGAATCAGGGCAATACGAGCATTTCTCTCAGCTTTCGGGGATTGAAAAAAGAAGTCTTTCTGCGATTGATAATGCTTTGCAGTATATCCGTGAAAATTACAGCGAAAACCTGAGTCTTACGGCAATTCTCCAGCTTACAAACTACAGCAAGAGTCATTTTATCCGGCTTTTTAAGGAAAGTACGGGAATGAATGTTTCTGAATATATAAATAAATTCAGAATAGAAAAATCCTGTCTTGATCTGATTTATACAAATAATAATATTACTGAAATTGCTACGGCGAATGGATTCAATAATATTCAGTATTTTTCGAGAAAATTCAAAGAATATATGGAATGTACGCCAAAGCAGTATCAGAAAAAGAAAAAGAAATTGACAGAACGCTAAGGAAAAAGAATCGTTACACAGATTAGAAATGTCTAAAGGCATTCCTAATCTGTGTAATAAAGCTATTCTAGAGTGAATCCTTTAAATTGATGAGTGCCGCCACCGACAAACTTAAAGTAGAGCTCTCCAACTCCATCCGGAATATTGATGTTTGTGCTGAAGCTTTCCCAGATATTGCTTCCGATAGGAGTGATTTCAGCAAGAACCGGGCCGTCCCACTTTGTTCGGATTTCATATTTTCCATAAACATATCCGCGGGTAGTAACGGAAATCTTTTTTACTCCCTTAAAGTTAAAGAACTTAAAGCCAAGAGTATAGTTGTTCTGCATGTTTGCAACATAGCCTTCTACCTGGTCTCCGTCTTTTCCGTCCTGAGTTATGCGGGGATGCTTGATATCAACAATAAAGTTCTTTTGCTCCGGATTAAAAATATTGCAGGCAATGTAAGCAGGGTAGAAGCCTTTGCCTTCGAGAGGGCCTCCGTTGAGACCGCAGGAAGTAATCTGAACCTGATGAATTGTGCCGTCCGGCAGCACCTGCATTTTTTCTGCACTCCCCTGCCGGTTAAA
>CAKUWD010000336.1 GCA_934699065.1 uncultured Treponema sp.
GCTCTTTGCCGTAATGGAACCTTCGGGCATTTACAGAATTTTCGCAAGCGGCGGCAACGGGCTTTCAGATAAGCAGAGAAAAATTCTGGAAATAAATCTTTCGGCGCTCAAGGTTTCTTCAAATCTGATTTATACAGATTCCCAGGGTGTCGCTTTTCAAATGATTAAGCCGGAATTTGTATTTGAAGTTACCGCCTCAGATTTTGCAAATACTAACTGTCTTAATGACAGCTTCAAAAATTATATCGTTGAATACTCAGAAGAAAAAGGCTGGAATCTTAAAGGCAAAGTTCCCGGCGTCGCAACCTATAATCTTTCAATTGTCCGTTTACGCGAAGACAAAAAATGTGTAGAGCCTGATATTGCGCTTCATCAGCTTCAGGACTTGTGTCCTTTCCCAAATGCAGAAAAGCATCTTAAACCTCAGGAACTTGCAGACAGCACAATTGTTGAACGCAAAGTTTTTTACAAACAAAGTGGCAGACGCAAATATGTAAAGAAATATGTTCTTTTGAAAACAAACAAAGAAAAATCAGGACTCTACTCAAAGTACATTCTGCACTTTACAGACTACTCTTCGGCCCGAGAAGAAAAAATGAAAATCTCTCTCTGGTGTTCAAGCGATAAAACTGAACTTCAGGAAAAGATGGAAAAGATGATTTATAAATCAATTAAATCCGGTTGGGCCACGCAATAACTGGAAAAAAGGTGAATTATGAGTAATACAATTATCTATGATTTTGTCTCTACATTTTTTCCTCAGCATAGGCCCTTCTGGGAAAAGCTTAGTGAAGAAGAGATGGCTTTTTTTAATGTAATTCCATATAACGAAAATCAACTCAAAAGAGTTTTGTTTAATCCGGAAGAAAATATTGAAGATGTAGAAAAGTTCCGCAATAAAATCAAAGACCTGGAGACCATTCTTTCCCACAGAGAATGCCTTTTTGATTATTATTTTTTTAATTATCTCTCAATTTCCAGATTCCCTTATTACGAAGCACGATTTGATTTTATTTTTGCAGAGCCAGCGAAATATCAGGCGCAGATAAAAGAAGCAAAAACCATCAAAAGTTATATGAATAAAATTTATGATTATATTCCTCAGGTTTACAGAGAACATTCAAAAGATAAACATTCAAGATTTGAAAGTGTATTTGGCAAGTTTTATGAACACATTGATTCTGTAACCTTTAAATCAAACTTTGAAATTGTTGAGTTTAAGAGAAGCCAATTGAATCTCATTCCCTATTTTATTAAGTACAGAAATTCAAACCTCATATCCTGGTTTGTAGAACATTATTCCGAAGAAACAAAAAGAATCAGGGAATATAAAAAGCCTGCTTCCAGCTATTATGAATTTTATGGACTGAGGGCAAATGTCTGCCGGGTTGAAGACTGTTTAAAGCAGGAAGCAGAAAAAAGAATCAGAGAACTCCTCACTAAATATAAATATTTTGATACAGAAATAGAAAAGACAGATTCTCTTTTTACCGTCAGATATTCTGCAAAAAATTCTTTGTTCGGTTCTCATTGTACCTTCAAAATAAAGCTCTGCAACCTTGATGAAGATTTACAGAAATTCGAACTTACCTTACAGGAGCCATAGGAATGACTAACATCACAATTCCTTCAGAAGAACTTTTACGCTTTGGCGGAATAGAATATTGTATGTCACAAAAAAATTGTCTCTCATTGCAGGATTGCCAGGTTACACTTTCGGGAAAGCCAGGTCCTCTGGAATTAATGATTTTTGAAAAGTATCTTTTTAGATTTTGATACGGAAGGGATAAAGTATCAAAAAATTCGATAAAGTTCAGCCAATGTAAGTAATCGCAGAAAATAAGCAGACACACGTAGATAAGAATGAAGATGGACATAATATGTCTATTCAAATTAATATACTAAAGGGAACGGAAAATACGTGTGTCATTATGAAGAAAGCAAATTATCTTTGGAAGAAATTGAAAAGCAACTTGAAGAAGAAAAGAAAAAAGCTGAGCAGATGACGGAATGGG
>CAKUWD010000337.1 GCA_934699065.1 uncultured Treponema sp.
AGAAGAAACATCACGTTCCTGGTGTTTTTTACCAAGGTAAGAAAAAGCTCCACCAAATTTGATTTTAATTGCGAATTCCTGCATTCCATTAGGAGCATAAACAGGCTCAATGGCAGTAACTGTTCCAGGTAAAGAAGAATGAATATATGATTTTTTGCCAGAATCAAATTCTGCTTCTGCAATTATATCACCTTCTTTTACAACATCTCCACACTTAACAAGACTTTTATAAAAAACTCCTGATTCCTGTGTTAAAGGAATGGTTACATAATGCGGAAGAAATGCCTGTTGTGAATATTTATAATCTTTTATTATTGATGAAACTACAGGATTATTAGACTTCATTTATCAATACCTTTTCTTAATAATAATGGAAATATAGATAAAAAGTAATAGTAAAACACAAATAAAGCACATAATTATTCCGAAAAAGTTCAAATGGCTGGAACTTAAAGCAGAGTAACCGGCTGTAAAATTATTTCCTTCTGATTTCATTACTTTTTCAACTGAATTAAACGAAAGTTTATCAATACCATCATAGACATTAATTTTAAAATCATCATCATAAATCATAACTTTTTGATTAGATTGTATTATTCCTGTCTCAGCATTTTCTACAAACTCTGTAAACTCAATTTTATCTTTTGTTGAATAATCTGAATTCAGGGATTGATATGGGTAAGTTTCAACATTCCAGACCCATTTATAATAATCTTCAAATTGAGGAAGTTCTTCTGATTTTAATGAAGTATATGAAGGTAATAAAAGCTTTGAAACTTTTGAACTGACAGAACCTGAAGATGTAAGGAAAAAAAGTGCAAGTAATAAAACTGCCGAACCTGTAACAATACTTAATGTAGTAAAAGCTTTTCCGGCAAAAATAGAAACACGTTTTGCAGGTCTTATATATACAGGAACAAAAACTTTGCGGCTGCGCCACCACTCTTCTACAAACTTTACGGAAAGTAAGGCGCCTGCTGTGCCTGCCGCCGCTGCAAAATACAGAAAGCCGGAATGCAGTGAGCCGGAAAAAGCGCTTATAAGTGACACTGCAAGCATTGCTGGTATGAAGCGGCGGCTTATGAGCCAGCTTACAGCATCTTTTCTTCTCCATACATTAGCAGTAAAAAACAGACAAAGAAGAATGAGACAAGTAGAAAGTGCAACAGGATAAAATGGATTGCTATATAAAAAAACTAGTGGAATTATAGAAGCACAGGCAAAAGGTATTTTATTTTTAACGAAAATAAAAAGCATGCCGCAAAGAAGTAAACAGATAAAAGGCAATAACCATGGATAAGAAGCAGAAGTATCTGTACCGCATGGTATTCCTCTTGCTTCAATTGCATTTACAGCATCTGAAAGCTTTTGTTTGTATTGTGAAGGAATATAATAAAGCCTGTATTGTTTTGATTTATCGTAAAAAAATGCATTTCTTCGTGATAAATATGAATAATCCTTAGAACTATAATTCAAACGAAGCATTGAAATCTCAATTGAATTTTCATTTAAAGATAAAGGAAGAAATTGTCCAGAAAGTGAAACAATATCTTCAATTCCGCACTCTATAAAGGCTTTTTTTATACTTGAATCATCACTTGAAACTGGTACATAAACAATATTATATTCTTTCCAGAGTTTACCGGATGGAATTGATTTTACAGAAAACAGAAGAATAAGCGAAAACAAAAAAACTAAAGGTGCAATATACTTTAAATACTTATTCATACCGTTTTACTTCAGCAGGGAGAATGAAAGTCCTACAAAGAAGCCAAGAAGACAACCACAAATAACCTCCATTGGAGTATGTCCGTCTACTTCTTTAAGCGGCTTATAACTTTCTAAAATTCCTTTCTCCTTTAAATCATTTCCTATTTCATTGATTTTTCGTGCCTGAATTCCACTGGAACGTCTTACACCAAATGCATCTCTAATAACTATAAGGAAAAAACACAAAGAAAAAATAAATAAATCTGAATGAAGTCCGTGTCTGAATGCAATTGTAACAC
>CAKUWD010000338.1 GCA_934699065.1 uncultured Treponema sp.
GGCCCACCCGGTTCTTCAATTCCTGTGGACTCAGCACTTTTGCCCCACCACCAAAAGACATAACCTATTTAGCCTGTACAACTCAAGTTGAGAATATGAAAAAGAATCCAAAAAGAAAAGTAAAACAATTCTTTTCTTAAATATATTCTACCACACACCCTGTAGCAAATAATCGTGCAGGGTGAAAAAAATCATGTTGCTTTTTAAAATTTTTTATAAATTTGTTTCTGCTTGTAACTGGAGATTAATTGCACCTCGAAGTGTTATCTGATGCATGACTTCTCCTTATAAGTTCCTTGTATATATGATTACCCTCTAATCACAACAATTCTATCAAAATTATACATTCCAGTTTCGAACAATACTATGAATGGAATTTCCAAACAATATGAAACTCCATAATCAAACAAAGCTATTGAATAATTCTGTCCTCCCCTTCCTTCTAAATATGCAGTATCGATTACAGGTAAAACACTTTTATCTATTAGAATTTTGCATTTTGCAGAGGATAGGATTGCCTTTGTGATTTCTTGAGATTCACTGTCTTCATCCTTAAAATAATCTATCAATGAATTGCTCTCATTTCCAATTAGAAAAGGAATAAAACATTTTTTCCCAGCTACAGTAGGCAGTAAAGCTTTTTCAGTTTCATCTGTCGTCTTTGGTTTTATATTAAGGAAAAATTCTCCCCCAACTTCTAAATCTGTATTAACTCTTTGTATCTTTATATTTTCTGGTAAGTCTTTAAGTGTATCATCATTAAAAACATCAAATACTTCTTCTGGTTCCTCATCTGCCATTTCAAAAAGCATTTTTGATAGAGTAACTTTGTAATAAAGTTTATACTCACCGTCCTTATAACTAACTGTCTGAACATAATCTATACAAGAAGTAAATAAAAGGCAGAGCACAAATAATACTATTATGTTAGTAAATCTTTTCATAAAAACTCCTTACGAGGCCTGCTATTTATTATAGCATTGATTTCATTATTTTTTTGAATAATATCATTAAAATGGAAACAATCAAAAATGTGTAGGAAAAAAATCAGGATATTCACTCGACGCTAGCAGTGAGGTTGATCCTTAGCAGTAATGAACTAAATTATTTCTATATATAAATCATGTCCAGGAGCAATGCAATCTTTTAGTCTTATTTTATGTCCATGGAAAATTTTTCGGGTCAGGCGAAAAAAGCCTTTAGGAAGTTTAAAAATCTTCAATATCCAAAACCCTGCAGCCCGCCTTAATGCAAAGAGCCACAAAGAGCCCCTGCCCCTCAATCTTCCGCCCGGAAAAAGACCCGTCATAAATCTGCTTAATCCCACACGAAGGGCTCCTGCTCTGAAGAATAATCAAATCAGGCTTTTCCTTTTCCACAATCTCAAAAGCCCTCAAAGCCCCCGCCTCAAATTCCTTAGTAACATTCCTGCCTTCAGTGTTTACAACCTACCCCTTTTGAATTTCCGCCGGAGCCCTGGAAGTCGCAAGCCCACCCAAAACTTCCGGACAAACCTTGGCCACCTCATGATCCGCCAGAAATTCCACCAGCCTCTCATTAAGATTGTTCCCACCGTTATATTTACAATTGTCGCCCACAAGACAGGCACTGACCAGGATTTTCATTTTCGTTCCTCAATTTCGTAAGGAGGGGAAGGCCTTCCCCTCGGCCGCACTTCGTTGCGGCCTACCCTTTCTTGCGGGGGCTCGGCCCCCGCAACGCCCCCGATAATTACTTTATTTCTATATATAAATCATGCCCAGAAGCCACACAATCTTTTAGTCTTATTTTATGCCCATGGTATATTTCCTGTTTCGCAATTTTGATCTTTTTCTTAAAAAAACGTATTTTATAACTCTTTCCTATTATGAATAATGGTTTTTCAATGGTTTTAATTACGTCATTTCCATCTATGGTACAATTCCCATTTTTTTCAGAAATCTTTTTATGAAAGCATTTATC
>CAKUWD010000339.1 GCA_934699065.1 uncultured Treponema sp.
GGCCATTACAATGAGGGTCTCAACATACGACCACCCCTCAGAGTATTTGTAAAACTTTCTTTTCATAGATTTATTATAACAAAATAAAAATAAAATTAAAGTATAAAAGTTCCATAAATAAAGAAACAGATAGGTTTTTAATGCGATATTTATCTTTTTATGTTACAATAAAGAATGATCAGGAGGAAAAAGATATAGTAATACAAATAATAATTTGTATGATTTAGAATTAAAAATTTTAATAAAAAACGGATAATACAACAATACTCCGTATTACATTGAAATTTATTAAGACTAGTATTATACTTATACCTATGGCATCGGAACTTTCTTCACAAAAACTTATATATTCAAATGCTGAACTGAAGGACATGGGCTTTTCGTATTACAAAATTGCAGCATTCGTAGAACAGGGAATACTTATAAAACTTAATAAATCACATTATGAAAATACAAGTTTTAATGGATATCTGAATGATTTTTATTATGTTTCTGCCTTTGTAAAGGAAGGCATTGTATGTCTAATGAGCGCAGCTGTTTATTATGGTCTTACGACATTTCGCCCGGACTCAATTGATGTAGCCGTTCCTGCGAAAAAAAAACTTTCAACTTATCCGGAAAACATAAGTCTTTCTCTTCATTATTTTTCAGCTACAAAACTTTCTACAGGTGTACAAATGATAACAGAAGGAGAGAATTGTTTTAAAATATTTGATATTGAAAAAACAGTAGCTGACATAATATCGGATAGAAATAAAATTGGTATTGAAGAGACAAAGGAAGTTCTTTCAAATTATCTTTCGCGTTCATCAAGAAATATAAACCAGCTGTATCGTTATGCGAGTCAAATAGGCTGCCTGAAAACTCTAAAAACATATCTTGAGGTGCTTGTATGAATATTCAGTCACTTAAGGATAAGCTTAAGAACATAGCACGGGAAAATGGAAGAATTTATCAGGAAGTTCTTACAGTTTATGCACTGGAGCGTGTAATTTTTCGATTGAGCATATCTCGTTATAACGAAAACTTTACCCTTAAGGGAGGAATTTTTCTTTATGCTCTTTATGAAAAGGAATACCCCCGTTCTACGACAGATATCGATCTTCGTGCAGAGCGTTTAGGAAATGAAACAGAGAATTTAAAAAGTGTTTTCACAGAAATTCTTTCAATGCCATAAATTTCAACAGGGGTGACAGTTTTTTCCTGTCTGTTTTCATAAACCGATACAGAAGGCTTTGTTACCTTTTCAACTTCACCAAACACAGAATATGATGTCTTAGTAACCTGTTCCAGCTGGTCTATAGTTTCAACTATACGGCCGTTGGCATCATATTCATTTATTACTATCTGTACTCCACCTGTGTTCTGCTTTTCCTGGATTTCCACAAGTCCGTCATAAGAAAGCGCTTCTAAAGTTATATTTCCATTTTCATCGTAAACAGTTCGCTTTGAATTACTGTCATCATAAACTGTTATCTTAGACGTGCCGTCCGCATTTGTCTGCTTTACAAGACGATTTAACTGGTCATATTCATATAAAGTTGAATTTTCGTTTGCATCTGTCATTTTTATGACATTATTGCAGCCGTCATATTCAAGGCTTCTCTCAGAAACTACCGCTGTCCCAGATGAATAGTCATATAGTTCCTGCTTTGTAAGATTATGATGAGAGTCGTAATAATATTTTTCATAAACCTTACCGTCTTCGTGCTTTACTGTAATGGTTCTTGCTTCATCATCATAAACAACAAAGTCAGCTTTATTTCCAGGATACTCAATTTTTGTAACACGGCCCAGCTTATCATAAGCATATTTTGTGGTGTTCCCATTGCCGTCTTTTTCCCATAATTTGCTCGAAGTATAAATACTCTTTGAAGCTTCTGTTGTAATATTTTATCTGGCGGTTCCCGTCTGCTTCGCAGACGGTCGCTCCTTCCGCTGTTCCGCTTTCGCT
>CAKUWD010000340.1 GCA_934699065.1 uncultured Treponema sp.
GGCTTCATCAGGGCATAGTTGTTTTATAATATCAACAAAAGCTGGATGTACATTTGATTGTGTATCTTTATTCATCGACGAAGCAAGCAAATTCGCATACATTTCCCGTAATTCTTCACTATCTAAACTATAACTTAATTGTTGAATTGCAGGAATTGCAACATATGGCTCTGGTTCCACAATTTTCTCTGCTGGGATATTCTCTAATTTTTTTTCTAATAATTTTTCAGTTTCTTTGATAGCATATTCTCCATTAACTATCCATTTTTCCCATTTTCCGAGTAAAACTCGTATTGACCTTGGAATAAAACTTACTATTTGACCAGTTGCTTGAATAGCAGGATGTGCAATATCATCATAAACTTTACCTGCAGTCTGAGAAACTAATTGTTCAGCAATCTCATTATTCATATCATCGCTCATAATATCATTCTCCAAAAGATAAATTACTTACTCAAATATTTCATGTTTCAATTCTTGATAAACTCTTGTCTCTGGAGTAATCAATGGAGCAATTATGTCTCTAAAAAAAGCATCCTTTGTATTACCACCCCGATTTAATAGTAAAATACGTTTAATCTCAACAAATATATCGCTACTTGCTGATTTTATATCATCTGCTGCATTCCCTCTTGAAATTGAGCTTTCTAATTTCTGTTTTTTCATTTCGAGGATTTCTTCATACTTATCCGATTTTCCTTCACTGTTACAAAGAAGTTGGATAATTTCATCATCTAATAAATAACATTCAATATGACGTTTAGAAAGAACTTTTAAACCTTTTTGTCTTAGTTCTTCAACTTCTTTTGGAGTACGTGCATCTCTATCTACCAATTTGATTATTTGAGAATTACTTAAAACCTTTGAAATAATTTTCATACTAGTATTCTCCTCATCTTCAATCTCGGAACAAGAGCCAACTGATGTAAAACATACATCAGGAAATTCTTTTTCAAAAATCTTGTGGTATATTTGCGCATCAAAATCTTTATATTTTCTTCCCTTAGGATCTCCTTCACAAAAAACAATTGTTGACGGCGCTATCAAAGTTGATAAGTCTCCAAATGCTAAATCCAAAAAACGCTTCCACATTGTTGAATCAATTTTTGATGGGGTCATAATAACTTCAGAATCGAAGTCTCTATTATCAAAGTCTAGGAAAACAACTGTACCTGGATTATTTTCTTCTAGTTCTTTTGCTTTTTTTAGCATTCCCATTGAATGGGTTGATATCCAAAGTTGGGAATTATCTGGAACTAATGAATATAATTCGTCTAACAGTTTTGACTGTAGTGTAGTATGCATATGAGATTCTGGTTCATCAATACAAAATACTGCATTTTTGTAATAAATAGATTTTATAATTAAATCTAAAAGCAAATCAAATGCAGACTTTTCTCCAGCAGATAAGTTTGAATAAGGAAAATCTTTTGACACTCCCTTAGTAAAGTAAAATGAACCATTAACAAGTGGATCGCCAATAGAAGATAAATCTAAATCTTCAAAAACTGAATGTAATGAACTCTGAATTTCTCCAATTAATTCTTTTCTTAATGCTTCAACTGTTTTAGTATTATTGTTCTCGTCAAAAATACTAGACAACGTTGATGACAAGAGTCTTTGATAATTTGAGGAAACAACAGAGTCCGTTGACATTAATGTTTCATGATCTATCTGCTTTGTCGGATCATTTTGTCGACTTAGGGTTGTGGTAATAAAAGCTGGTTCATTTCTATAAGCAGATCGAAAATAAAAAGTCCCTTGTATTCGCTCTCTAGAGAATGTCTCTTGTTCAAAAAAACTTATCTTTACTTTATCGGTAAACCAGTCTCCTTTAATTTGATTTTCTAAACTACTTTTCTTTACACAATAATCATAGTTTCCTGCTCTTCCAAAACCATTTAATTTATACCAATGATTAAATGCCTCAAAAAGAGAAGTCTTACCA
>CAKUWD010000341.1 GCA_934699065.1 uncultured Treponema sp.
CTTCTGTTGTAATATTTTATCTGGCGGTTCCCGTCTGCTTCGCAGACGGTCGCTCCTTCCGCTGTTCCGCTTTCGCTTCAGCCTCCGCACTCACTCACTTTGTTCGTTCGCTTGCGGTGGCCGCCTTCGGCGCAGCTACACACGCTAACCGGTCTACCACATTTAAACTTACCGGAGAAAATACACTCCCGTTAAATCTGAATGTATTTTCTTCGTAACTCAAATAGCCATGTCTGCTTGAGTTACTTTTCTAATGTCAAAGAACAATAATCAGAATATTTCATGGTAATATTCTGGTTATTTATATTTAGGAGGGAAAATTTTCCCTGTCTCCAGCCCACTTCACGTTCTTACGCCACCCTTTCTTGCAGGGAGCGAAAATAAACAAGGTTGTGCCCCCACAACACCCTAATCAATATTTACTTTGTACCCCCCCAATCTGAAAATTCAAATGTATCTTCATTTAAGGTTGCTTTATAATCGTAAGTATCATTTGTATTGAAAAAAACTTTTAACTCTTTTCCTTCATGATATATATAGTCAAATCCTTTTACATGTTCTTTAATAGGTAAAGAAATCTTTTTTTGAAGAATATTATTCTTATCAAAAATATAAATATTTTTTGTATTATTTATATATATATATTTATTTGTTTTGTAAGTATACATTTTCTCTCTTCCCATTTATTTAATTGGCTTAGGCTTATCAACATTCACAATTTACTACTTTATTCTTTTCTATCTTAATTAATTTCAAAATGATTTATTTGATCTAAAATTATATTTACCATGTCTATACATGATTTTGGATATTTTTCTTTGTTTGAAGCTATATCTTTCAGTTCAAGACCAATATTTGATAATATTTCTCCAAAAGTACAAGCATATGACATTGCATCCTCTAGTCTTTCTTTTTCTGAGAATAAATTGTTTTTTTCAAATTCTAAAATTAAAAGATTCGTATTTTTATATATATTTTCTAATGAATTTTTCATTTTGTCTCCAATGTATTAAATGAATTTAATTTTACACCATTTGGGGGAACAACAACTTCAATTCCACCACCTTTATTATTTCCAACTCTTGGAGCAGGTCTTATGACAAAATTAGTTCCAGGGACTAAAGTTCCGCATTCAACAAAATCAGGATATTTATAATTTTCCATTGGAATTCCCATTTTATCTGCATAATTCTCTGACAAAGGGTTTTCCAATGACCAAAATTGTCCTTCTCCTGCTGCACTTCTTCCCATAGTTCCTCCTCTGAATAAAGGAATTCCATTTTCTACATCATTTCTTAATTTTAGTGCTGAAGGTAATCCTGATTGCTTTGCATATCCATATGGAGTTTCTATAAATGGAGGTGGTAAAGCAAAGGTATTATTAGGAACCGGTAAGGCTAATTTACTTTCAGGAGCTGGAAGAGCTAACTGCTTTGGTCCTATATTTTTACTTATTCCTCCAGAAGATAATCCGCTATATGCTCCGACGGCTTCTGAGCCAACTTGCCTTAATACTGCTACAGAAGCCATTCTTCCAAGTCCATATGACATTGTATAAACATCAGAATTCATATAATCCTTGATATTCTGGATTGTGGCTTTTGTAGTTTTTATAGGATGAGCTATTCTATTAAAATCTTCTTTTACTGTTTGAATTGGATGTCTAACTGTATTCCAGGCATTTTTTCCAATATCAACAAAACCATCTTTTATACCTCTCCAATATGCTTTATTGATTTCTCTAATAGAAATATCTTCTAAACCATTAAAATCAAAAAATGACAGAGGATTCTCATTACAATAATTCCACCAATTGACGCCATCACGGATTGGGTCGGACACTGTAAATTTTCCAAGTTCAGAATCATACCAGCGGGCATTGAAGTAATACAGGCCGCTTGCCTTGTCAAAGAACTTAC
>CAKUWD010000342.1 GCA_934699065.1 uncultured Treponema sp.
GTACTGCGGTAAATCTTAAGAGATAAAATAACACCGGTGGTTGAGTAGGCCGAAGGCCGTATCGAAACCACCAGTGAAAAGTCCACGGTGGTTTCGATACGATGCTTCGCATCACTCAACCACCGTGATTACCGAATGGATGGGAAAAATGAACGTTGGATTAATTTCAAATACATATAGCGGAATTACTGGTGGTCAGGGTGCTTTACAGTCTGCACGTTCAAATGCAGATAAGGCAAAGTTTGCAGAACTTCTAGAACGCTTCCAGTCTCAGAACGAAGGCCGCGGTACGGTTTCTTCAGACCAGATTGCAGAAAAAGGCCGTCTCAACGGTGAGTACACTACAGGTTTTGCCGGTACTTATACTGCAGACGCAGACAAGACAGCCCGCCCAAGTGGTGCCGCTGCAAATCAGGCAAATATTCACGTTCAGCCAAAAACAATAGATAAAACTTCAGAGCTCTACCAGAAATCAATGGAGCTTGAAAATTACTTTGTAAAGCAAATGCTTTCAGAAATGAGAAAAACTGTTCATCGCAGTGGAGATACAGACTTCGCACGTCAGACTTACGAAGACATGCTTTATGACGAATACTCAACTGCAATGACAAAAAATGCAGGCTTTGGCCTTGCAGACCAGATTTACCTTAGTCTGGTATAAAATACTGTCATCCCGAACCTTCGCAGCATAGCTGCTCGGAGACTCGCTAAAAACAGTCCACTGGACTGTTTTTGCCCTGGCATGCAGGGCCGCTCCCTATGTTTCGGGATCTCATTAGCAGAGATGCTGAATCAAGTTCAGCATGACGTTCATTAATTCGGAAAATAACAGAGCCTCTCTGTATTTTGTTTACATCTATTAGTTCCTGTCGTCGTTGGCGTACAGGAACTTTTTTTATTTTAAGAGTTCTTCTATTTGTTCGTATTCAATTTCTTCAATGGCTTTTGAAAGGGCAGGAAGTTTTTCATTCAGACTGTCTGGAAGCTTAAGCGTTTTTAAGATATTAAATTCTTCTTCGAGTGTCACAAGATCAAAGTCAGAACAGGCTTGAAGTATCTTACTTTTAATTTTATTAATTTCTTCATCACTTGCATAATGTTTATCAGCTTCTGAAATTTCATTGTATGATTTTACTGGTAAAAGAATATCGTCCAATCTGCGGTAATCATTCAAAAGTATCTGTGTTTTTGTTTTCAAATCCAAAAGCTCTTTTTCAGAAACAGTATCTGTTTTTTGACACTGAAGCCCAAGCTGTTCAAGCTCTGCAGCTATTTGTGAAAGACTTTCTGCGCCAATAATCCGGGCAGAAGATTTTAGGCTGTGAACCTGAATTGTAAAATTCTGAAAATCATTAGCTTCAAAATAATTCTGGATTTTATCTGAATTTTCTTTTATTAAAGAAATAAAGAGCTTTGTAACTTTAAGCCAGGTTTCAAAAGAGTCTGTAAAAGAAACAGCCTTTTTAACATCAATTATTTCTGAAGGTAAAGCAGGAAAATCAGGAGGAATTATATTGTCCATCACTTCTGTTTTTTCTTCAGATTCTTTTGCATTATCAGAATATTTAATAAGATTTTTTGGAAGCCATTTTGAAAGGCAGGCTGCAAAATCTTTTCCCTGTACAGGTTTTGAAAGAAAATCATTAAAGCCTTTACTTAAAAACATTTCGCGGGCACCGTTTACAGCATTAGCACTTAAGGCTACTACAATACTTTTTTCTGATTCATTCAATTCCTTTTCTGCCTGGCGGATATTTTCAAGTGTTTCAACACCATCCATTCCGGGCATCTGGTGATCTAAGAAAATAATGTCATACTTTTGATTTTTCAGAAGCTCAAGAGTTTCATATCCGCTTATAGC
>CAKUWD010000343.1 GCA_934699065.1 uncultured Treponema sp.
GACCCTAAAGGCCGTGTCTGGTTTGGCTCTTCTGTGGATGATGATATTCACGAAGCGAGCGGAAATCTCTTTTGCCTGGAAAATGGCCAGGTGACTGTAAAACAGGCTGATACAAAGATTTCGAATGGTCTTGCCTGGAGCTCGGACCGCAAAAAGTTTTATTTTTCAGATACCCTGCAGTATGCGGTTTTTGAATATGATTATGATTTAGAAACCGGTGAAATCTCAAACCGCAAGGTTTTGTTTAAGCCGGAAGAAAGTCGTGGCCTTACAGATGGAATGTGTATAGATTCAGAAGACAATCTCTGGGTAGCCTTCTGGGGTGGCAGCCGCATAGAAGAGCGAAGCACAAAAGACGGCTCTCTTCTTGCGGTCGTAAACGTGCCTGCCAAAAACGTAACTTCCTGCTGCTTTATGGGCGATAAGCTGGACACACTTTTTATCACAAGCGCAGCAACCGGGCAGAGTGGTGAACTCGACGGATGTCTCTTTACCTGCAAGGTTGACGTTAAAGGTCTGGAGTGCGATTACTGTAAGGTGTGAGGGAAACAATTAGACTAAACGACCTGCCGTTTTCGGAAGGTGATACAACAAAAACTAAGTATCGTACAGGAAAAATTATTCTTGCCAATAATCAATAAGGCTGAACATATTTGTTAATAAATGAACTCTTTATTATATAACTTGACACGTTGCACGTTACAGAGGTAGAATCAATTATGATAAAATCATGGAGACATAAAGGTCTAAAAGATTTTTTCGAAACAGGAAGTAAAGCTGGAATTATTCCAGAACACGCTTCCAAACTTGGACGAATCCTTGACCGTCTGGATGCAAGCATTACCCCACAAGATATGAACTTACCCGGATATAGACTTCATCAATTGCAAGGACAGGAAAAAGAAATGTGGTCCGTTACAGTGAATGGAAACTGGCGCGTGACTTTTTACTTTGAAGGACAAGATGCAATTCTTGTTGATTATCAGGATTATCACTAGGAGGACATTATGACCAGAAAACCAACACATCCCGGAGAAGTATTCTTAAAAGATGTTCTTGAACCACTTGGAATAAATATCACTGATGCTGCAGAAATGCTCGGTGTTACAAGAAAGACTCTTTCTGAATTTGTAAATGAGAAATCTGCTTTAAGCCCAGAGATGGCAATTAGAATTGGAAAAGCCACAAAAACAAGTCCAGAGAGCTGGATGGCAATGCAGATGAAACTTACTTTATGGCTTGCTATGCAGCATGAACCTGTGAATGTAAAAGTTGCTTGTATGGCTTGATAGATATTTATAACTCTTTCTGTTTATTTTACCCTGTCTTTCCTTTATTACATTTCTTATCTAAATATTTTTTTTACTGTACATTTTTGATTGAGTAACAGTTTCGTAACAAACCGGTAACAGTTTGTTCACTATACTGCGTCGGCATTGATATATGATTTAAATTCAGTGAAAATATAAGAGTAGATATCGACAAGGTCGTCTTCGGCCTGCTCAGTGATTTGTACTGTAAAGTCCATTAAGCAAACCGTTTTTTAATATCTGCGAAAGCCTGATCAATAGGTTTTACACGACCCTGCATAGCATCATCATAGCCTTTCTGCATTTTTTTATGCAGACGATTTTGAGTGAAAAAGTATTTTTCATGATATAAACTAAACGACCTTCCGTTTTCGGCGATTGTACCCCATAAATCACGTAACTTCATGCAGCCACTTTCCGCTCAGAACTCTTATGGCTCCGACAACTCTTGGTGCAAATATGATAGGTACCGAGCTTAGTAACGATGCAATTGTACAGGAAG
>CAKUWD010000344.1 GCA_934699065.1 uncultured Treponema sp.
GTCTTCAACCTTCTGGATTTCTTCCTTAGTCATAGGACGTTCGAAAGTGAAGTCAAAGCGCATACGCTCGTTGTTGATATTTGAACCTTTCTGAGCAACCTGGTCGCCAAGAACGTTTACCAGAGCCTGCTGCAAAAGGTGTGTTGCAGTGTGATATTTTGTTGTGATTTCTGACTGTTCAGCAAGTCCACCCTTAGCTGCTCCTGCGTCTACTGTCTTTGAAGCTTCCTGGTGCTTGCGTTCAGCTTCCTTAAAACCTTCTACGTCTACTGTAAAGCCGTGTTCAGCTCCAAGCTCCTGAGTAAGCTCAAGAGGATAGCCGTATGTTTCATAAAGATTATAAGCAACCTTTCCGCTGATAATCTTTTTAGGATTTTTCATAAGATTTGGAAGAAGCTTCTGGAATTCTGCCTCTCCCTTGGTAAGGGTGTGGCGGAACTTTGCTTCCTCAGCTGTAAGCTCTTTGTAAACCTTTTCGCGGTTAGCTTCGAGCTCTGGGTAAGGGCCTTTGAAGTTTTCGATTACAGTTGCTGCAACCTCAGACATAAAGTCTTTTTCGATTCCGAGTTTCATTCCGTGGCGAACTGCACGGCGGATAAGACGGCGAAGAACGTAACCAGCACCTACGCGGTCTGGAGTAACTCCTCTCTGGTCTCCAAGAATGAATACTGAAGAACGTGTGTGGTCAGCGATAATACGGACTGACTTATCTTTTTCTTCGTCTGTACCATATTTATAGCCTGAAAGATTTTCGATTGTCTTAATAATTGGCTGGAAAACTTCTGTAAGGTAAACTGATGTTTTTCCCTGAAGAATACAGTTTGTACGCTCAAGTCCCATACCTGTATCAACGTTTTTCTTTTCCAAAGGAAGAAGAGTTTTTTCGTCAACGCGGTTGTACTGCATGAATACGTTATTCCAGATTTCCATCCAGTTAGCAGAGTCTGTACCCTTGTTGCTGCCAAGAGGAGGCAAGCCTTCGCCAACCCAGTAGAAAATTTCTGTATCAGGACCACAAGGACCTGTCGGGCCTGCTGCCCACCAGTTATCTGATGCAGGAAGGTAAGCAATTTTATCCTCTGGCATACCGTTTTCTTTCCAGTAGCCTGCTGCTTCTTCATCGCGGGGTGCATTTTCGTCACCTGCAAATACTGTTACAGAAATCTTTTTTGGATCCAAAGCAAGCCAGTCTTTGCTTGTAAGGAATTCATAAGAATAAGCGATAGATTCTTTTTTAAAGTAATCGCCGAGAGACCAGTTTCCAAGCATTTCAAAACAAGTAAGGTGAGATGGATCTCCAACTTCTTCAATATCGCCAGTACGAATACATTTCTGGTAGTCAGTAAGACGGGTTCCTGAAGGGTGCTTTTCACCAAGAAGATAAGGAACGAGAGGGTGCATACCCGCCATTGTAAACAAAACAGAAGGGTCATTTTCAGGAATCAAAGACTGTCCTGAAATTTCAACATGATTTTTACTTTTAAAGAACTCAATATATTTTGAGCGAAGTTCATTAGCGTTCATAATCTTTTATTATATAGAAAATAAGCGTTTATGTCATTAGAGAAAAAAAATACTACCTCATAGAACCGGGGACTGCTCTACCGAGAACGCTCGACGCAAGTAAACTTGCTCTGCGTTTCTCCCTCCGCGTTGCAGGCCTTCGATCGCGTTCTATGTGCCGCAACTCCCCGAACCTATGCTGCGTATTTTTCTTCTACGCCATAAGCAGTTGTTTTCTAAAACTCAGGGAGTCTCATCAAGAAAAATACTACGCATAGA
>CAKUWD010000345.1 GCA_934699065.1 uncultured Treponema sp.
GGTACACGGCCCTTCATGCTGTAGGCAGGAGTATCTTCCTCGCGGCTATATGGAAAGCAGCCGGACCAGTCAGGGCGAATCTGCTGTAAAAAAGCCGCTGTATTTTCTGCAGCTTCATCAGTTTCGCCAGGGAAACCGGTAAGAAAAGTAGTTCTAAGCACAGCACCCGGAAGCTCCCGACGGATTTTTTTTACGAGGGCTGTGTATTGTTTTTGTGAGCCGGTACGGTTCATTGCAAGAATGATATTGTCATCACCACTCTGAAATGGAATATCAAAATATGGTAAAAGCCGGCCCTGACCAGCCTTAATTGCTTCAATAATATCATCAGTAAAATGATCCGGATGAATATAAAGGGGACGGACAATAAAATCTCCAGGTATTGCTGTAATATTTTTCAGTAAATCTGCAAGCGAAGTACCCGTATCTGTACCATAAGCTGCAAGATCCTGCCCTATCAGATTGATTTCATAAACTCCGTCTTTTACTAGACTTTTTATTTCCTTAAGAATTTCTTTCTCAGAACGGCTTCTAAGCTCGCCGCGAATCAAAGGAATTGCACAGAATGAACAATGATTAGAACAGCCCTCTGTAATTTTTACAAAGGCAGAGCCTGGAAAATTAAAAATAACTGGTCTTGCACCCCCACAAACACCTTTTTGCGGGAAAGTTTCTGCACTACGTTTCTTTTTTGAAACGCCATCCATAAAATCTGCAATTTTTGAAAGATTTCCGTTTCCAAAAACACCATCCAGTTCTGGCATAGCTTCAATAAGATTATCTGCATAGCGTTCCGCAAGACAACCTGTAAGTACCAGTTTTGCTTTTGGATAAACTTTTTTTATATTACAAACTGCATCAATTGATTCTTTTTTTGCTGACTGAATAAAACCACAGGAATTAACGAGAATAAAATCAGCTTCATCTGCATTAAGTGTAAACTCATAGCCGCGCTCAATAAGAAAACCCGCAATGAGTTCTCCATCTGTCTGGTTTTTGGCGCAACCATGCTGGTCAATAAAAAATTTCATATTAGTCAAGTTCGATTACAACAAGTTTATACTTTCCGTCGGTGTCTTTAATCCACTTGATGTCTTCAACAAAGATTTGACCGGCAGAACCAATATCAAGATCATAGTTCTTTGAATCTGCAATGATAGAAATCTTTACCGTATTAAAGTTAGACATCCACAAACGAATTCCGTTACGTGGAGTTGCAGTAAAGAGGTCACCTCGTGCAAAATATGATTCAACAGACTGAGAATTATCAACACGGTCTCGGAAAAGACATGGCCCACGGAAACTTGCATTGATAGTAAACGGATAAGCTCTGTTATCTTCATGAATAACTTTATATGGATGTGAAGATTTAACTTCAGATGCAAAAGGAATCTCTTCAGCAGCAACCACAGTAGCAGACTCAACGGCAACACCGTGACGAAGAAGTATGCTTACCTCTGCACCACGATTTTCATCTGTCGAAGAAATATCTGAAACATAGACAATCATATCAGAAGCATTGTCGCCATTTATATCAAGTTCAGATTCTTCTGCAAGCTCAATATAATAAACCCCAGATGGAGTATCTATACCAAATGCAGAAAGAGTATCACGTACAGTAAGAATGATTTTGCCATCGTTCTCTGTAGGAATAAAAAGCTGATCACCTTTATAAACACGCTGAGTAAATTTTTTATCTGTAAGCTCATACTGACGGCTTTTCATTCCGCTTGAAACAACAACTCCGTCTTCTGTCTTATTCTTCTTTTTAACGATAAGC
>CAKUWD010000346.1 GCA_934699065.1 uncultured Treponema sp.
TATACCTTTTCTTAATACAAAGCACCTCCTAACAATTATAACACTTTTACAAAAATTTGATACATTTTTGAAAAATATCCGTTCAGTTCTTTTTCGCTGTCGCATATCGGCGGAACCGTCATCAGTCCGCATACCTTTATATTATTAAGTTCGCTTATCTGATAAAGAGTTTCTTCAAGAAGAGGATCCCCTTCTTTCTGGGGATAACGGATATACTGACAATCAGGAAGTCCATTATCATCATTATCCCAGACAGTAACCTTTCCGCCGTATTCCAGATATTCCTCGCTGAATTCGCTGAAAGTATTTGCATTGCTGTCTACCTGAATTTTCCTCAGATAAATATTTTCATGACCATCGATAAAATTAAAGACACTGGAAATAATCCGCTCGTTTTCTTCAGTTTTAAGTCCGTCCTGACCAAACGGAATCTCGGCATAGAGTTCTGTAGTTTCAAAAGAATCATCATTATCATAATCTACAAAACGGACAATTGTAGACTCTTTAGTGAAATCACAATATGCATAGCGTCTGTTAGCTTCATAAAATTCTGCAAATACAATGTTTCCACCAGAAAGTGTGTAAACAATACGGGCATCATCACGCTCAGTTATTGGAAGTTCAAAACTTGAAGCTTTTTCAATAAGTTCCTGCGGGAGCGGAATTGAAATATCAGTTGAAATATAAGGAATATAAAAACTTACACCAGTTAGGGTAAAAACATTGTCGGTTACAAAATCAAAAGGAGAGAAAATAAAATCATCATGGAGGAAGTTGAACAAAAGTTTTGTGTCTGTATATGAAACCTTTGAAATTCTTGGAAAAGTATCATAGAAGAACTGAATTCTGTTTGAATTGAAATAAACAAAAACCGGAGCACCAAAATCGCAGGAAGAATAAAGATCGATTTCTCCATCATTATTGCTGTCATATTTGATATAAAGAGGCCGGCCCTTTTCATACTGCACATTAAACTCATACTGCAAATCCATGTTATCGTCGATGTAGATAGTTCCGGTAAAATCTGCCAGAGTTTTTGCAGCTTGTTCAATTACTTCAGGATCTCGTAAAAGAGTAATAAAGTTTTCCAGAAGATCCAGAGGTAATTCACCCTCTGAAGCACCAAAGAACATATCAAAAGCCTCTGCATCAGTATAAATGCCGGCGCGAAGAGCTGAAACAGCAAGTAAAGTACTCAGATTTTTATTCTTTGCGTCTATTGCTTTTATGAGACGGAGTTTATCTTCATCTTTTGCAAAGGAAGCCGCCATAAGCTCCATTTCTGGATTTCTATCTGAATAATCCGGAAGCTTTGCAATATAAGAATCTGCAATATTACTTACAATCTGAGGAACCTCATAAGAAATACCATTGCGTTCTGCTTCACTCATAAAAAGTGATTCAAACATGAAAAAGATTTCTGGAAATCGCTGATCTGAAGGATAAACACGGCGGTCGCTGTTAAGACGCTGACGTGCTCGATTCAGCGATTCTTCGGTACCCATTCTGTAATAATTTTTTACACGGATAAACTCTGCATCTGCAGAATAAATCAAGGGTTCACTATCAAGAGTAGAAAGAGATTCTTCGTAAAAACCAGTATCAGAAAGAAGGTCTGCCAGGAAAATACGGGCACCATTTTTTGTATACCCTGCCCAGCTTGACCGTTCAAAGGCAGATGACAAAAGCCGAAGTGCATCTGCTTTAGTAGCTCCAAGGTTCAAAGAAGCTGCCGCTTTTATATAGTATAAATCAGAAATTGAATCATCATAAGAA
>CAKUWD010000347.1 GCA_934699065.1 uncultured Treponema sp.
AACAAAACCAGTGTTCGCCCGGCCGCCGCCTGTATAAGACGCGGCAAAGCCATCTCTACATACTGCTGAAACTGAATATTATCCGGCAGAGGCGCATCACTTGGAACCGCAAAAAGCATATTTTTATTATAAGGAAAAGGAGACGGAAACTCACCTTTTATTATTCTTTCTTCCCCTGCAAGAGAAACGCCGGTTCTACGCATCCAGTAAGAAAAATCTCTGCCGGTTTTAAGAGTCGCAGAAGTACAGATTACACTTTCCATAGGTTCAAAAACACCTTCATTCATAAGGTGTGAAATATCAAGCGGAGTCTGAGTGAGAATTACATATTCTGCATCTCCTGCATTCTGAACCATATCAGGCGGTAAACGTCTTTTTTGAATCCAGAAAACATCGTCACGCTTTTCATCCCATACAGAAAAGTTCTTTAATAAAATTACATAAGATTCCAGATGACGAAGAATTACCTTTGATTCGTAATAACAAGGAGCATCCTTGTCATCTTCATCTATTCCTTCCATTACTTCACGAACAATGCCTGTAAAAGAACCAAGGGCGCGCGTAAGTTCTCCGATTGCAACGAGTAAAGGACCAAAGTTACGTGCAGTAGCATCGTAAAGACGCATTGTATATTCATTCTGTAAAAGATCTTTTGAAGCAATTTCAACATTTGTCATTGCAAGCTTGATTTTATTAGTAACATCAAAAGCATCTCCTGCTTTTTCCTCATTAGAAGAAAGAATTGCAAGACTACAAAGATGTCCAGATTCAGAGTTTTTCCTGTGACGATACATCTGATTTATAAGCTTGTTTAATTTAAATCTGTTTACACTTTCACTGAAAAAGCTTGTTGCGGCATTTTCAATTCCATGAGCCTCATCAAAAATTATATGACGATATGGTGGAAGAACTGCCGCATCCTCATAGCCTGCTCCACTTAAACGAGATTCAATATCTGCAAATAAAAGATGATGATTTACAATTATAAGATTTGCACTTGCAGCTTCCTTGCGAATCTTCATAACAAAACATTCGCCAAAGAAAGGACACTTTTTTCCCATACAGGCATCACTTTCAGAATTAACCTTTGTCCATACACTTTCAGAAGGCATAAAAGTAAGATCACTTTTACTTCCTGTATCAGAGTTTTGTGCCCATTCTGCAATTTTCTTAAGTTCTTCTGTTTCCCCTTCAAAAAGATCAAGAATAGATGCAGCATCATTTAAGCGCCGCATGCAAATATAATTCTGACGACCTTTCATCAAAACATATTTAAATTTTTTTCCGATGATTTTTTCAACAGCAGGAAGATCCTTTTCACAAAGCTGCTGCTGGAGATTAATTGTTCCTGTAGAAACTATAATCTTTTCATGATTCAAAAGTGCCCAAAGTGCTGATGGAATAAGATATGAATAAGATTTTCCAACGCCTGTTCCGGCTTCAAAAACTGCAATCTTATTTTCATTTAAGGCTTTTACAATTTTTTCAAGAAGCTCAACTTGAACTGAACGTTCTTCAAATGAATCAGAAAGCTTTGAAAGTGGGCCACCCTGCGAAATATAACCGCCAGCCTCTGTTTCATTAACTAATTTGTGTTCGATTTTTTCTTCAGAATCTTCCACACCCCACCACCATAAAAAAAAGCCTTGCAAGTTTCCTTACAAGGCTTTGAGCATCTCCTAGCAGAATTGAACTGCTGTTGTCGGGATGAAAACCCGATGTCCTAACCACTAGACGAAGGAGACATAAGTCGTTTCTGACTT
>CAKUWD010000348.1 GCA_934699065.1 uncultured Treponema sp.
AGAAGAAATTGCATACATCTCTAAAAGATTTTTAACAGATAAAATAAATGATAAATTAAATCTTGTAGAATTTGGTAATGATTATACAAATATGCTTACAACCGAAGGCCGTGGTTTTAATCCTGCTATGTATAAATTAATGACACGTGCATATGGTGCTGATTTTACAAATTCTGTAGTTGATAATGATGGTATACGTCGCTGTATTCAATTGTTATATAAATACAACGATTCTTATATCAATCAGCTTGCATTTGGGCCTTTTCTGGAAATTGTTGATTCAAATGAACTTGTTCGTGAAAAAGATTACCTGATTGTAAAAAATGCAAAAGATCCTCAAACAGGAAGAAGAGGTGATATAAATATTCCTCTTGATCCTCATGGACGTATGCTTATTAATTACCGGCATGGATCTTGTGATGCATCTTTTAAAAATGATTCAGTTATTAATCTTATAAATCTGGATATTACAGAAAACCAGATTATTACTGTTCTTGAAAATATTGCCAGACAACCTGTTTATACAGATGACGGTTCTGAAATGGAATATACAAGTTTTGCATGGGAACTTTTAGATTTCTATAATCAGATAGAATCTTATAAGGAACAGCTGCTTTTAAAATGTACTGGTTTTGATGAGAATGGAAATGCTTATGATGGAATTAATCAGAGTGAATATGATGAATATTATGCAATGAGAAATGAATTCTTTTCTTCTGTTGATTCTTTTATAAATAATGATTATTTACCAGGAATAAAAGAAAGACTAGATGAATTATCTAAATATTTGGATGAAGAAACAATAAATCAGACAAAAGAATATCTTACCCAAGATTTTAATGATCTTGAATATTTCAGTAAATCATATGATTCTTTTTTGAAAGAAATGAAAGAACTTTATAATGGTGCTTATTGTATTATTGGTAATACAGCAACATCCACAACTGATATTGGAGCAACTCCTTATGAAACTGAATATATGAATGTTGGTATTCATGCAAATATTTTGAATACACTTTTAAATCAGGATTTCATTGTATCTTTAAAATGGCAGATGGGCTTTTTTATGGCCTTTATTCTTGCAATAATTATGCTTATGTTAAATAAACAATCAAATGCAATACAGAACATATCTGCTTTTTCAGCATATCTGATTTTCTGTCTTGTATGGGGCGGTTTATTTGTTTTTGGAAAATACTATATTCCTTTTGTTGGTACAATTCTTTATCTTCTTGTAGATTTAGTAGCAGGAATAGGTTTCCGCTTTTATTTAAGTACAAAAGAAAAACAGTTTATTACACAGATTGCATCTTCATTTGCAAACAAAGATACAGTAAATGAACTTCGTAAGAATCCGGATGCATTTAAAACTGAAGGTCAAAAAAAGTGTATTACGGCCTTATTCTCAGATATCCAGAAATTTTCTACACTTAGCGAGAGTATAGGTAAACTTTATGGAGATGAAGGTCCAAATAAACTTATTGAGATTTTGAATGAATATCTTGGCCAGATGTCTAACGAAATTCTTAGAAACAACGGAAATATCGATAAATACGAAGGTGATGCAATAATTTCAATGTTCGGTGCACCAGATCCAATGAATACACATACACCAGAAGAATGGGCATACCTTTGTCTGGATTCTGCTATCAGAATGAAAAAGGTTGAAGTTGAATTTAATAAAACACATGCAGACCTTTTTGAACCAAAAGAAATTGTTCATAAAGACGGAACAAAAGAAGTTATTCAACTTAAACC
>CAKUWD010000349.1 GCA_934699065.1 uncultured Treponema sp.
ATATATATCTGTAGAAGAAGCAGCTCAAAACTGGCAAATTAGCGAACGTAGTGCCCGTAATTACTGTGCTCAGGGCAGGGTAGAGGGGGCTCTTCTGGAAGGTAAAACATGGAAGATTCCATCTACGGCACACAAGCCTGAACGTAAACCTCGTCATTCTACTGTCGAAGAAACTCTTTTAACATTTCTCAAACGTGAAAAAGATGCCGCCCTTAAGGGTGGCATCTATCATAAAATTCAAATTGACCTTACTTATAATTCTAATCATATTGAAGGCTCAAAGCTTACTCACGATCAGACCCGCTATATTTTTGAAACAAAAACTCTTGGGGTTACGGATAAGGCTGTTAAGGTTGATGATATTGTTGAAACTGTTAATCACTTCCGCTGTATTGATCTGATTATTGAAGGTGCTCATACAAAGCTTACCGAAAGCTTTATTAAGCAGCTTCATTTTATTTTGAAGTCCGGAACAACAGACAGCCAAAAATCCTGGTTCAGAGTGGGAGATTATAAGCAACTCGAAAATGAAGTAGGAGGAAGTGAAACTACAAAACCTGCAGAAGTAGCCGGTGCAATAAAAGCCCTCCTTAAAGAATACAATTCCAAATCAAAAATCACTTTTGATGATATTCTTGATTTTCATGTACGCTTTGAATCTATTCACCCCTTCCAGGATGGAAATGGTCGTATTGGCCGCCTGATTATGTTCAAGGAATGTCTGAAGCATAACATTGTTCCGTTTATAATTACAGAAGAGCTTAAAATGTACTATTACCGTGGCATTAAGAACTGGGACGATGAACGAGGCTATCTGCGTGATACTTGCCTTACCGGCCAAGATGCAATGAAAGCTACTTTGGATTATTTTGGAATAAAACACGAATAAATACCAGGAGGAAGCATGAAGAATATTATAAGACTTGTTTCTATACTTTTGATTTGTCTTTTCTTTACATCTTATCATTCTGACTCAGGAAGGAATGTACAGAATTGATAGAGTAGTGATTATTAAAAAAATAAATATAAAAATGGAGCAATAAAATGAAACTTTTAATCGTAATCGACATGCAGAATGATTTTATAGACGGTTCACTTGGAACAAAAGAAGCTGTAGCAATTGTGCCTAATGTTGCAAAGAAAATCGCAAAGGCCAGAGCAGCGGGTGAGGCTGTACTCTTTACTCGCGATACTCATCAGAAAAATTATCTTAAAACACAAGAAGGAAAGAATCTTCCAGTTCTTCACTGTGTAGAAGGAAGTGACGGCTGGCAAATTTCGAGCAAGCTGGAAGTAGGGGACAGCCGCATTTTTAATAAACCATCGTTTGGTTCAATGGAACTTGCTGACTATGTTGCAACTTTGAACAATCTTGACGAAATAGAACTAGTTGGTCTCTGTACCGGAATCTGTGTTATCAGCAATGCTTTCATTCTTAAAGCCAAACTCCCGGAAATAAAGATTACAGTTGATGCCAGCTGCTGTGCCTGCGTAACTCCGGAAAGTCATAAGACAGCACTTGCCGCTATGAAGCTCTGCCAGATTAATGTAATTAACGAGTAAGAATTGTAGACGGCAAGGCTATGAACACTGAAGAAAAGAACATCACAAAAGAATTCCTTATTCCAAAATTTCCCCATCACGGCTGATTACTATAATACGCCAGGGAAGGAATTTTCCGCTTGCTTTAAGGGCATCTGTTGCAGCACGTTCAAGTCCTCCGCAGCAGGGAACTTC
>CAKUWD010000350.1 GCA_934699065.1 uncultured Treponema sp.
TATATAAGACCATATGACATGTTTACTTCAGAAGTAGATCATAACAAGTATCCAGATATCAAACAAAAATATAGATCCTGATGCATTACAGATTATAAACAGACTTAGAGATGCAGGTTTTACTGCTTACATTGTAGGTGGTGCAGTAAGGGATTTGATAGTAGGAAACAAACCTAAAGATTTTGATATTGTAACCGATGCCACACCATCTAAGATAAAAAGAATATTTCGAAATTCTCGTATAATTGGACGCCGCTTTCGTTTAGTTCATGTTGTATTTGGCTCTAAAATTTTTGAAGTAAGTACCTTCCGTTCAAATGCAGAAGGTTCTGTTGGAAACGATTTTGGAACAATCGAAGAAGATGTTCAGCGCCGCGATTTTACAATGAACGCACTTTATTATGATCCTCTTCAACAGCAGGTAATAGATTATGTTGGCGGAATGCGTGATATCAAAAAGCATATTCTTCGGCCTGTGATTTCAATCGACAGAATTTTTGTTGAAGACCCTGTACGCATGCTTCGTGCAATCAAATATTCAGCGACAACACATGCAAAAATGCCGTATTCACTGCGTCATAAAATCAGAACTTCTGCTGGACTTTTGTCTCAGGTTTCACCATCAAGGCTTACAGAAGAACTCTTAAAAATCATAAACAGTGTTTATGCATACGAAATAATTCAGGAAGCTTTAGATACAGATTTGTTTATTTATCTTCAGCCTTCTGCGACTGCACTTATTTATGATCGACGTGATTTTGAAGCTAATTATATGGCAAGCATAAGGAAGCTTGGCGAACTTAATAAAAATGAACCTGATGCCCGAATGGGTAAAAAACTGCTTTATTTAATAAAAGACTTTGCCGCTACATTAACTGACTGGGAAAAAGAAACAAAAGATAAATATTCATATACAGAACTTTATGCTAAGACCTGGGCTGAATGCCGCAATTTCGTTTTGCCTATGAATCCCGTAAGAAAAGAACTTGAATTTGCAGTAAAGACTGCACTTGCAGAGCTTGGTGTAAAATCCCGTTCATCAGCTTCCCGTCATACTGGCAGGCTTTGATATTTTATCAATAATGATACTTACTTCCTCAATAAGGATTCCTGTAAAGGATTCAATTTTATCTATGATATATTGCTGAAGCTTGTGAACTTTTCCGGTAAGCTGGGTACCAAAAGGAACGTCAATTGTAACTATGAGACGGTATCCTCTGCTGTCAGTTTTTATAGAAATCTTTTTGATTTTTACGTCCGGGTCGCATTCGCTTACACAGTGCATTACCATCTGGGTGAGGGCTGCTTCGGAGATTTCTATGCGGCCTTTTTTGGAGAACTCAGGCTGTACAATTGATTTTTCAATCATTTTTCCCGTTAAATTTTTTCCGGCTTTTGCAAACAGCTTGTTTTTACTGAAAAAATCATGCATTGAAGTTGAAAAGATTTGTGAGTAATTTTTTTTCACTTCAATTGAAGGAACAGGAATTACATGTTTACCTTCTACCTGGCGCGATTTAATTGCTTTTTCAATATCTTCTTTTGATGCAATTTCTTCGATATGGATGATTTTTTGAGGCTGGGGGAGCTGAAGTCTCATGGCAATTTTCATAACCATTTTTTCAGAAGTACCCAGAAGCAGGATTTTTTTGATATGTGTTTTGCGGAGAACTCTTGCAACAGAATCTCTGTGTTCTTTATCATCAAAAAGGGCTGCACGAACTGCACCCATATAAG
>CAKUWD010000351.1 GCA_934699065.1 uncultured Treponema sp.
ACTTTGTTCTTTTAAGCGGAAACCAGATGGGAGCTCTTCTTATTGATTATGTTCTCCGTTCACGCACAGAGCTTGGAACTATGCCAGCTACCCCTGCAATTATTCGCTCAATTGTAACTTCACCATTCGGTGACTACATCTGTAAAAAATACAATGTTGCAATGCTTGACTGTCTTACAGGCTTTAAGTGGATTGCTGCAAAAGAAGCTGCTTTTGAAAAAGACGGTTCACATAACTATGTATTCGGACTTGAAGAGAGTTACGGCTACAAAGTTGAAAAAGAAGTAATGGATAAGGATGGAGTTTCTGCTGCAGCTATGTGTGCAGAAATGATTCTCTACTGGAGAAGTCAGGGTAAGAGCCTTCTCGAGCACCTTGATGACATGTACAAAGAATTCGGCTACTTTGAAGACCGTGCAATTTCTCAGAACTTCCCAGGAGCTTCTGGTGGAGAAACAATGAAGGCTATGATGGCTAACATGAGAAAGAATCCTCCAGCAAGTCTCGGTGGAGAAAAGGTAATTAAGGTTCGTGACCTTATGTGCGACCCAGACCTTCCAAAGAGCAACGTACTTCAGTTCTATCTTGAGAGCGGAACAATTGTAAGTGCTCGACCTTCTGGAACAGAGCCAAAGATTAAATTCTACATTAACTCTATGATTCCTGCAGGAGATGGTTCAGACGCATGGTTCGCTGATGCAAAGAAAAAAGCCGGCCTTCTTTGTGACGGAATCTCTGCTGATATCAAGAAGATAATTGATGCAGCATCCAAATAAAAAAATTACTGATTTAAGAAGACTGCGCAAGCTTTACGAAGAAGGCGCAGTCTTCACTGCCTTTGATACGGAAACTACAGGTATTACACCCACAAACAGCCGTATCATTGAAATAGGTGCCGTCCGTTTTTCACAGGACGGCATTCTTGCTAAATGGCAGCATCTCTTTTATCCTGATCAGATTCTCTCACCATTTATAATAAATCTCACTCACATTACACAGGAAATGGTAGATGCAGCAGATCCTATTTCGAAACATATTCGTGATTTTCTTTCTTTTCTTGACAGTTCAATAATTGTAGCTCATAACGCACAGTTTGACTTAAACTTTCTTAATGCTGAATGTGAAAACTGCGGTCTTCCTCTTACTCATAATTATGCAGTTGATACCTTACAGCTTTCCAGAGTTATTTATCCAGAAGCAGAACATCACAAACTTGATTTTCTTGCAGATTACCTTGGCATAGATAAAGGAGCCTCACACAGAGCTTTAGACGATGCCATTACCTGCATGGGGCTCTTCAACTGCTGCTTACACAGCGAAAGAATTCATTCCTTAAAGAAGCTTTAATTTCGGGGTGCTTTAGCCGGGTCAATCGGCTGGCCATTCTGGAATACCATAAAGGTAATCTGATATTTCTGGCTGATTGAATCCAGCCCCGCAGTTCCAAGTTCTGCACCAGAAACTGCATATTCTCCCTTACGTACCTTTACTGATCCAAGACCTGTATATGCATAAATCAAACCAGTTTTAGACTGTACAAATACTACCTGTCCAAAACCGCGATAAACTCCAACATACATTACAGTTCCTTCATGAATACAAAGAACAGCTTCATTTGTTTTTGCAGAAAGCTGAACTCCTGAGATTTTCCCTTTCACTTGTGTAATTTTTGGTGAAGAAACCGGCCATTTTGTATTTGCATCTGCAGTTATTGTTGTGCCATAAGTACGTG
>CAKUWD010000352.1 GCA_934699065.1 uncultured Treponema sp.
CCTGCGATGCAAATGACCTTACCTGGATGCGGGCCTCTGCCTCAATGCCACTTGCGAGCAGGGTAGTTGAAGTTGACGGCTATAAACTTCTCGACGGCGGAATGACAGATTCAATCCCATTGAAATATTTTGAAAGCCTGGGCTACAAGCGTAATGTCGTGATTTTGACCCAGCCCCGTGATTTTCAGAAAAAGCCAGCCAGCCTTATGGGCCTCATGCGGCTAATGCTTAGAAAATATCCCAAGCTTGTAGATGCAATGAGCCGCCGCCATATCGTTTACAATGAAGAAACAGCCGACGTTTTTGCAAAAGCCGGCCGCGGAGAAGTTTTTGTAATCTGCCCGGCAGCCCCTCTTGGAATCAGCCGCACAGAAAAAGACCCAAATGAACTTCAGCGGGTTTACGAAGAAGGCCGCCGTGTTGCGCTCGAAAAGCTTTCAAAAATCAGGAGTTTTTTAGATGAGTAATCATATTTATATAACACGTCACGGCGAATCGCAGTGGAACCTTGAAGGTAAGGTCCAGGGCGTAACTGATATTCCTCTTACCACAAAAGGAATTGAGCAGGCCCACGAGCTTGCAAGGAAAATCAAGGAGAACGGAATCAAAATAGATGAGATTCTTTATTCTCCATTAAGCCGCGCTGCCGACACAGCAAAAATTGTCGCAGAAGAAAACGGGCTGCCCCTTACTCTGGAACCTCGTCTTATAGAACAGAACTTTGGAGAATACGAAGGTCACGAATGGAAAAAGCACCCCGGAGTTTTCCACGAAGCCAAAAAGCAGTTTGCCTCCGATTATAATGGCGGCGAGTCCATGCTGCGTCTTGCCCAGAGAATCTATAATCTGCTTGATGAACTGAAGAATCGAAGCCAGACAGAAAATAAAACCTTCCTGCTTGTTACACATGGCGGAATCGCAAGAATAATTCATTCGTATTTTAATTCAGAAACAAACGAAGAGTTCAGTTCCACAAATATCGAGAACTGCCAGATAAAGGAATATCTTTTTCAGTAGTTACGGTGGTTGAGTAGCCGAAGGCGTATCGAAACCACTAGAGGCACGATTAATTCCTTCCCGCAGCCTTTTCCAGAAGCTCAATCAGTTCGCTGTAATTCTTGCGTACACTCTTTCTGTGGGCGTCCTGTATGAACTCAAGCTCGTTGCGGAAAAGTCTGTCTTTTGCTGAAACAGGCATGTACTGAATGCTGGTGCGGGTGTAGTAGTGCTCGATGCAGCCCTTTGGAAGAACGTAAATGCGGGCCGCTTCCATTGCCGCAAGAATAAAGGCCGCAAGATTTTTTATCAGAGGAATTGTGTCTGCAACTTCGCGCGGCAGGCAGGCAGCAATTTCATCACCCACATTGTTGATTCCCTGCAAGAGTACCGTTTTGTAAGTATCAACTGCTTCTGCATTTTCGTGCTTGTCGCGGAGCTGGCCGAGTTTTTCCATAAGCGGCTGCAGCTTAGCCGGCACTTTGTTTGATTCAAAATATTTATGCAGCTCCTGGGAAATTTTAATCAGATATCGTTCCAGTCTGAAAATCAGCTTGCTTAACGTAATTTCCTGGGCCAGTTCTTTTGTAGAAAAAATTGAGCTGTAAAAATCAGACTGCCGCTCCTTCTGTTTTTCAAGCCACTGAATTACCCGTTCATCTTCATTTGCTACATCGCGCAGTTTTCCGCTAAATAATGAATCCAGATCAGTAATAATACGTCCGTTAGTAC
>CAKUWD010000353.1 GCA_934699065.1 uncultured Treponema sp.
GTTTACGGTGGTTTCGACAAGCTCAACCACCGGTGATTGAGTAGCCCGAAGGGCGTATCGAAATCACTAACAGAGGAGAATTAAAAAGTGGCAGATTTAGCATTCAGAATTAATCCAAACATTATTTTAGGACCTTATACTATTTCAAGACTTGGAGCTCAGGTTCACGAATGGGGAACCAGATACATGGTTATTATGGATCCTATGCTCAATGAAGCGCAGCTTGCTGGTCAGATTATGCAGTCCTTGATTGACCGAAAAATCGAAAGCTTTGTTTTTGCAGAGCTTGCTGAAGGCCCAACTACCCAGGTAATTGGCCGTGCCCTTGCTCTTGCAAAAGAAGGTCATGTTCATGGAATTATCTGTATTGGCGGTGAAAAAGCCATTCAGGTTGGTCGTGCGGTTGCAGCATATTATAACGAAGTACATGATTTTTATAATTTCGTAGACGGAGCTCTTCCAACATCAAACTCGCTTCCTTGTATCTGTATTCCTACAACATACAGAAGTCCATTTATGTTTACACAGGATATTCCTGTTGTTGATTCACGCAGCCATCAGTTGAAATTCCTGCGTGTACAGAGTGGTGTTTGCAAGCTGGTTCTTACAGATCCAAATCTTATGCTTACTCTTACAGATAATCAAAAAGCTACTCTTTCAATTGATCTGATTTCGATTGCCGTTGAAGCTTATCTTTCACAGAAAGCAAACTTCTTTAGCGATATGTTTATTGAAAAAGGCCTTGAGATTCTTTCTTACGGACTTGATGGATCTCCAACTCTTGATATTACCACACCGGCAGAAGTACTTCTGGCACAGGCCGGTTGTTTAATTTCGCTTGGCGCGGCTGCTTCGAGTGTTGGAGTAGGAACTTTACTCTCATACAGTATTTATTCACGTTATCATAAAAGTAAATCTCTTATTTCTTCTATTTTGCTTCCATTCCAGCTGGAAGATGTAGCAAAATTTAAGCTTGCAAAGATAGAAAAGCTTGCTCATATTATGAGGGCATGTCCGGAAGATTCTACTGGAGAAGATACTGCAAAACAGTTTACAGATTATGTTCGCCAGAAGATTGCCAAGGGTGGGTTACCAACTCGTCTTAAAGATTTGAATCTTACAGTAGATCAGCTTTCACTTCCTGTTGAAGATATAAAGGCTGTAAATCTTATAAACAATCTCCCTCGCAGCATGACTACAGACGATTTGTTTGATTTTGTAAAACTTGCGTATTGATTGAAATAATTGACTTGGTTATTATAAGAACTCAGATGCCGTAAGCAAAAAAAGAGTGCCCAAAACATCATCTCGTTTTGGGTACTCTTTTTTTGCTGAAAGGCATGTTTTACACATGATTGAACCAGGAAAATTATTTCAACTTGAAGGTGGCCAGAAACGCCGAAAGCTTGCTCTTACCTTCGGAGCTCTTGAACGTGATATTCTCGGAATTGCAGAAAAAGGCACTGAATACAATTTCGGTCTGCCTCGCGCCGAATATATAAAACAGGTTACAGCCGTACTTCTCCGCGACCCAAAACTTTCTGAAGATGCCAGTGCACGGCTTCGTACACTTCTCGCTGCAGAACCTTTGGACGAACTTCGCATATGTAACTACGCCCGTAACACTTTACTTGAACTCTTAGGAACTTTTCCTGCAGAGTGGGATCTTGTCATTGCACCACATAATCCTGCTGCAGCCGGCACAGCACAAGACGGTACTGTTC
>CAKUWD010000354.1 GCA_934699065.1 uncultured Treponema sp.
CGCCTGGACCAGATTGCAGAAATATTGCGGCTTGCAGAAGGCGCACAGTTTTTGATTGAAGGTCATACCGCAAGCACAGGCTACGAAGCAGGCGAAATGAAGCTTTCAAAAGAACGAGCTGATTCAATTGCGACAGCTCTTGCTAAGCGCGGAATTGGAAGCGAACGTTTTATTTGCAAAGGAAGCGGAGGCAAAAAGCCTATTGCATCGAATGAAACTGCGGAGGGTAAAGCACTTAACCGCCGTGTTGAAATTACAATTTTAGATTGATAAAAAAGTGGTTTCGATACACTCGCTACGCGAGTACTCAACCACCGGTGATTGAGAAATACAAATATTCAGCCACCGGTGATTGAGTAATACAATCATTCTAACACCGGTGATTGAGTAGCCCGAAGGGCGTATCGAAATCACAATATTAAAGAGGATAAAAATGACAGACACAGAAAGACAGGAACTTTATACAGAAGTAAACGAACTTCTCGACATTTACAACGAATTTTCACCATGCCAGCCGGATGGTAAAAGTAATATCGAAGCCGTAAAACCCTGCATCACAGAAATGATAGACTACATCATGAAAGACTCAACAGAAGCTGCCAGTATGAAAGACTGGCTGGACCACACAGACTTTTGGACAGCGCCTGCTTCAACCCGCTTCCACGGAAACTTCAAGGGCGGACTTTCGCTTCACACACTCATGGTAATCAAACAAAGCCTTGAGTTTGCTCATTCAATTCTTGAAAACTTTTATACGTCTCCGGAGGCTCCAAATTATACCGTGAGAGCCTACGACATTTTTGTTGCCGCTCTCTGTCATGACTTCTGCAAAACAGGTTTTTACGGAGTAGAGTATCGCAATACAAAAGACATCACTGGCAACTGGATTAAGCAGCCTTTCTATAAAACACTTAACGATAACCGAAACCTGGGACACGGAAATGAATCTGTCCTTATGATGATTGAAATTCTTCCATCCATCATAAACAACCGCATGGTAATTGAAGCAGTAAGCCGCCACATGGGCTTTTCAGATTTGTCAGACAGCGAGACCTTTAATTATTCAAACTTCCTTCAGAACCCACTGGTTATCCTGCTTCAGCTGGCAGACCAGACAGCGGCACAGTGGTTTGGAATGTAACCTACAATAGAAGAACCGTTAAAAATCGAGCTGCGTCAGCGGGTCGATTTAGGTTCATCGAAAGAATGGTTCAGAGGCAAGCTGTGCTTGCCGACTTTGCAGAGACTACGAGGATTTTTAATAATGTCAAAAATTCATTACCATCTTCCCGGACTTTTTGAGTTTTATGAATTCTATAAAGTCTTCCTGCCGCTTTACAGCCGGAACCGCGAGTTGTTTTATGACTGGGGCGATATTGCGTCGATTTATGGCGCACCCGAGGGCTGTTTGTGGGGCGGGGGAAGAACAAGTTTTGGAAAGGCAGATGCGAGGGATGTTCTTGAACTGATGAATGAGTTTGGCATCTCCGCCAGACTTACCTTCAGTAATTCTTTATTGAGTGATGAACATCTGGCAGATAAAAAATGCAACGAGCTGTGTCGGCTTTTTGAAAGGGCAAAAATCCCCGCCGGCGTAATCGTACATTCAGATTTGTTAGTTGATTATCTGAAATCAAAATACCCTGCTTTATATCTGATTTCCTCAACAACAAAAGTGCTCACAGATTTTGAAGCCC
>CAKUWD010000355.1 GCA_934699065.1 uncultured Treponema sp.
CTGCAAAGCCATATGAGCTTTTTGAAGTTCCATGCCTGCGTACTTCTGCAGAAAGAGCCTGGATGAGTATTCCAGGAACCGTAAAATATATAGAAAACATTAAAGATTATTCAGACAGAGCTGTTTTTGATGTACTTCCCCGTGCAACAGTAAGCATAGGAAGTGAAGTAGATTTTCCAAGAAACAATGTTGAAAAATGTGGCAATGTAATTGCAGTAAGTCATAGCCGTGAGGCAGCTATTGCTGTTGCAGAAGATGCTGTTTCAGATGTTTTTATTACGCTTGAAGCTGATAATCCTCGAACAGAAGCCTTCCTTGCCGGAAATCAGGCATCTGATGAAGCAGCTTTTCCACCGGATGCTTTTGGGAAACTGTCTGCAGAAGAACTGAAAGAAATTGCTGCAGAAAATTCAGAAATCCCTGCAAACTCAAAAGCTGCAGATTTTATTCCGAAAGTTCTTCAAAGTGCCGAATATATTAATAAGAAAGACTGGAACTATAATACAATAAAAACTACTGCACAAAAGTTTGATATTCTTCGTCCAAAGCATCCGGCATTAAATTCGGAACGTTTCTGGAAGGCTGTAATGCGTGGTGGAATTCAGGCAGCAGTTTATGTTTCAGATACTATTGAAAGACTTGGAAAATAACGGGAATCAATATGAAACTAAAAAGATTTATTTCTGTAATCAGTTTGATTTTTCTCTGCACTATGCTTTTTGCGGCAAATGACATAGCCCTTTTAGATAAATGTAAAAATTCCGGAATGACCATTTATTGGGATTCACTTTCTGAAACAGGAATGATAGAAAAAAACGGTCATCAGCTTTCTTTCAGAAATGGTGAAGGTATGGTCCTGTTAGACAGCATCAGAATGATGATAACTGATGCTCCAGAACTCCGTGACAATCAGCTTTATGTTTCTAAAAAATTTCTTGATGACAGCGAAGAATTTTTTAATCAGAAATCAGAACTTCCATTTAAAGTAGGCGCAATTCTTATCGATGCAGGTCACGGTGGTAAAGATCCAGGAGCTCTTAAAACATATAAGGTTGGCGGAAAAAACATCACAATTCAGGAAAAAGATATTACGCTTAAAGTTTCGAAAATGCTGGCTGAACGTCTTAAGGCTGCATATCCTGGAAAACAGATTATTCTGACCCGAAATACAGACAAATTTCTTTCACTTGGAGAACGTACTGATATTGCAAACGGTGTAAAAGTAGGTGAGAACGAAGCTGTTCTGTTTATTTCGATTCATGTAAATTCATCACTTAACAAAACTTCTTCTGGTTACGAAGTCTGGTATCTTTCTCCAGGCTATAGAAGAAATGTTCTTGATAAATCAGCTGTAGACGGTGATCCTAATTTATTCCCGATTTTGAATTCAATGCTGGAAGAAGAATATACAACAGAAAGTATTATGATTGCCAAGTTCATTATGGATGGTTTACAGGGGCAGATTGGTAAAGAATCAACTGCACGTGGAATCAAGGCGGAAGAATGGTTTGTAGTAAGAAATTCAAATATGCCTAGTGTTCTTATTGAGCTTGGTTTTGTATCAAATGAAAAAGAGGCTCTTCTTTTAAATGATGAAAGATACTTGAAAAAAGCTACACTTGGAATATATAATGGAATTGCAG
>CAKUWD010000356.1 GCA_934699065.1 uncultured Treponema sp.
GGATAATACTGAGGGAGCAAAAGTTAACAAAAATCTTGCACCTTTTAATATTCCGTTAGGCACAACAAACTTAAGGGCCTTTGTTGAAGAAAATACAATATACTGGCAGCGCGGTTATAATGATTCAAGCTCGGGCTGGGATTTTACAGGAATTGATCTTTCAAAATACGACCGGGTTCGTGTAGAAGTTGAAGAAAGTGATAATAATCTGAATCTTATTCTTTGCGATGGTAAGTGGAAAAACTGGCACTGTTATTTTAGAATTGCTCCAAATATTTTTGAAGCTCCCCTTTCTGCTGAAGGTGCTCGTTGGGTAGATACAGATGCACATCCCTTCAATCTAAAAGAAGGCTTAATGGTAATGCTTCAAAAACAGGATGAAGAAATACGGAAAACAGAAAAATCAACTGTTGTAAAAAGCATTCGTTTCCTTAAAAAAGGCCAAGATATTTTTGATGGGGGGCAACTTGGAATTCTAAACCGTTCACTTGGAGTTATTCAGGATAATACGTCACTAAAAGAAAATACAATAATATGGCAGAAAGATAATAATGAATTAAAATCAGGATGGAATCTTGTTGGCTGCGATTTATCTGAATATAAAGGAGTTAGAATTGAGTTTGAAAGAAATGATTTGAAACTCGAACTAACAATAGCCGACAAAAACTGGCAGAATTGGGCCGCGTTCAGAAGTGACGATGCTTATACAATTGAAGCTTATTTTTCTGGAGATGGCGCTGCCTGGAAATGGAATGATTTTAAGCCCTTTGATAAAAAACAGGGCGTATTATTATTCCTTCGCTTTTATAGTGATAAGCCAATCAAAAAAGATAAACAAACAATCATTAAAAATGTTGAACTCATCAAATAAGAAAATGGTGAAAAAAATCATCAAAAATTGATTAAATCCGTCTCACTACAAAATAACTTTTCTAAGGTAAAATATTTTTATATTCACTAATATGGAGATTTTAAATGAAAAAACTAATCACAGCAGTTTTGCTTCTCTCAACTGTATGCACACTTACATTTGCAGCACCTAAGAAAGCAAACAATGTAAAACTTAATGTAAAAAACAAATTTGAAATTGAAGGCGTTCAGCTTGGTACTATTACATGGGATGGTGCCTTAGTTAATGAAAAAGGAGAAGTTACCTGGAATCAGCAAAAGGATGGTGAATGGGCTGAAACCGGATGGGCTCTAAAAGGCCTTGATTTGAGTCAGTATGGTGGAATTCGTGTTGAACTTGATTCTAAACAGAAAATTGACAATATGTATATTTTTATTTCAAATAATAATGGAGATAAGAATTGTTTATTCCCTTTTTCAAACGATTGTATAGCCTATGCCTTTTTTAATGGCACAGGAAGCAGCTGGAGAGATGAAGGAATGGAAATGCCAGATCCTTCTCTTGGATTTGATATTAAAATCAGTGGGGATTTTAAGAAATATAAAAAGACCTTAATTAAAAGCGTTGAATTGATAAAGAAAGAAAATATTCAGGATACTTCAAACCTTGATTTACTTGGCATTCATTTTGGAACTTCCTGCTGGAATACGCATATTTTGGGCAATGAAATTACATGGCCAAAAGGAAGTTCGGACGGTAATGC
>CAKUWD010000357.1 GCA_934699065.1 uncultured Treponema sp.
TATTCTTGGTGGAGCTTTTGTTGGTATTGATAAAATTATTGAACAGAGAGTTTCTTCACATGCTATGGGCTTTGGTTCTTCAGTTGGTCAGATGTCAGATGAAGACAAGATGAAGCTTTTGAATCAGGTTACTCCTGATGACCTCGTAAAGTTTGGTTTGATTCCAGAACTTATCGGCCGAATGCCAATTACCTGTGCCCTCAAAGAGCTTACCCGCGATGACCTTGTAAGCGTACTCACAGAACCTAAGAACGCAATCACAAAGCAGTTCCAGGCATCATTTAATATTGATGATGTTAAACTTGAGTTTGAAAAAGAAGCTATCGAAGAAATCGCAGACGAGGCAATCCGTCAGAAGACAGGTGCGCGCGGCCTTCGTACAATCGTTGAAAAAATGCTTATGGACGTAATGTTCAAGATTCCTGATATCAAGGGAAAGAAAACCTTTACGGTTACAAAGAAAATTGTACAGGGTAAAGAAAAGAACATTGAAAGTCTCATAAAGACAGACACTGCGTCTATCGAAAGCGCCTAGGCTCATAAGCTACGCGAGGCTCTCCTCCATGGCAGATGTTTTTTCTAACCTTTCAGAAAACTTAAAACAAAGTCTCACAAGTCTTGGAATTACTTCTCCTACTCCCGTGCAGGCAGAGGTAATTCCCCGCATAATGCAGGGCGAGAACCTGCTTTTTGAATCAGAAACCGGAACCGGAAAAACCTTTGCTTACCTCTTGCCTCTTATCAACAAACTGGAAACTTTAGACGACCACCAGAGAGTCCGCATAATTGTTGTAGCTCCAACCTTTGAACTGGCTTCACAAATCAACAGCGCCTGTAAATCTGTTAGCAGTCACAAGTCTGCCCTTATGATTGGAGGCGCACCACTCAAACGCCAGATTGAAACTCTTAAAGAAAAACCGGAAATCATCATAGGAACTGCTGCCCGACTTGTTGAGCTTATTCATCTTAAAAAGCTTAAAGTTGAAGGCCTTATGGCTGCGGTTTTTGATGAAACAGACCGCCTTGTAAAAAAAGAGTCTGTTGAAGATACTTCTAACTTTAGAAACCTTTTACCGGCCGGAACTCAAATTATTGCCTGCACCGCAACTCTCAGTAAGCAGACAAAAATCTTTTTTGCTGATGCAAAGAATATTGTTATGCCGCCGGAAGATGTATTACGAAAGCGAATAACTCATTGGGCAATCTATGCAGAAAACCGGGATAAAATCGACACCTTGCGCAAATTTCTTGCAGCAGAAAATCCGACAAAAGCACTCATTTTTACTTCACGTGCAGACCAGGTAGAAAATATTTACAACAAACTCACCTACAAAAAAATTGTCTGCGCTGCCCTTCACGCAAAAACAGATAAGCAGAAACGCAAGGCCGCAATAGACCGTTTCCGCAGCGGCAAGGAAAAAATCCTTATTACAAGTGACCTGGCTGCCCGGGGCTTGGATATTCCCGAGATCTCTCATATAATTCAAATGGACTTCCCTCAGGATGAAGATTTCTTTATTCATCGCAGCGGACGTACTGCCAGAGCTGGAAAAACCGGAATAAATG
>CAKUWD010000358.1 GCA_934699065.1 uncultured Treponema sp.
ATCAGAACAAGACTTCCGCAAACGTGGCAGCGTTTTACCTGCTTAGACTGATCTTCGTTTTTGATGATTGTAGCGTTTCCTGTAATATGAGTTTCTTCGCGATGGCCAACTACATCACCGGCAATTACATTCTTGTCTCCCATTGCAAAAGCTGCGGCGTTGAACTTTTGTTTTCCAGATACAGAGCCTTCCTGATTTGCACCGCATTCAGGACAGAACTTCATTTTTAGAGAAATATCTGCTCCACAAGATATACACTTTTTGACCTGTGGAACAGGCGCTCCACAATCTCCACAAAATTTCATTCCATCAGCAACTTCAGCGCCACAGTTATTGCATTTCATATATGATTCTCCTATTTACTCAATTTTTCGATTTCTGCTTTCAATGCCTCAACCTTCGGCTCAAGATCTTTGATTTCTTTGTTAAGAGCGGCTTTCTTTACGATTGCCTGAGCGTCCATTCCAAGTGAAGCAACTTCTGCTTTCTTTGCGGCAAGAGCGGCTTCCAGTTTGCTGAGTTCTTCTCTCTTCTCAGAAAGCTTTGCATTAACTTCGGCCATAGCATTTGCTTCTAATACAGCGCTTATATTTTCTGATTCCTGCTTTGCGGCTTCTGCTGGAGAAACAGCATTCTGAATTGTTGTACCGACTTTCAGTTCCCAGTTGCGTTCTGCAAAGTTACCGCTGCGGCCAGCAAGATATTTTTCATTAAGAATATCGCAGTCAGCAGATGGGCAGATAAATGTACCATGTGTATCTTTTTCGAAAATTGACCAGTATCTTTCTGTAGTAAACCACTTTTCATGTATTATTTTGTCGAAACCACAGAAGACAAATCTAAGGTCTGAATACTTACTAAAGCTGCCGCCTAAGACTACAGTATTTTTCTTTTCGTATTCATCATTAGGAAGAATAAACAATCTTTTTGTACTTTTTGGGAAAGCGTCAGCAAAATAAAAATCCTTTTTAGCCGCTGAATTTGTAAATTGAAAATTACCATTTTTTTTATCATTTACATAACAAATATTATCTTTGTTAGTACATTCAAAATCACTTATATGAATACCACATAAAAGCTGATTTTTAATATTTCCTACTGCAAGTACATTATTGATTGGAAGATTAAAAGCTTTATCTATAGTGTCACCCGATTCTGTATGCCAGTAGAAATTTGCTGCTGGGGTAAGCCCTCCTATATACGCTTTTCCATCAGCTGTAAGAAGAACACCATCTGTACCATCCCGTGTAAGAATTTTTTCTTGAAGTATGTATTTATAACTATCTTTTACATAATTACCATTAAAAGTTTCACTAATAAAATCAGGATTTTCTACAGCGGCTGTATATTTTGAAATACAGGTCATTCCATATTTCCATTTACCAGTATTGTCATCAATCTGCATAAAGAAAATGCTTTCCTCAGGGGGCAGTTCAAAACCAATTGAATCCAGATAACGTTTTACAACCGGCATAACTTTGTTGTAACGTTCCGCGAGTTTACCTTCTTCTTTCTTGATTTCTTCATCATGCTGTTTAGTCTGTTCAGCAGCT
>CAKUWD010000359.1 GCA_934699065.1 uncultured Treponema sp.
CATCGCAGAGGCTTATCAGGATAAGAAGGGCTGGGCTAAGATGGCTCTCAAGAACATTGCCAACGCCGGCAAGTTCTCAAGCGACCGCACAATCGAAGATTATGTTCGCGACATCTGGCACCTTAACCGTGTTGAAGTGAAAGCTTAAAATCGAAAGAATGACTCAGAGGCAGGCCTTGCTTGCCGTCTATTGGTATACCCCGGCTCATACCCGGGGTATCTTTTTTTCTTGCTGATTTTAATATTTAGGCTGTATAATAGAATATTATGGCAGAAGAGATTTTATCACTTATTAAAAATGCAGCTTCTGAAAAAGAAGTAAAAGAAGAAAAAAAAAGTAAATCAATCTGGCTTATTTTTACAATAGGTGAAAAACGATTTGCAATTCCGGCAGAAACAGTTCGTGAAATTTTACGTGATGCAACTGTTTTTCCGCTCCCCTTTGTTCCTTCTTATGTTGATGGAATTCTTAACCGTTACGGTGACCCTTACGTAGTAATAAATCCGGCTACTCTTGAAGGGTATGATGCTCCCAAATCACTTTTGTTTATTGTTTTGAATGACGAAAGTCACAGCTGCCTCCGAATTACAGATGTAAAAGACTTCTTTACAGCATCAGAGAAAGATGTTGTTCATTTTAATGAGTCTGAGCTTTCTGAGTATTATGACGGAACTCTGAAGGTTGATGGTGAAGAGGTTTTTGTTATGAATATTCAGGCTATCATTGAAAAAGTAGGAAAAGAAATTGCAGCAGCCTGATACCTTCATTTGCATTTCATATTCTCAAATTGATTTTCTTATTCCCAATGAATATGTACAATCTGCCGTTGGTGTAAAAGACGTTCAGGTTGGTTTTATGCATAACGAAAATTCTGGAGTTTTTGATTTTGATGATATTGCGGCGGGCTTTAGCCAGTATCCGCGACCTACGCATGTAAAAACACTTATAGTTTTAAAAGACGAAAATAATAATCAGATTTCAATTGTAACTACGCAAGAATGTAAAGTGTGTACTGTTCCTCTAAAAAGTTTCAGACTGCTTTCAGACTATTATTCAGATGGTTTTAAGCAGTTTGGTATTCTGGCTTGTGCATTTGAAAATAACAGAATGAGAATTCTTGTAGATGCTATGACGCTTGTTGATTATTCAAATGACAGTCTTCTGGAGGAATTGTGATTCGAGTTTTTGTTGCCGCTTCTTCGGCTGTTATCCGTTCAGTTTTAAAAGAAATCATTCTCAAATCAAAAAAGCTCGAGTGGCTTGGAGAGACCGCAGTTTATGATTCTATAAAAACAGAAGAAGACCGGCTTGCACCAGATGTGGTTATTTCGGATAAGCAGATTTTTGATTCTGTACGAAACAGTACCCTGTCTGATTATTGTCATTCAACAACAACTCCTTCAATAGTTTATTGCCCTGCCGGCGACAGCACTTATTATTTTTCTAAAAATGTTCAATTCCTGGAAATGCCGGCATTTATAAATTTTACAGAACAGAAAATTATCGAATATGTTTCTTATCTGGAACGTCTTCTT
>CAKUWD010000360.1 GCA_934699065.1 uncultured Treponema sp.
AACCAGTGCTGAATGGCTTGAAGGCATTCCACCTGTGCGCCATACCATTACTTCAAAAAGTTCACCAATAGAATGAATTTTTCCATATATTAATTTTATGGCAGCTTTTATAAATTGAGCACCGAGCCAGCTGAAAATACATGACAGCAAAATCGGATTATGCATAAAAAGTTTAAGCTGCTCTATAAATGAATAAGTCGGTGACATATAATTCCAATTAAAAAAATTTATAATATAATATCACTGAAATGCTAAATTTACTAGTAGATTTTCGAAAAATGAATATACTTAATATAAGATGGAATTTAAGGATTTTACAGCTGGTCCTGATGATAAAGGGCGAAGACTAGATAAAATTATCAGGATATTTCTCAATAACACTCCCCTTACAGAGATTTATAAACTCCTGCGAAAAGGCCTTATAAAGCTTAATCATAAAAAAGCAAAGCCAGAAGCTCGTGTTGAAGAAGGTGATGTAATTTCGATTGCTGAATTCATTCTAAAATCAGAACCAAATCCAAAACTCTCTGAGACTGTTCAAGCAAACACCTTTAATAATTCAAAATTAAAAATTGTTTTTGAAAATGAACATCTATTAATTATTGATAAACCCTATGATCGTACTGTTCACGGTAAGGAAGATGGTATTTATAAAGATGTACTTTTCTATCTGGAAAATAAAGAGTCTTGCAATTGCTCAAATAATAACAAACTTGAAAAATCTCTTTCTTTCAAACCCGGTCCCCTGCATAGATTAGACCGCAGAACAGCAGGTCTGCTTGTTTTTTCTAAGAGTATTGAAGGAGCCCGCTGGTTTTCTGAGGGTATAAAAAATCATACAATTCATAAACAGTATTATGGTCTGGCTCAGGGCGAACTAAAAGAAAAGGAAATCTGGCAGGATTTTCTTTCTGATTCAGAAAGTACTTCTTCTGAAGGCTTTTTTACTGTAGAAGAAAATGAAGACGGATTAAAAGCAGAAACTCAAGCCATTCCAGTTGCAATTGGAAAGCATAATGATAAAAGTTTTACTCTCATAGAATACTCAATTAAAACCGGCCGTAAACATCAGATTCGGGCACAAAGTGCCCTTCATAAGCATCCTTTAGCAGGTGATACTGCTTATGGAGGCCAGAAACAAAAAGACTTTAAGCGAGAATTTTATCTGCAGGCTTTCAGTCTTTCTTTTCCATCTGATAATCCACTTAATCTTCCTCCTGAAATAAAAATAAGTCTTTCTTCTGACTTTATTCAGGCCCTTAAATATTGTGAAATTAAAAATCCTGGTTTATAATAATTTTTATGGGAAAGAAACTGTCAGACATTTTAGATTTATTTAAGCATGTACAGGTTTATGCTCTGGTTGGTGAAAGTGGAACTGGAAAATCTTTCCGCTCAAAGCTTCTTGCTGAGCAATACGGCATTCATGCCATAATTGATGATGGTCTTCTCATACAGGATGATAAAATTGTAGCAGGCCGCTCTGCTAAACGTGAAAAAACTTATATG
>CAKUWD010000361.1 GCA_934699065.1 uncultured Treponema sp.
GATTACTTTATAAACGGACATTCTTACACATCTATTTCATCAGCTTTGGGACTTCTTACAGCTCGTGAACTGAATGGTGATAAAGGGAAGGTTATTGCTGTAATTGGTGATGGAGCTCTTACTGGCGGAATGGCTTTTGAAGGACTTTCTCATGCAGGACAGCTTTGTAAGAATCTAATAGTTATCTTAAATGATAATCAGATGTCAATCGATCACAATACAGGTTCAGTTTCAAGATATCTTAGCCGTCTTACAATGACTGCCGGATATCAATCCTTCAGATATAAAGTTGATAAAGCAATTGATAAAATTCCATATTTCGGGCAAAGACTAGAAAAATTAATTTTCAGAATAAAACGTGCTATAAAAGGTTTGTTTCTTACAAATAATCTCTTTGTAGATTTTGGTTTTGAATATGTAGGTCCATTAGACGGACATAATGAAGCTGCTCTTGAAAAGCAGTTAAAACGTGTTAGTAATTTACACAGACCGGTTGTTGTTCATGTTGTTACAAAAAAAGGCCGCGGTTATAGTCCAGCAGAAAATCATCCTGAATTATTTCATGGTATAGGTCCGTTTCAAACAAGTGATGGTACAGTAGAAAAATTTGACGCAGAAAGTTTTACAGAAATATTCAGTAACCTGATTATTGAAGAAGGTGAAAAAAATAAAGATATCGTTACAATTACTGCAGCAATGGCTAAGGGAACAGGACTTTCAGCTTTTTCTCATAAATTTCCAGATCGTTTTTTTGATGTTGGAATTGCAGAAGAACATGCAGTAACCTTTGCCGGCGGATTAAGCAAAGGCGGTAAAGTACCTGTAGTTTGCATTTATTCAACTTTTATTCAGCGTTCAGTAGATCAGATGATTCACGATATTGCTTTACAGAAATCTCATGCTGTTTTTATGCTTGACCGTGCCGGTGCTGTTCCAAGTGATGGTGTAACTCATCAGGGAATTTATGATATTGCGCTTTTCCGCCCGATTCCGGAACTTGAACTAATGACAGTCTCTAGTGCTGCTGATTTAAAGCTTTGTTTTGAATGGGCAGTAGAGCATGGTACTTCAGTTGTAATAAGATATCCAAAATTAACCTGTCCTACAGAAGTACCTCAGATGAGTTCTCCAGTTGAACTTGGAAGAGGTATATTTATTCCTTGTACTGAATTTGTAATTGAAAATATAAGCGAAGCTGAACTTGAAGCTAAAAAGAAAAAAATCCTTATTGTTGCAACCGGTGGAATGTATAGCGAAGTTCAGAAAGCTGTACGTGCAGTTCTGCTTGATGGCGGATATGCAGATGTTTATCTGCTTCGTTTTATAAAGCCTTTTGATGAAAATTATTTTCTTGATCTTGCTTTGAAATATGATGGAGTTGTCTTTGTAGAAGATGGCGTTATTATCGGTGGAATAGGTGAATATCTGTCAGGACTACTTGCGTCTAAGGGAATGAATAATTTCCGTGTACTTGGTTTTGGCGATACATTCTATAATCATGGCTCT
>CAKUWD010000362.1 GCA_934699065.1 uncultured Treponema sp.
AACGAAGCTCCTCCTGCAATTATTTCGGTTTTCGTTGGTGATGAACTGGATGCCGTTCTCAAAGCAATCAAAGACGGCACAGACTACGACGGCAAAAAGGGCCAGAAACTTACAATTGGTGTAGACGTTCTTCCTCCAATTCCAAAGGATTCTACAGACCGCAACAGAACTTCACCTTTTGCCTTTACAGGTAACCGTTTTGAGTTCCGTTCTGTAGGTTCTGCTCTTTCTATCAGCGGACCAAATACAATAATGAACGCAATTCTGGCAGATTCACTCCGTGCCTTTGCTGATGAACTGGAACAGTCTAAGAACTTTGACGAAGATCTTCAAAAGCTCATTAAGCGCGAAATCACAGCTCACTGGCGTATCCTCTTCAACGGAAACGGCTATGGCCAGGAATGGATTGAAGAAGCAGAAAAACGTGGTCTTAAAAATTACCGCACAACACCAAAGGCAATTGAGCACTACATTGACCAGAAAAATATCGACCTCTTCACAAAACTTGGCATATACACACCAGAAGAAATGAAGAGTCACTACGACATCAAACTCGAAAAATACTGCCAGGTTGTAAACATTGAATCAAACACCATGCTGGAGATGGTTCACAAAGACATCATTCCTGCAGCATTTAAATACCTGAACGTACTTGCAGATACGGAGTTCAAGATGCAGCGCGTTATGACAATGTGCGACGCCGGCCTCAAGCTCATGGAAAAACTCAACACTCTGGTAAACGATCTTTCAAACAAGGCAGATGCCCTGGCTGCAAAGCACGAAGAAACCCGCGCCATCGCAGACCTCATGCAGAGAGCTCACGCTTACGCAAAAGTTGTAATTCCTGCAATGGAAGAAGTTCGTGCCATCGCCGACCAGATTGAACCACTCCTCGGCGAAGAGTACAAGCCATTCCCAAGCTACGAGGATTTGTTATATAGTGTACAATAATTGCTGCTGTGGAGTATGGCCCCTACCACCACTTTACCGGCAGCTTCATAATATTAAGCATTTCTCTAACCTGTTTTGCAAATTCATCATAAAGCGTAATATGAATCACAAGATAGAATACAATAGAAAAGAGTACAAAGAACACGGCTTTTACCCTCACCACTCTTGCAGAAAATCCCATTGAAAACTGCATGGTAAGCAGAACCAGCAAAAGAATGGCAAGGAAGATTATAAACTTTTCCTGAATCAAGAAAAAAACAGCTGTCAGCATTATGAATAAAAGCGCGGTAACTGCCTTTCTGTTTTTTCTACACGAAAGCGAAATAAAGATTTTCAAAATTAAGAACAGTCCCGCAAGCACAATAAATATAAAGTTTCTCTTATCAAGAATATCCTGCGGAACCTCAGGAGTCGAGCTGTAATAGAAGAATGAAAAATTAATCCCGCTGATGCTTGCCGTTACACCACTCAGAAAATTTTTCATAAGCAGCTGGGGCTTTACAAAAATCAGAAGGGCAAACATTAAAAGTAAATCGGTACACAAATCAAC